>JAPJMW010000022.1 GCA_026461505.1 Beijerinckiaceae bacterium
GGCGAGTTCCAGCCCCGCGAGCCGCGTGAACAGCGCCCACCCCGCGACCATCAACCGCGTGAGCAGCGTGACTTTCAACCCCGCGACCGGGATCAGCGCCCACCACGGGATGGCGGACGCTTTGAACGCAACGGGCAAGACCGTCGTTTTCCAAGAAACGAGCCTATGCCGATTGAGGCCGAACAGCCCGGTTTGCCATCGTTTATCACAGCACCCGTGCGGAACACGATCGGCTCCGAAGCACCGATTGAACCAAGCAGTGTTGAAACAGCCGTGCCGGTCGATCCGAATTTTGTTGAGCCCGTTGGCGTTCGCCGCCGTGGTCGCCCACCAAAGGTGCAGGCTCCCGATATAGCCAATGACGGCGAATAAATTCGCTGCCCTTTCTCGTTAGACAAAAGGAGGCCCAATGGCCTCCTTTTTTGTGGGCTTTACGTAGGGTGTTACCCCTTTCGCTTAAGCCAATGCGTTCTTATCTCTTATTGGAAGGGTTTGCCCACTTATGGGGAGCCTCAATGAGGAGCGGCGATCTGGGCCACATGACCGGACGGATCCGACGCGGCCAACAGGAGACGGCAGATGGATTTCGAAAAATATACCGACCGAGCAAAAGGCTTTGTGCAATCCGCGCAAATGGTTGCCATGCGCGAAGGGCATCCGCAATTTTTGCCCGAACATCTTTTGAAAGTGTTGCTCGACGACAATGAAGGCCTCTCCGCCGGATTGATCGGGCGCGCGGGCGGCAACGCGAAACAGGCTTTGGTCCTGACCGAAGAGCTTTTGTCGAAACAAGCGAAAGTATCCGGTGCCGCCTCGCAACCGGGCGCAAGCCGCGATCTGGTGCGGTTGTTTGATACCGCGCAAAAAATCGCCGTCAAAGCGGGCGATTCCTATGTCACCGTTGAGCGGATGTTACTGGCGCTCGCGACCGAGAAAGACATGGAGGCGGGCAAAGTCCTCGCAAAATCCGGTGTCACGCCGCAGGCTTTGAACGCTGCGATTAATGATTTGCGGAAGGGTCGCACAGCTGACAATGCATCGGCTGAAAACGCCTACGAGGCTTTGAAAAAATACACGCGTGATTTAACCCAAGCCGCGCGCGACGGAAAACTTGATCCGGTCATCGGACGCGATGAAGAAATTCGCCGCGCGATCCAGGTGCTTTCGCGGCGTACGAAAAATAATCCCGTTTTGATTGGTGAGCCCGGCGTCGGTAAAACCGCGATTGCGGAAGGCTTGGCTCTGCGTATCGTGAATGGCGATGTGCCCGAAAGTTTAACCGATAAAAAATTGCTCTCGCTTGATATGGGCTCACTGATTGCAGGCGCAAAATATCGCGGCGAATTTGAAGAGCGTTTGAAATCGGTGCTCTCGGAAGTGACCTCGGCAGAAGGCGGTATAATCCTCTTTATCGATGAAATGCACACGCTTGTCGGTGCCGGCAAAGCCGATGGCGCGATGGATGCGTCTAATTTGCTGAAGCCCGCGCTTGCACGTGGTGAATTGCATTGCGTGGGTGCGACGACGCTCGATGAATATCGCAAACACGTTGAAAAAGACGCAGCCCTTGCGCGGCGCTTTCAGCCTATTTTTGTAAGCGAACCCAGCGTTGAAGACACCGTTTCGATCCTTCGTGGCTTGAAGGAAAAATACGAATTGCATCATGGCGTGCGGATTACCGATGCCGCGATTGTTGCCGCCGCAACGCTTTCGAACCGTTACATCACCGATCGGTTTTTGCCCGATAAAGCGATTGATTTGGTCGATGAGGCGTCTGCCCGTTTACGCATGCAGGTTGATTCAAAACCCGAAGAACTCGACGAGCTGGATCGCCGCATTGTGCAGCTTCGCATCGAACAAGAAGCGCTCAAAAAAGAAACCGATGCGGGATCAAAAGACCGGCTTGGTAAGATTGAGGTTGAGCTTGCGGGCTTGGAAGAAAAATCGGCCTCATTAACGCAACGCTGGAGATCTGAAAAAGACAAGCTCGGTGCTGCGCAAAAAATCAAAGAACAGTTGGAGCAAGCCCGTACCGATCTCGCCAATGCGCAACGCAAAGGCGAGTATCAAAAGGCGGGTGAATTGGCCTATGGGCTGATCCCCGATCTTGAGAAGAAACTCGCGGCCAATGAAGGCAGTGAAAATGCAGGGGCGATGGTAGCCGAAGCCGTCACAGCCAACGATGTCGCGCAGGTTGTTTCGCGCTGGACGGGCGTTCCGGTTGATAAAATGCTCGAAGGCGAGAAGGACAAACTGTTGCGTATGGAGCTTGAAATCGGCAAACGGGTCGTAGGCCAAGAGGAAGCGGTGATTGCCGTTTCCACCGCCATCCGCCGTGCGCGTGCGGGGCTTCAAGATCCGCATCGCCCAATCGGTTCGTTTATGTTTTTAGGTCCAACGGGTGTTGGTAAAACCGAACTCACCAAAGCGCTTGCGTCTTACATGTTTGACGATGAAACCGCGATGGTACGCATCGACATGTCCGAATATATGGAGAAGCACTCGGTTGCACGGTTGATCGGCGCTCCTCCCGGCTATGTCGGCTATGAGGAAGGTGGCGCGCTGACGGAAGCGGTGCGGCGCAGGCCTTATCAGGTGATCCTGTTCGACGAGATCGAAAAGGCGCATCCGGATGTGTTCAACGTGCTTCTTCAAGTGCTCGATGATGGGCGTCTCACCGACGGCCAAGGTCGGGCGGTCGATTTCCGCAACACGCTGATCATCATGACTTCGAATCTGGGTGCGGAATTCCTTGTGCTTCAAACCGAAGGCCACGATACAGAAGAAGTACGCGAAGAAGTGATGGGCGTGGTGCGCTCGCATTTCCGCCCCGAGTTCTTGAACCGTATCGATGAAATCATCCTCTTCCATCGCCTGAAGCGCGATCAAATGGGGGCGATTGTCGATATTCAAATGAAACGGCTTGATCAATTGTTGGCTGATCGCAAAATCGTGATCGAATTAAAACCCGAAGCGCGCGAATGGCTTGCCGAAAAAGGCTATGATCCAGCCTATGGCGCGCGTCCTTTGAAACGCGTGATCCAGAAAAATGTGCAAGATGCTTTGGCTGAGCTTATTCTCTCCGGTGCGGTGAAAGATGGCGATCATGTACCCGTTGATGCCGGACCGTTAGGGTTGATTATCGGCGAGCATGGCGTAGCACACGAGCGTGCCCCGAAGGGTGCAAAGCTGAATTAAGAATTAGATCCCGCGGTAGGCGGCCTCAGCCGCCTGCCGTACCTGATCCACCATCCACATCAAAAGCGGATCATGCGTTCGCAGTGATGAGGTGACGAGCGTCATCGTCATCTCGATATCGCTAAAGGGCGGATCGCGAATTTCAAGCGCGAAGAGATCGGCAAAGCGCATCGCAAAGGCGCGTGAAACCGTGGTCACCGCGTCGGATGCACCGACGGCGGCAAGCGCTGCCGTGAAATGCGGAGTGGTGAGTACCATTCGGCGCGAAATATTTTTATTGGCAAGAATTGCATCGAGATCTGAAAGACCATCATCGGTGAGCCGCACGCCAATATGATCGACTTGGCCATAATCTTCGAGCGTCCATTTTTTTGCAGCCATCGGGTGGTGCCGTCGCATCACAAGCGCCAGACGATCATCGGCCAGTTTGAAACTTGCAGCACCCAAGGGCAGCGGGGTGGAAGCGAGCGCAAAGGCAAAATCGATTTGACCATCGGCGATGCGGTTCGCGACATCGCGGCCATAAGACTCAAACCGTAAATCGATCCCCGGTGCGCGCTCGCGCATGATCGCCTGAAGACGGGGCGCGATCATCACTGTTTGCGCGTCAGACGAGGCAAAGCGGATCACCCGCTCAGCGGTTGCGGGATCAAAAGTCGGCGGACGGAAGACAGTTTTTAAATCGGTCAAAGCTGCCGTTACCATCGGCAGTAGCGCTTGACCGCGGGGGGTGAGCGTTAAGCCCTTCGCACCGCGCACCAGCAAGGGATCACCCAACAGATCGCGCAACCGTGCCAAGGCCCGACTCATCGCAGGTTGGCTCAAGCCGACATCGCTCGCAGCATGGGTGACGTTGCGCCGCCGAAGCAGCGCTTCAAGCGGCGGGAGAAGATTCAGATCGAGACCGGATAAATTCACTTCACGCATATTAAAAATATAAACTATGCATTTTTGATATGCAATGCGTTGCGCTATCACCTTCTTGCACAATTCAGGAGGTTGATATGGCAGATGAAATTTTGGTGATTGGTTGTGGTCCCGTGGGCAAAGCAACGGTGGCTCAGTTGAAGGGGCGCACGGTACGCGTAGCGCAGCGCAACGCCCCAAATGAATTGCCCGAGGGCGTCGGTTTCACGCGTTGCGACGTGTTGGATGCTGCGTCCGTTCGCCAAGCCGCGAAAGGCGCGTCGCAGATCGTGCTCACGATCGGGTTTACCTATGACCGAAAGGTTTGGCGAACCGCCTGGCCAAAGGCGATGGCGAATGTGCTGACAGCGGCTGAGGCCGTGGGCGCACGCGTCGTTTTCGTCGATAATCTTTATATGTATGGCCCGCAAACGGCCCCGCTACGCGAAGATATGGCGTTAAAGGACTATGGCACAAAGCCTGCCGTGCGGGCGGCGATTACCCGGCAATGGATGAAAGCCCATGCGGCCGGACGGGTGAAGGTGACCGCCCTCCGCGCTCCAGATTTTTACGGGCCGGGTGTGGCGCAATCCCATCTCGGTGATCTCGCCTTCGGCAATATGGCAAAAGGCAAGAAGCCAATGTTGATTATTGATCCCGATCAGCCGCACGCCTTCGCCTATTTGCCCGACATCGCACGCGGCGTCGTCTCGCTGCTCGACGCGCCGGATGAGGATTTTGGTCAGGCTTGGCATATTCCGTCAGCACCCATGCGCACAACCCGCGAGATTTTGGCGATAGGGGCAAAGGCCACGGGTCAGAAATTGGCGGTGACGGCGATTCCGATGGGTCTATTACCTGTGATGGGCCTGTTTATGCCTTTGCTCAAAGAAATGGGCGAAATGCGCTTTCAATGGGACCGACCTTATGACGTCGACGCCTCAAAATTCGCGCATCGCTTCTGGTCCGATTTTACGCCGTTGGAGGTGGGGGTGGCGGAGACGGTGAAGTCGTTTCAGGAAAGTAAGATTTCTTGACTCTTTCTACCCTTTCCCCTACATCCCGCCCATTCATCGACGGTTACGTCCTTGAGCCACCGCCCGACCCGAGAGGTCGGAGGTCCACGTCCGACAGCGCGTTGCGCCCTCGGGCGCGTTTGGCTTTGGGCCGTTTTTCGTCACGCATGCGGGCGAAAAAGTGGTTGCCGGTTTTTCGCGAAAAGCATGCGCAAGTAAGGAAGGTCTTCGATGTTCGAAAGTCTGAGCGACAAGCTCTCTGGCATTCTGAACGCCCTCACGCGTCGCGGCGCGTTGAGCGAGGAGGACGTGAATCTCGCGTTGCGTGAAGTACGCCGGGCGCTGATTGAAGCAGATGTTGCGCTCGATGTCGTTCGCTCATTCACCGAAAAGGTGCGCGAGCGCGCTGTTGGTCAAGAAGTTGTCCGCTCGGTTTCGCCGGGCCAGATGGTCATCAAGATCGTCAATGATGTTCTGGTCGATACGTTAGGCTCGGAAGCCTCGCCGATTGATCTCGAAGCCGTGCCGCCTGTCGCCATTTTGATGGTCGGCTTGCAGGGCTCGGGTAAAACCACCTCAACGGGTAAAATCGCCCGCCGCCTCACCGACCGCATGAAGCGCAAAGTGCTGATGGCCTCGCTCGACACGCGCCGTCCGGCCGCGATGGAGCAATTGGCAAGCCTCGGCAAGCAACTCTCGATTGAAGTGCTCCCCATCGTCGCGGGCCAAAGCGCGGTACAAATCGCCAAACGCGCGATGGATGCGGCCCGTTTGGGTGGCTTCGATGTCGTTATGCTCGACACCGCCGGCCGCACCACGGTTGACGATGAGCTGATGGCGGAAGTGGCGGAAGTCAAAGCCTCAACCAAGCCGCATGAAGTGTTGCTCGTCGCCGATGCGCTGACCGGACAAGACGCGGTCAACACCGCAAAAGCCTTTGACGAGCGCGTGGGGATTACCGGCATCGTACTCACCCGCGTCGATGGCGATGGCCGTGGCGGTGCGGCGCTCTCGATGCGCGCGATTACCGGTAAGCCGATCAAGCTCGTCGGTACCGGCGAAAAGATGGATGCGCTCGAGGATTTCCATCCAGCCCGCATTGCCAACCGCATTTTGGGCATGGGCGATGTGGTTTCGCTCGTTGAAAAAGCGGTCGAAAATATCGATCAGGAAAAGGCGATGCGCACCGCTGAGCGGATGCGCAAGGGCCAGTTCGATCTCTCCGATATGCGCGACCAGCTGCAGCAGATTGAAAAGATCGGTGGCGTGGGCGGGCTGATGGGCATGATCCCCGGCGTTGCCAAAATGAAGAACCAGATCGCCGCCTCCCATCTCGATGGCAAAGTGGTGAAGCACCAGATCGCCATTGTGAATTCGATGACGGCGGCGGAACGCAAAAACCCCGACCTCCTCAAAGCCTCGCGTAAAAAGCGCATTGCGGCGGGTGCGGGGGTTTCGGTTGAACTCGTCAACCGCTTGCTCAAGCAACACCGCCAAATGGCCGATATGATGAAGATGATGGGCCAGAACAAGCGCGGCGGGCCGATGGCTGGTCTCGCCAATATGTTCGGCCTTGGCGGTGGCGGCATGCCGTCGCCGGAAGAAATCGCAGCGATGCAAAAGCAAATGGGCGGCGGCGCGGCCCTTCCGGAATTTCCGGGTACTGCGAAGCCACCGGCAGGCCTGCCGCCTTTGCCGGGCGCTGCGGCGAAACTACCCGGATTACCGGGGCTTGGCGTCAAGCCAACGCTTCCGGGACTCGGCAGCTTCAACCCGTTTGGGGGGAAGAAGAAATGAAAAACCCTTTCAACCGTCATTGCGAGGTGAGGAGCTCCTCGCAAGGACGATGAATATCAAAACCAACCAACCTAAAATCTAACTAAGGAAAATCTAAACATGTCAGTAAAAATTCGTCTCGCCCGCGGTGGTGCCAAGAAGCGTCCGCATTATTCGATCGTTGTGGCTGATAGCCGCTTTGCACGCGATGGCCGTTTCATCGAGAAGCTCGGAACATTCGACCCAATGAAGCCAAAGGATTCGGCGGATCGCGTGCATTTCGATCATGACAAGGCCAAGGCATGGCTCGCCAAGGGTGCGCAGCCTACCGACCGCGTCGAGCGTTTCTTGGAAGCCGCTGGCTTGTGGAAGCGTAAGGCCCGCGTCAACCCAGAAAAGGCCAAGCCAAAGAAGAAGGCTCAGGAGCGTCTCGACGCTGCCGCTGCTGAAGTTGAAAAGGCAGCCGCTGCTATCGTTGCTGCGAAGGAAGCCGAGAAGGCTGCCGCCGCTGCTGCTCCAGCTGCCGAGCCTGCTGCCGAACCAGCAGCCGAGTAAGAACACCCCATGGCGCGCCAACCCAACGAGAAGACCCCTACCGGACTTGTCGAGGTTGGCGTGTTGGGTGCGCCCCATGGCGTGAAGGGCGAGATGCGTCTCAAATCCTTCACCGCCGACCCTTTGGGCATTCAAGACTATCAGCCGCTGACGGATAAAACCGGACAGCGGCGTTTTGTTATTCGCAGTGCGCGGCTGATCAAGGACGACATGCTGGTCGTTTCCTTGGAGGGCGTTGCGGACCGTACCGCCGCCGAGGCGCTGACCAATCTCGCGCTGTTTATTCCGCGCGATCAATTGCCCGAGCCCGATGAAGAAGAATTCTATCACGCCGATTTGATTGGCCTAGTTGCACGCGCGCCAGACGGCGCGGTGATCGGCACAGTTACGGCCGTGCATGATTTTGGCGCGGGTGATATACTCGACATTGCCCCTTCAACGGGACCTTCTCTGCTGGTGCCTTTCACCAAAGCCAATGTGCCTGTAGTTGATTTGGCTGCCCAAACTCTCACCGTGATTTTGCCTGATGAGATTGAGGGCGAGGAGCGCCCCGGCGCATGAGCGGTTTTCGCGCCGATGTGCTGACTTTGTTTCCCGAGATGTTTCCCGGATCGCTTGGATTGTCGCTGGCGGGAGAGGCCTTAAAATCGGGCCGCTGGTCGCTTAACGCGCATGATATTCGCTCGCATGGTTTGGGCAAACACCGCGCAGTCGATGATACCCCCGCAGGCGGTGGCGCAGGCATGGTGTTGCGCGCCGATGTGTTGGCGAATGCGATTGATGCGGTAGTGACCACCGATGATCCACGGCCCGTTTTATTGATGAGCCCGCGCGGCAAACCTTTGACGCAAGCCATGGTACGCGAATGGGCGGCGGGCGACGGGGTTGTGATTGTGTGCGGACGGTTTGAAGGCGTCGATGAGCGCGTTATTGAAGGCCGCCATCTCATCGAAGTCTCGATCGGCGATTATATTTTATCCGGTGGCGAACCCGCAGCCCTTGTGCTGCTCGATGCCTGTGTGCGGTTGTTGCCCGGCGTGATGGGCAAGACGGAATCGGGCGAGGATGAAAGCTTTGAAAACGGGCTTTTGGAATACCCGCATTATACCAAACCACGCGAGTGGGAAGGCCGGGAAATTCCGGAAATTCTTCTCTCCGGCGATCACGGCAAAATCGCCAAATGGCGACGCGAGCAGGCAGAGAGACTGACGAAAGCGAGAAGGCCGGATTTGATGAAGATATAAAACCGTCATTGCGAGGAGTGCAACGACGAAGCAACCCAGATCCTTCCGGCACCATCAACTGGTTTGCTTCGCATTCGCTCGCAATGACGAATTATTTACTTCGCCAACCCCTTGCCCTGCAACGCTACTTTGATCTCATCCAAAACAGCCGGATCATCAATTGTCGCTGGCATATTGAAGCTGTCGCTATCGGCAATTTTCTTCATCGTTCCGCGCAGAATTTTGCCGGAGCGAGTCTTAGGAAGACGCTTCACCACCATCGCCAGTTTAAACGCCGCGACGGGGCCGATTTGATCGCGGACGCGGGCGACGAGTTCTTTCTCAACCTGTTCGGGCGGTGTGGTGATACCGGATTTCAACACCACAAAGCCGCAAGGCTGCTCGCCTTTCAGCGCGTCTTTGGCACCGATGACAGCGCATTCGGCAACCGCGGGATGGCCCGACAATACCTCTTCCATTGCGCCCGTTGAAAGCCTGTGGCCCGCCACATTGATGATGTCGTCGGTGCGGCCCATAATGTAGAGATAACCGTCCTCATCGATATAGCCTGCATCCGAGGTGGAGTAATACCCCGGATAGGTCGTGAGATAGCTTTCGCGGAAACGGTCTTCGGCATTCCACAGCGTTGGTAGGCAGCTGGGTGGCATCGGCAGTTTGACGACAATCGAGCCCATCTTGCCCGCGGGCACCGGATGGCCGCCTTCGTCCAGAATGCGCACATCATAGCCCGGCATCGCGACCGTGGGCGAGCCGTGTTTGACAGGCAGCATGCCCATGCCGAAGGGATTACCGGCAATGGCCCATCCGGTTTCGGTCTGCCACCAATGGTCGATGACCGGCGTGCCGAGCTTTTCTTCGGCCCATTTCACCGTATCAGGATCAGCGCGTTCGCCCGCCAAGAACAGAGCACGGAAGCCCTTGAGATTGTATTTTTGAAGTTCAACCGCTTCGGGATCTTCTTTACGGATGGCGCGAAAGGCGGTCGGCGCGGTGAACAAAGCCTTCGCGCCATGCTCGGAAATCACGCGCCAGAAGGCACCCGCATCGGGCGTGCCGACGGGCTTGCCTTCATAGACAACCGTCGTCGCACCAACGATCAGCGGCGCATAGACGATGTAGGAATGGCCCACCACCCAGCCAATATCGGAGGCGGACCAAAACACATCGCCCGGACCAATGCCGTAAATCCCCTTCATGCTCCATGACATCGCAACCAGATGCCCGCCATTGTCGCGCACCACGCCTTTTGGTTTTCCGGTCGTGCCGGAGGTATAGAGGATATAAAGCGGGTCGGTTGAGGCAACGGGGACGCAAGCGGCCTGACGGTTTTTGGACTTGGCCTCGCCTACCAATGTCTGCCACTCAAAATCACGCCCTGCCTTCAGCTGAGCGGTTTCTTGCGGACGCTGAAAAACAATCACGGATTCGGGCTTATGATGCGCGATCTCAATCGCCTCATCGATCAGCGGCTTATAGTGCACCACCCTTCCCGGCTCGATGCCACAGGAGGCGGCGAGGATCAGTTTGGGTTCGCAATCATCAAGACGGGTTGCAAGTTCGCGCGCCGCAAAGCCGCCAAAGACCACCGAGTGGACAGCCCCAATGCGCGCGCATGCGAGCATGGCAAACAGCGCCTCGGGGATCATCGGCATATAAACGATGACTCGATCACCTTTTTTGACGCCGAAGTCTTGCAACACGGCGGCGAGCGTTGCGACCTCATCGCGAAATTCGGAATAAGTGATTTTGCGTTTCGTGCCCGTAATCGGGCTATCATGGATGATCGCCGTGCGGTCGGGATGGGCTTCGGCGTGGCGATCAACGGCGTTGTAGCAGGTATTGACCATACCATCAGGAAACCAGCGGCCATACACACCGAGTGAGGGGTCGAAAACGGTTTGCGGCGGCTTGATCCAATCGATCGACTGCGCTTCGTCGGCCCAGAAACCCGATGGATCGCTGATCGAGCGGTTATACACTTCACTATAGCGCGCGGCATGGCTCATAGCGTGCCCCTTTATTGGCGTTTCCCTTTTAAGGACTGCCTTTAGCATCGGATGGCGCCCGCGTCAGGCACGACTTTCGATGCAAGGCAGATGGTGAATTTTCAAAGCTTGCCAAATGACGCAACTTGCCGCCAATAGCGGCTTCATTGCCCAACCTTCCGAGTAACCATGCCTGCTGTAATCTCCGATCCTTTCTTTTATTTGGCTGCCATTCCCGCCGTTTTTTTGATGGGGCTGGCCAAAGGCGGCTTTGCTGGATTGGGATTAATTGCCATTCCGCTGTTGGCCTTGGTGGTCTCGCCCGTTAAAGCAGCCGCGTTGATGCTCCCTATTCTGATCCTGCAGGACATGGTCAGCACATGGGCCTATCGCCGTGATTTCGATTTTCGCAATTTGGCGATCATGTTACCGGGGTCGGTGATCGGCATTTTTCTCGGCTGGCTGATGGCGGCCCATGTTTCCGATGACATGGTGAAGCTTGGCGTTGGCGTCATTTCCATTGCCTTTGTGATCGTCTATTGGCGTCGGCGAAACGTGGTGGGTGATCCCGTACCGGGCAAAACATTTGCCGGTGTGTTTTGGGGCATTATTGCGGGGTTCACGAGTTTTGTAGCCCATGCAGGGGGGCCACCCTTTCAGGTTCATGTGATGCCGCAACGCCTGCCGCCGCAGACCTATGTCGGTACCTCGACGTGGTTTTTTACGATTACAAATTTGACCAAGGTACTTCCTTATTTCCTCCTCGGCCAATTCTCGTCCGAAAACCTCGGCACGTCCTTCGCGCTGTTTCCCTTGGCGCTGGTTGCAACATTACTGGGCGTCTGGATGGTGCGGCGCATTCCGGCGGCGCGCTTTTACACCCTGATTTATGCGCTGACCTTTTTGGTGGGTGCCAAATTGCTATGGGATAGCGTTCCGCAGCTTTTCTAACGCGATCGACATTGATAGCTCTGGTATATTGGCGCGCAAAGGCTTACCTTAGCGTTGCGGGGCTGCGGAGTGCGTGAGAACAACTGAATTCCCGGGGCCTTAACGACCCCTAGGGAGCTGTCCCTGCCTTGGTCCGTGGACCGGGGCACACGGCGCCCACCTACATATGTAGGCACCTGGGATCGATCGTTCCACGGCTATTGTGGCTCCGCACTTTATTGGTTGAAGCATGACTGAACCAACTGCCAAAGATATACGCCGTAAAGAGGCGCTCAACCGACGCAGCGCCCTTAGCCCAGAGCAGCGCGCTGAATTTTCGCTTCACATCTCAAAACGTATCGTGCCCTTCGCCGATAAAATGAGCGGCGGCCCCGTGGGCGGCTTTTGGCCAATCCGAACGGAAATTGATCCCCGCCCTGCCCTTCTCGAACTCAATGCCTTGGGATTTCGCTCGGCGCTTCCTGTCGTCACACCATCGGGGCTCATTTTCCGCGCGTGGAAGACGGGCGATGCTATGGCGGAAGGGCCCTTCGGTTTGCGTGAACCAGAAGCGACCGCGCCCGAAGTTTCGCCACTGGCGCTTCTCGTGCCGCTCGCGGCCTTTGATCGCCGCGGACATCGCATCGGCTATGGCGCTGGTTATTATGATCGCGCCATTGCAAGGCTCTCGGCCATTGGCCCGTTGTTTACGATTGGCATTGCTTTTTCCGTGCAAGAAATTGATCGCGTGCCCGAAGAGCCGCATGACCGTTCGCTGGATGTTATCGTGACGGAAAAAGAAACAATTGTGATTCCGCACTATTAAAGCGGCGATCAACCTTCCGCATTCTGAATGGCGAGCGTTGCAGCAATCGTTCCCGAGACGAAGGCGAAAAGTGTTAGCGCGATCAAAATCGAAAACGGCGTCATAAAGGGGATCGTACCGCCAAGGGCGGCAGACGTAGCTGATATTCCGAAAATCAGGACCGGGATCATCAGCGGCATAACGAGCACCGATAAAATTAATCCACCGCGTCGCATTCCTGCGGTTAGCGCCGCACCAATGGCACCGATAAAGGTCAGCGCAGGTGTACCCACCAAAAGCGTCACAGTGACTGCCATGAGGGCCTTTGGCTCAAGGGCAAGAAGTAGACCTAAAAAGGGCGCGGCTAGAGCAAGCGGCAAACCCGTCGAGATCCAATGCGCCAAGCCTTTTGCCAGCACGAGAAGCGGCAAAGGCAGCGGCGACATCCGCAAGAGATCGAGCGAACCGTCCTCGTCATCCGCTTGAAAAAGACGGTCTAACCCGATCAGCGTAGCGAGTAAGGCAGCGACCCACAAAATCGCCGGGCCAATGCGGGCGAGCAACACCATATCGGGGCCGACCGCAAAAGGCATAATCGTGACGAGCATTAAAAAGAACACGAGGCCTACCCCCGCGCCGCCACCAATACGCGCGCCGAGCACCAGATCACGGCGAAACACAGCAAGGAAAGCGGCCATTATACAGCTCCTTGCATTTTGAGGCTTCGCGTCGAAAACCCTAAAGGCGTGTGGGTTGCAACGAGCACCATTCCACCGCTCGCCAAATGCTCGCCAACCAAACCATTAAACATCGCTTCCGACGAAGCATCGAGCGCGGAAGTGGGCTCATCGAGCAACCAGACGGGCCTGCGTGAAACCAGAAGCCGCGCCAAAGCCAGACGGCGGCGTTGACCGGCTGAGAGATAACCCGACGGCAAATGTGCCGCATGGCCAAGTCCTACTTGCGTGAGGGCTTTGTCAGGATCAAGCAGTGGGCGCCCCAACATCGACTGCCAAAAGGAAAGGGTTTCATAGGGTGAAAGGCTTGGCTTCAAGGCATCGCGGTGGCCGAGATAATGCGCCTCTTCCCCAAGAGAGGCTTCCGCTTCACCGCCTTCAAGGTTCACTTTTCCTTCAGACGCCGGAAGCAACCCGGCGATGATTCGCAAAAGGCTTGATTTACCAACGCCATTTGGACCTGTAACCGCCAATGCCTCGCCCGAATGAAGCTCGAATCCGAGGCCGGAAAAGACGGGTCGGCCTGAGCGAATGGAAGCTAAGCCGTTAACGATAAGACGCATAAACCTGTTCCAAAAATAAAAGCTGCACCTGAAATAAAAAATTCCCGAAAACCGTCTTAAGTCGATGTAGCGATATTGTCAGAAATTTTCTATAAAAGGTATGCGCCGGTGCGTCGTCCATGAGCGAGGCAGGGGGCCTGGGCACTCCCGGGGCGGCGTGATCGCAGAACGTCTATGACGGATTTGCTTTAACCAGACCCCAATCGGAGACTTCCTATGTCATCGTTAGACAGCTTCAAATGCCGCAAGAAACTCAAAGTCGGCAATAAGACCTATGTGTATTATTCGCTGAAAGATGCGGAAAAGAATGGCCTTAAAGGCATTTCAAAACTGCCTTTCTCGCTGAAAGTTTTGCTCGAAAACCTGTTGCGGTTTGAAGATGGCCGCACGGTCACCAAAGCCGATATCAAGGCCGCGGTTGGTTGGTTAAAAACCAAGGGCCAGACGGAAGTCGAGATCGCGTTCCGTCCCGCACGCGTTTTGATGCAGGATTTCACCGGCGTTCCAGCCGTTGTTGATTTGGCCGCCATGCGCGACGCCATGAAAAATTTGGGCGGCGATCCAAAGAAGATCAATCCACTTGTTCCTGTTGATCTCGTGATCGACCATTCGGTGATTGTCGATGAATTCGGTTCGACAAAGGCTTTCAAAAAGAATGTCGATCTCGAATATCAACGCAATGGCGAGCGGTATCGCTTCTTGAAATGGGGTCAGCAGGCGTTTGAAAACTTCTCAGTTGTGCCGCCAGACACGGGCATCTGCCATCAAGTGAATTTGGAATATCTCTCGCAAACCGTCTGGACGCGGAAAGAGAAGATCAAGAACGGCCGCGGTAAATCGGAAACGGTTGAAGTCGCCTATCCGGACTCACTCGTTGGTACCGACTCGCACACGACGATGGTCAACGGCTTGGCCGTTCTCGGTTGGGGCGTGGGCGGCATTGAGGCGGAAGCCGCTATGCTCGGCCAGCCGCAATCCATGTTGCTACCGGAAGTCATCGGCTTCAAGCTGACGGGCAAACTCGCTGAAGGCATTACAGCAACCGATCTCGTGCTGACCGTCACGCAAATGCTGCGCAAAAAAGGCGTGGTCAATAAATTCGTCGAGTTCTATGGCCCCGGTCTCAACGCGATGACGCTCGCCGACCGCGCAACGATTGCCAATATGGCACCCGAATATGGCGCGACTTGCGGCTTCTTCCCAATCGACACCGAGACCTTGTCTTATCTCACAATGACCAGCCGCAAAAAGTCGCGCGTCGATCTCGTTGAAAAATACGCCAAGGCGCAAGGTCTGATCCGCACCAAGACAACGCCCGATCCGGTCTTCACCGATACGCTTGAACTTGATCTTGGCTCGGTCATGCCATCGCTTGCAGGACCTAAGCGCCCTGAAGGTCGCGTTGCCTTGACGGATGCCAAAGCCGGCTTCCTCTCGGCGATGGATACGGAATACAAAAAGGCGGCCGATCTTGCGTCGCGCTATAAGGTTGAAGGCAAAAACTTTGACTTGGGCCATGGCGATGTCGTGATTGCAGCGATCACATCCTGCACCAACACATCAAATCCTTCGGTGTTGATGGGTGCGGGACTTCTGGCACGCAATGCATTAGCCAAGGGCTTAACGGTTAAGCCATGGGTCAAAACCTCGCTTGCACCTGGCTCGCAAGTCGTGGCGGAATATCTTACCAAAGCTGGCTTGCAAAAGGACCTCGATAAGCTTGGTTTCAACCTTGTCGGCTTTGGGTGCACGACCTGCATCGGCAATTCGGGTCCGCTTCCAACCGAGATTTCGAAAACCATCAATGATAAGGGTCTTGTTGCGGCTGCCGTTATTTCCGGTAACCGCAATTTCGAAGGGCGCGTATCACCAGACGTGCAAGCCAACTATCTCGCTTCGCCTCCGCTCGTCGTGGCTTACGCTTTGGCGGGCTCGCTGCAGATCGATCTCACCAAGGATCCAATCGGCACCGATAAAAAGGGCAAGCCTGTCTACCTCAAAGACATCTGGCCTTCGAACAAAGAGATCGCCACTTTCATCGCGAAGAACGTCACCAAATCGATCTTCAAATCGAAATATGCCGACGTTTTCGCGGGCGATAGCAATTGGCGCAAGGTGAAGACGCCAGACAGCCAAACCTATGCGTGGGAAAATGCATCGACCTATGTGCAAAACCCACCTTACTTTGTAGGCATGAGCAAAACGCCAAAGCCTGTGACGGATATTAAAGGTGCGAAGATTTTGGGCCTGTTTGGCGACAAGATCACCACGGACCATATCTCGCCAGCAGGCTCGATTAAGGCTGCTTCGCCAGCAGGCAAATACCTCTTGGCCAATAAGGTTGATCCGGCCGACTTCAACCAATACGGCACACGCCGTGGCAACCACGAAGTGATGATGCGCGGCACTTTCGCCAATATCCGCATCAAGAACTTCATGGTGAAGGATGCGGACGGCTCAACGCCTGAAGGCGGCCTCACGATCCACCAGCCATCAGGCAAACGCCAGTCGATCTATGATGCGGCTATGGAATACGCGAAATCGGATGTTCCACTGGTTGTGTTCGCAGGCGTTGAATACGGCAATGGTTCGTCACGCGATTGGGCGGCGAAGGGCACGAACCTGCTCGGCGTTCGCGCCGTTGTTGCGCAAAGCTTCGAGCGTATCCACCGCTCCAACCTTGTCGGCATGGGCGTTGTGCCTTTCGTCTTCGAGGAAGGTACAAGCTGGAAGACGCTCGGACTAACGGGCGACGAGACGGTTTCCATTCCGGGCCTCACCTCCGTTAAGCCACGCCAGAAAATGGAGCTCGAGATCACCAATGCGAAGGGTAAAGTCACCAAGGTTCCGGTGATCTGCCGCATCGATACGTTGGACGAGATCGAGTATTTCAAGAATGGCGGGATCTTGCACTATGTGCTCCGGCAATTGGCAGCATAAGCACCAGCCAACAAAGAGATGAAAAAGCCCCGCCGGAGTGATCTGGCGGAGCTTTTTTTATTATTGAACAAATGGAATTACTAACGTGGCATCCTAGCCGTTACCTCGATCTCCACCTTCATTTCAGGCTTCAGCAGTCCGGCGACGACATAGATTCCGGCTGCAGGTCTAATATCGCCAAGTACTTCGCCACATATGGTGAGCACAGGCTCGCAATAGGTCTGATCGGTGACAAAATATTGCGCCCGGACGATATGCTCGAGCGACGAGCCTGCTTCTTCAAGTACCTTGGCAACCGTCTTAAAAATATTGCGCGTTTGCTCGGCAACATCATCCGGCATGGTCATCGTCGCATAATCATAGCCCGTTGTGCCCGAGACATAGATCATATCGCCGTCGATAACGGCGCGCGAATAACCGAAGGTCTTTTCAAAAGGTGAGCCTGACGAAATCAATCGGCGTGTCACGGGCTACCTCAGTTTAAAATCGGCGACCAAGCGGGGTCGGATCCGTAGGAGGGTGTTGGCACGGGCAGCTCAACACGCCCTGTTACATCCACCATGAAGATGCGTGCGCCCGCGCCACCGCCTTGGTCGCGGAAGAACATTAGATAGCGGCCATTAGGTGCCCAAGTCGGGCCTTCATTGTGGAAGCCTTCGGTCAGGATACGTTCGCCCGAACCATCGGGTTTCATGATCCCTATTGCAAAGGCTCCGCCTTTTTGACGGGTAAAGGCGATATAATCGCCCTTAGGCGACCAGACGGGTGTCGAATAGCGCGCACCATCGCTGAAGGAAATCCGCTTGGCGCCGCCGCCCGAAGACGACATCACATAGATTTGTTGCGTACCGCCGCGGTCGGATTCAAAAACGACTTGCGAACCGTCAGGCGAGTAGGAAGGCGAGGTATCAATCGCGGGCGTGTCCGTCAGGCGCGTTGTGGTGCGTGTGCGCAAATCCATCGTGTAAATATTGCTCGCGGCCCCTTGGGCTAGGCTCATGATCACCTTTTGACCATCAGGCGAGAAACGCGGCGAAAAGGTCATGCCAGGGAAATTGCCAACCACTTCGCGCTGGCCCGTCTCAATGTTCAGCACATAGACTTTCGGGTCGCCTTCACCAAACGCCATATAGGCGACTTCTTGCGAGGTAGGAGAAAAGCGCGGCGTTACCACCAATTCATCGCCCTTGGTCAGATAGCGCGCATTGGCACCATCTTGATCCATAATAGCCAAGCGCTTGACGCGCTTATCTTTGGGACCTGTTTCATCCACGAAAACAACATGCGTGTCGAAAAAGCCTTTTTCACCCGTCAACCGCGAATAGACACCGTCGGAAATGATATGCGACACGCGCCGCCACAGCGTCGGATCGGTCATATATTGCTGACCAGCCAATTGCTGGCCTGAAAGCACATCCCACACGCGATATTCGGTTTTCATTTTGCCCGAAGCGTCTTTGGTAACGCGGCCTGTTACAAGCGCTTGCGCATTAATCGCTTTCCAAGAAGCAAAATTCGGAACGGCATCAAAATTCGGATTTTTATCGATAAAAGCCGCTTTATCGATTGGTTGGAACACACCGGAGCGTTTTAAATTATTGATGATAACGGCGCTGATTTGCGCGTTCATTGCAGCGTCCGCACCTACGAAATCCGTGATCGCAATCGGCATCGGCTGAAAATTGCCTTTGTCGATGGTAATCGCCAATTCTGCCCGCGCGGCTGTGATCGTAAAGCTTAAAACAAACGCTGCGATGAAGCGGACCGGAGCAGAAAATAAATTAGGCATAGCGAAAGGCCTCAACGAAAACGGGGGAAGGTGAACGAAGGAATGGCATCATCACGCATCCTTCAAGGTGAAACTTAAAATGACACTGCGCCATTCGCCGTAAAATGTTTTGAAATTTTTTGGCAGCATGTCGAATGGCGCGGCACAACCGCTAATGGAACGGATGGCGCTTTCTTCAATGGCACGCGCAGTAGCATCCGATGACGGGTTTTCGACCGTTGGCTGACCATCCAGCGAACCATCCTCGCGCAAGCGAATGCGGATTTGCGGCGCGGGACGATTGGGGTCAGGGAATAGATTGGCCAGCTTCCAGCAATCGGTAACTTTTTTATAGATGTACCCGTTGATCTGATCGATCTGGCTGAGGCTCAATTTAGCAGCGGCTCCGGTGGCAGTACCTGCGGCGGAATTCTTCGATGTTTCTGACGCGGTTGAGGCCATTTTCTGCGGCGCTTCTTTCGAAATCAGCAGTTTTTGCAAAGCAGCCGGATCAAAATTGGTCGTCGGCGCTTTAGGCGCTTCCACAGGCTTTGGTGGTTGCGCCTTCTTGTCTTGCTCAATCAGCTTGGCCAAAGGATCTACTTCAGCCTTAGGAGGCTGCGGCTTGGGCTCAGGCTTTGGCGGCGGTGCTTGTTTTAACCCATCTGGCTTCGGTTCTGCGGGGGCAGGATCGGGCTTTGGCGCAGGCGCAACA
>JAPJMW010000023.1 GCA_026461505.1 Beijerinckiaceae bacterium
AGACAGGCGAGCGTAAGGCCTTGGAAAGATTTCCAGATTTGGTTCGCTGGTACTCGATGGGTGAAGGCTTCACCTGGGAAACACAGGACAAGGCGCGGGACATTGCTGCAGCAGAAGCCGCATGGGCGAAGGTCAAGGAATTGATGGCCGACCCGACCATCCGCCTTTTGGTGCTGGATGAGCTCAATATTGCGCTTCGCTATGATTATTTGCCGCTTTTGGACGTAGTTGAGACGCTCAAAGCCCGCAGATCCGATTTGCATATCGTTGTGACGGGCCGCAATGCCAAGCCAGAGCTGATCGAGGCGGCGGATCTTGTGACGGAAATGGGGCTGATCAAACATCATTTTTCGGCAGGGGTAAAAGCCCAGCAAGGAATCGAATTCTGATGGTAGCCAAGGCACTTATGATCCAGGGCACCGGTTCGGATGTGGGTAAATCCCTCATTGTGGCGGGGCTTTGCCGGGTGGCGCGCAACCGGGGTTTGAAGGTGCTGCCGTTCAAGCCGCAAAACATGTCGAACAATGCGGCAGTGACCGCCGATGGCGGGGAAATTGGCCGCGCACAGGCGCTTCAGGCAAGGGCCGCCGGGGTTATGCCGACGGTGCATATGAACCCTGTCTTGCTCAAGCCGCAGAGCGAAATCGGTTCGCAAATTATCGTGCAGGGGCGCGTGGAAGGAACGGCAAAAGCAAAGGATTATCAGCTGCTTAAGCCGCGCCTATTGGCGTCGGTTCTCGACAGTTTCAACCGCCTTAAAGCCGAGGCGGATCTGGTGATTATTGAGGGGGCGGGCAGTGCGGCCGAGGTCAATCTCCGGGCCAATGACATCGCCAATATGGGGTTTGCGCGGGCGGCCAATGTGCCGGTGATCCTCTTGGGCGATATTGATCGGGGCGGGGTGATTGCCCAGATTGTCGGGACCAAGGCGGTGATAACGCCAGAAGATGCTGAGCTTATTCAAGGGTTTATGGTCAATCGTTTTCGGGGCGATCCGACTTTGTTTGAAGACGGAATGCGGATTATCGCGGAGAAATCTGGCTGGAAAAGCTTCGGGCTGATCCCGCATTTCAAGGACGCGTTCCGGCTGCCGGCAGAGGATGCGGTGGCCTTGGATCGGCGGCGGGTGGCGCAGGATGCGCCGGGGACGATCGCCGTTTTGCAGTTGCCGAGGATTTCGAATTTCGATGACTTTGATCCGCTAGCGGCGGAAAAAGACGTGAAATTACTGATGGTTAGACGAGGTGAGGTGATCCCTGGCGATGCCGATCTGGTGATTATTCCAGGCTCGAAAGCCACCATCGCCGACCTTGCCGCACTCCGCGCGGAGGGGTGGGACATCGACCTCAAAGCGCATCTGAGACGCGGGGGGCGGGTGCTGGGTGTTTGTGGTGGCTACCAGATGTTGGGCTCCACCATCGAGGACCCGCAAGGCATTGAGGGCGTTGCGGGGGGCGTCGCGGGCCTAGGCTTGCTCGATGTTTCGACCATTATGGCGCCCAAAAAGACGCTTTTGGCGGTTTCCGGCACCAAAATCGACGGAAATGCCCCGTTTTCGGGCTATGAAATGCATATTGGCGTAACCTCGGGGCCCGATACCGCCCGTCCGGTGCTGCGGTTTGACACCGGCCAGCTCGACGGGGCGCGATCGGCTGACGACAGGGTGCGCGGGGTCTATGTGCATGGGCTGTTTGCCGACGACCGCCAGCGCGCCGCCTGGCTCGACTGGATCGGCGCGAAAGGCTCCGATTTGGCCTATGATCAGATAGTCGAGGAGACACTTGAAGCACTCGCAGAGCATCTTGAGGTGAATATCGACATAGATGGAATAATAGGACTCGCTAAATGATACATAAAAGCGGGGTTGAGATAGAGATTCGATAAATGCGGTTTGGCAATGACGTGGCGAGGCTAAGAGAATTTACCTGTTCCCTTCTGTATGCTGTTCATGCGCATTGAATGGTGTGAAGTCGTGGATGACCGCCACAAGGGCGGCCATGACAAGGGGGGTGGTTAAAGGGAGCCTCTTGCTTATGGCTTGCATCATCCGTCATTGCGAGCGATGAGCGAAGCAACCCAGTTGATGGAAATTTTTAGGATCAAATTTATTCACTTTTACTTCAGGCAAGAAGTGAATCGCCGTATCGTGATTTAGCGGCCAACATCATCTGGGTTGCTTCACGTTCGTTCGCAATGACGGTTGATGTTCCGTCACATCATCATCGCCAAAGCCACCACCACTGCCCCTTCAATCATCGCGGCGACGCGGTACACCCGCAACGCGCGCCGGATATCCTCAGCCGTCGCTTCACGCCTTCCGTTGCCCATATAGGCGTCTTCCACCATCTCGCTGCCGTAGAGTCTTGGCCCCGCGATTTTTAAGCCCAAGGCTCCGGCCATCGCGGCTTCGGGCCAGCCGGCGTTGGGCGAGCGGTGGTTTTGGGCGTCGCGGTGGACGGCTTTGATTGCCTGCCATGCGGAGCAGCCGGGCAGGAGCGCTGCGGCTAGAATGATCAATACCGCGCTGAGGCGCGAGGCGGGGAGGTTGATGAGATCGTCGAAGCGGGCAGCCGCCCAACCGAAGGCGTCGTACTTTTCGTTTTTGTGGCCGATCATGCTGTCCGCCGTATTGGCGGCTTTATAGAGAGCGCCGCCTGTTAGGCTGAACATGGCTGTCCAGAAAATGGGGGCGACCACGCCATCGGAAAAATTCTCGGCGAGGCTTTCAATCGCCGCGCGGCTGACGCCTGCTTCATCGAGCACCGATGTGTTGCGGCCTACAATCATGCTGACCGATTTCCGGCCCGCTTCCACGCCGCCATTCTCGAGCGCGTTGGCGACGGCGACCACGTGATCATTCAGGCTGCGCTGCGCGGGCAGCGTTGCGGCCAAGAGGATCGTCAGCACGACGCCTTCTTGGCTTTGGATGAGGTAATGCTCTGCAACAAGCGTAAGGCCGCCTGTGATGCCCAAGAGCAGCACCAACGCCAAGACGCCGGAGGCGCGGCGGGTGGCGAAGGACCAAGCGGGGCGGTTAAGCCCGCGATCCAACAGGGAAATGAGCGCGCCGATCCAGGTGACGGGATGACCGATTGCGCGATAGAGCGCTTGGGGGTAACCAAAGAGCGCTTCAAATAGCAGCGCCGCTGCCGCGATAAAGAGTGCCCCTGTGACCATGTCTGCCTCTGATCCTTCAACAGCTTCGTCCGAAAGCCTCTATATCCATGGCGGCAAATTAGGCGTGGCCCGTCTGGCCTTTCCCGATGCGCCGGAGCCTTGGATTGATCTCTCTACCGGCATTAACCCGATTTCCTATCCGATTCCCAACCTGTCTGCGGCAAGTTGGACGCGGTTGCCAGAGGAAAATGCGGTTTTTGCCTTGGAAACGATTGCCAAAGCGGCCTATGGCGCGCGGTGGGTGGAGAGCGTCGTCGCCGCGCCCGGAACGCAAGCCTTGATCGAACGGTTGCCGAGCCTGTTTCCCGCTCAACGCGTCGGCATATTGGGGTTCACCTATACCGAACACGCGACGTGCTGGCGAAAAGCGGGGGCTGTGGTTGAAACGGTTGAGCGCGTGGCGGATCTCGCCGGGTATGATGTCGCGATTATCGTGAACCCGAACAATCCTGATGGGCGCTATGTATCGGTGAATGAGCTTTTGACGCTTGCCGGAGACATGGCGGCGCGCGGCGGACGTTTGATTGTCGATGAGGCCTTTGTGGATGTGCTTTATGAAGGCGCGAGCTTGGCGCCCTATCTGCCCGAGCGCGGGGCGATTATCTTACGCTCTTTCGGCAAGACCTATGGGTTGGCCGGTGTGCGGCTTGGCTTTGCGATGGCGGGTTTTGAGGATGCCGAAGTGATCCGGCAATCGATTGGCCTTTGGGCGGTTTCGGGCTTAGCGATTGAGGTGGGTAGCAAGGCGCTCGACGACCGCGCCTGGTTGGATGCCACGCGCGAAAGTTTGATCACGAAAGCGGTGCGGCTTGATACGATGCTGCGCCAGATCGGGTTGACGGTTGAAGGCGGAACGCCGCTTTATCGGCTTGTGTCATCGGATCGGGCGTCGGAATATTTCAAGCGGTTTTGCGAAGCGGGTATTTTGGTGCGCGCGTTTCGCGATCGGCCCAATTGGTTGCGCCTCGGTTTGCCCGGTGATGCGGATGAATGGGCCTTGTTAGAAAAACGTTTAAGAACACTTTAGGGGGGGATATCGATGTCGCGTAATTTCTTGAGCCAATTAACCGGATCCTTTGCCATGCCTGCGGCGGAAAACCCGACGGTGGCGATGGTGGAGGCGGCCTATCATCACCATGGATTAGACTGGCGCTATATCAATTGCGAAGTGCTACCCGAAAAGCTTGCCGATGCGGTAAAAGGTGCGCGTGCGATGGGGTGGGCGGGGTTTAATTGCTCGCTGCCGCATAAAGTAGAAGTGATCCAATATCTCGATGGGCTTGGCGCTTCGGCCGAAGTGATTGGCGCGGTGAATTGCGCGGTGCGGCGCGATGGAAAATTTATTGGCGAGAACACCGATGGCAAAGGGTTTTTGCAATCGCTGCAAGCGGTGATTGACCCCAAAGGATTAAACGCCGTTTTGTTTGGTGCGGGTGGTGCTGCGCGCGCGTGTGCGGTGGAGATGGCGCTTGCGGGATTATCGCACATTACGATTGTCAATCGCGATGCAAAGCGTGGGCAGGTTTTGGTTGATCTCATTAATTCGAAAACGCCTGCGAAAGCGGAATTGGTGGTGTGGGATAAAGCGTTTGTTGTGCCAGCGGACACAGCAATTGTGGTGAATGCGACCTCTATCGGGCTTTACCCAGATGTGGACGCGCGCGTGAAGGTGGATATGGCGTCGATTACGCCTTCTATGGTTGTGGCCGATATCATTCCGAACCCGCCACGCACTCTTCTGATCCGCGAAGCGGAAGCCAAAGGCTGTCGCGTGATCGACGGGCTTGGCATGCTGGTTAATCAGGGCGTGATCGGGATCAAATATTGGACGGGTATGGATGTCGACGCGGGTGTGATGCGGCGGACGGTGGAGGAGATTTTTAAGGGGTGAGGGGTTAGGTTCATCCCCGCTCGACGAAATTTTCGAGCACCATTTTCCGTCCGGCCTTCTCGAAATCGATCGTCAGCTTGTTTCCATCCACCGAGGCTACCGCGCCATAGCCGAATTTGATGTGAAACACCCGTTCGCCTTCGTTGAAATTGGAGGCGGCTCCCGTGGATTTGGCGACCAATTCGCCTTCGATTAGCATCGGGCCTTTGCGCGTTGCGGGTTGGGCTTTCGGTTGAGCTTGCGTTTGTGCGCGTTGCCAGCCGGGGGTTGAATAGGAGGAGCCGCCGAATCCGCCTTGGTCGAAGCGCGAGCGGCCATAGCCGCCATGGCCGCCAAAGCCTGCGGGGGCGTCGATCACTTCGACGTGTTCGGGCGGTAACTCATCGATAAAGCGCGAGGGGGTGGTGGCGTTCCACATGCCGTGGATGCGGCGGTTGCTGGCGAAATAAAGTTTGGCACGGCGGCGGGCGCGGGTGATGCCGACATAGGCCAAGCGGCGTTCTTCCTCTAGCCCCGCGCGGCCGCTTTCATCGAGCGCGCGTTGGTTGGGGAAGAGGCCTTCTTCCCAGCCGGGGAGGAAGACCGTGTCGAATTCCAAGCCCTTCGCGCCATGCAGCGTCATGATGGAGACGCGCTCGGCGGTATCGTTATCCGTCATTTCCATGACGAGCGAAACGTGTTCGAGAAACGCGCCGAGATCGGGGAATTCGTCCATTGAGCGGACGAGTTCTTTTAAGTTTTCTAGGCGTCCGGCGCTGTCGGCTGTACGCTCTTTTTGCCACATGTCGGTGTAGCCGGATTCTTCCAAAATTTGCTCGGCTAACTCGCCTTGTTTCATCGTTTCGATGAGCGAGGACCAGCGGCCAAAGCTTAGGGCTAATTCGCGCAGTGCGCCGCGTGGTTTGGGCTTAAGCTCGTCGGTTTGAATGAGACGACGTACCGCTTCCAGCATCGGGATCTGCGCTTTGCGGGCGTAGAGATGGACTTGTTCAATCGTTGCATCACCTAGGCCGCGCTTGGGCACATTGACGATGCGCTCAAAGGCTAAATCATCGGTAGGGTTGGCGACGACGCGGAGATAGGCGAGTGC
>JAPJMW010000024.1 GCA_026461505.1 Beijerinckiaceae bacterium
CCATGGACATCATGGTTCACACGGATCGCATGGTTCTCATGGATCACACGCCCATCACGATCACCATCATCACGACCATGATCACGCGGTGAGCGCATCGGCCCTCAACACTGAAGCGCTGCAACTCCCGGAAGATGCCTATTCCGACGCCCATGCCCGCATGCATGCCGAAGACATTCAGCGTCGCTTCGCGGGCCGTACCGCCACGACGGGACAGATTGTGCTGTTCGGCCTGACGGGCGGGCTCATCCCCTGCCCTGCATCTGTCACCGTGTTGCTGATCTGCCTTCAACTGAAACAAATCACCATGGGCGCGCTTTTGGCGCTCTGCTTCTCGATCGGCTTGGCCGTGACCATGGTAACGGTTGGCGCAGTGGCGGCACTCAGCTTACGGCATGCGACTGGCCGCTTCAAAAACCTGAGCAAATGGGCAGACAACGCGCCCTATCTCTCGAGCGCGTTGATTATTCTGGTGGGCCTTTACACGCTTTGGATCGGTGTATCTGGATTAGGCCATATCGCGGCTTAAACCGACTTATTCCGCCGCCTCCAAAGCCGCTTGCGGCGGCGTATATTTCAAGATCGGACTTCTCGCTGCCCTAGTCTCGTCCATACGCCTTACAGGTGCATGATAGGGCGCGCCTGTAAACCGCTCCGTCTCACCGCGTTTCACCGACATTGCAAGATCACGAAGCGTAGCAATGAAGAGATCAAGCGACGCGCGGCTTTCGCTTTCCGTCGGTTCGATCAACATCGCACCATGCACCACAAGCGGGAAATACACGGTCATCGGATGATAGCCTTCGTCGATCATGGCTTTGGCAAAATCGAGCGTCGTGACGCCCGTATCTTTCAGCCATGTATCATCGAACAGCACTTCATGCATGCAAGGCCTGTTGCCGAAGGGCAGTGACATCAAATCAGCCAAACAAGCGCGAACATAATTGGCATTCAGCACAGCATCTTCCGAGGCCTGCCGCAATCCGTCTGAGCCATGCGAAAGCATATACGACAAAGCTCTCACATACATGCCCATCTGACCATGAAACGCGGTCATACGGCCAAATGCATGAGCGCCATGGTTTGACGCTTCCTCTTCGCTTTCAACGAGCTCAAAGCCTTCATCCGTATGCCGTACAAATGGCACGGGAGCAAAAGGCGCGAGCAGCTCCGAGAGCACCACCGGACCCGCGCCCGGCCCACCACCGCCATGCGGTGTTGAGAAGGTCTTGTGCAGATTGATATGCATCGCATCAACGCCCAAATCGCCGGGCCTTGCTTTGCCGACAATTGCGTTGAAATTCGCGCCATCGGCATAAAAATATCCGCCCGCCGCATGGATTGCGTCGGCAATGGCGACGACATCTTTTTCAAACAATCCGCAAGTATTCGGATTGGTCAACATAATCGCTGCGGTATCAGGACCTGCAAGAGACGCAACAACGGCAGGATCAACCGTCCCATCCTCGCGTACAGGTACAGGCTTGACGATAAAATGGATTAACGCAGCCGTGGCAGGATTGGTACCGTGCGCTGAATCAGGCACCAAGACAACATTGCGCGTTGCCGATTCACCCTTCGCAGCAATCGCGGCCTTGATCGCCATCATCCCGCACAATTCGCCATGCGCACCTGCTTTTGGGGATAATGCAACGGCATCCATTCCGGTTAATTCCATCAGCCAATGCGAGAGCGTGTGCATGACCTCCAACGCACCTTGAACGGTGGAAACAGGTTGCAGCGGATGCACATCGCTAAAACCGGGCATGCGTGCGATTTTTTCATTCAATCGCGGATTATGCTTCATCGTGCACGAGCCTAAAGGAAACAGGCCCGTATCAATGCCATAATTCTTTTGGCTGAGCCGCACATAATGCCGCATCGCTTCAGGCTCCGAGACGCCTGGTAAACCAATCTCGCTTTTTCTTTCCAATTCCGCCAAGCGCGACTTGAAAGATTGAGGTGCTTCATAATCAACACCTGTCGTTTCAAGCCTTCCGGTTTCAAAAATCAAAGGCTCGATTTGCGAGAGGGCTTTATTGCCGGTGAAGGTTGGATGATCATTGTGTGTGGCATCACCCGGCGTTGTTGGACGTCCTTGACGGTTCAACATTATAAAACCTCCTTCAAGGCCTCGACAAAGGCTTGCCGATCCTCGTCACTGTTCACTTCCGTATTGGCAACCAGCAGCACATCATCGAGGCCTGCTCCGGGCAAAAGCCGCGACACAGGCACACCGGCCATGACATGCTTTGACGCAAGCTGCTCAACGAGATGCGCTGCATTACCCGGCAACCGGACGGCGAACTCGTTGAAGAAGCTTTTGTTCAAAACCGATACGCCTTTGATGGCGCTCAACTGACCAGCCAACATAACCGCATTGGCATGATTGATTTCGGCAATACGCTTTAATCCCGTCTGTCCCAGCAAGGACATGTGGATCGTAAACGCCAAGGTACAAAGCCCCGAATTGGTGCAGATATTCGAGGTAGCTTTATCGCGACGAATATGTTGTTCGCGCGTTGATAAAGTCAGCACAAATCCGCGCGTACCATCCGCATCAACCGTTTCGCCACAAAGACGCCCGGGCATTTGACGGACATATTGCGATTTAGTGGCGAAAAGCCCCACATAAGGTCCGCCAAAATTCAACGCATTGCCGATCGATTGGCCTTCACCTACCACAATATCCGCGCCCATTTCACCCGGCGGGGTAATGAGACCCAGCGACATCACTTCGGTAAACACCGCAATCAGCAACGCGCCATTGGCATGGCATTTATCCGCAATCGCACGAAGGTCGCGGAGATTACCGAAAAAGTCAGGTGTCTGAACAACGACACAAGAAACCGTATTGTCGATTTGGCTTAGAATATCTTCGCCAGCCAATACATCCGGCGCCAATGTCACACATTCGGCTTGCGCCATTTCCGAGAGCGTTTGCACCACATCGGCATAATGCGGATGAAGCCCGCCCGATAAAATCGCTTTGCTACGCTTCGTAATCCGGTGCGCCATCAGCACCGCTTCACCGCAGCCCGTTGAACCATCATACATCGAGGCATTGGCCACATCCATGCCGGTGAGGGCCGCCACTTGCGTCTGGAACTCGAACAAATATTGCAAGGTGCCTTGCGCGATTTCAGGCTGATACGGCGTATAGCTGGTCAAAAATTCCGATCGTTGAATCAAATGATCCACGGTGGCAGGAATGTGATGTTTATAAGCACCTGCGCCCACAAAAAACGGCACTGATGATGCCGATATGGTGCGGGCCGACATGCGTCCCATCAAGCGCTCAACCTCGATCTCGCCTTTATGCAAGGGCAATTTCGGAAGATGCTTTAAAAGCTTGTTCGAAGGAATATCGGCAAACAGCGCGTCGATATGATCAACGCCAATTTTAGCCAGCATACCCGCGCGATCATCAGATGTTAGCGGTAAATAACGCATAGCGTGTACTCCGAAATGATACTCAGTGAATCGAAGCGAGATAGGCTTTGTAATCAGCCTCGCTCATCAAGCCCGATAATTCGGATGGATCGGACAGTTTCACCTTCATGAACCATCCTGATCCTTCCGGATCTTCATTGATGGCGCCCGGCTGCCCTTCAAGCGCCGCATTGATCTCGGTAACTTCACCGGAAACAGGCGCATAGACCTCGCTCGCCGCTTTTACGCTTTCGACAACGGCCGCCTCATCGCCTTTCGATAGTGCCTTGCCAAGTTTCGGCAATTCAACAAACACAACATCACCCAACTGGCTCTGTGCATAATCCGAAATGCCGACAATCGCGACATCACCATCAACGCGAATATATTCGTGATCTTTCGTATATTTTGTTTCACCCATCTGATGTTCCTTTCGTTTTTTTGTAATTGATTTAACCGCGATAAAAGCGATGCGGCACAAACGGCATCGCAACAATCGAAGCAGGCATGGCCGTGCCGCGCACCATCAGATGCACCTTTGTGCCAATGGCTGCGTGTTGTGTTTCAACATATCCCATCGCGCATGGACCATTGAGCGTCGGGCCAAATCCGCCCGACGTTACAACGCCAATTTTCACACCGTCTTCGGTTGTAATCTCGGTGCCTTCCCGAGCAGGGGCGCGACCTTCCGGCAGGAGACCAACGCGTTTGCGCGAGGGCCCTTCTTTCAATTCGCGACTGATCCGCTCAAAGCCCGGAAAGCCGCCTTCTTCGCGACGGCGCTTTTGGATCGACCATTGAATAGAAGCTTCAACAGGTGATGTCGTGACATCAAGCTCGTGACCGTAAAGGCATAGGCCCGCTTCAAGCCTCAGCGAATCGCGCGCACCAAGCCCGATGGGTTTGACTTCCGCATGCGCCAAAAGCCGCTCATTGATGATCGCAACTTTGTCGGCGCGGACGGAAATTTCATACCCATCTTCACCCGAATAACCCGAGCGTGAAATATGAACCGGAATGGCATCAAACAGCGTCGATACACCCGTCATAAACGCCATCTCATCAGCGCCCTTACAATGGCGCGATAAAACCATTGCCGCTTCTGGTCCCTGCAGCGCAAGCAAGGCGCGATGTTCGGCAATCAGCAATTTAATGTGCGAAGGCAGGTGCGCTTTAAGATGAGCAAAATCAGCGTCTTTGCACCCGGCGTTGACGACGACCATCAAGGTACCGTCTTCATCCGGATCAGCCGAACGCGTCACCATAATATCGTCGAGCACGCCGCCTTCCGTATTGAGGAATTGCGAATAGCGTTGCTGGCCGGGCTTGAGGTCAAGGATGTCGGCAGGAATCAGCGTTTCAAGCGCGCGTGCGACCGTTTCATGATCGCGACCGATCAGAAAACATTGCCCCATATGGGAAACATCAAACAGGCCCGCATGGGTGCGCGTCCATTGATGCTCGGCAAGGATACCCTCCTTGTATTGGACGGGCATATCATAACCCGCAAACCCCACCATGCGCGCGCCAAGGCTCACATGGCGATCGTGCAATGGGGTACGACGAAGAGGGGTAGTATCGGTTTGAGGCTCGCTCATCAGGTGCTCCGAACATAGACGACGTCGCAGTCGGACCTTGACGATCCGTGCAACGCCCCCTCTGTCCCATAACCTGAGAGATTTCCCGCCGAAGCTCATAAGCTCCAAGGGTTACGCCCGTCGGTGGGATCAACCGTTAAAGTTGATCCACTTTCCAGAGTGCCAGCTCCTCGCGGTCCTTTTGCCTGAGCGTTTCCGGGGCGGTTGCGCCTTCGGCACCGGCTGGTCAGGCTTTCGCCCGACGCCGACTTCTTCCGCGAGGATCATTCGGCGACGTTAAGATTACGCCGCCCAATCGACATGTCAACCTATGTTGACGAATTATTAGCCCTTGAATCCAACCGTCACGGCCAAATCGCCAATGCCCGGTGGCACTTTGATGCCGTCTTCGATAATCCGGAACTGCGCCTGCTCTTCATCGGCAGGAATAATAACTTTTGCGGTCGTTGCCCGCGTAGCAACAATTTTATCACCCCGGGTGAACGTAATGGTAACAGGAGCAGATGCTGGGCCCGGCTTTCCGGCTGTCCCGATCAACGCCAAGCCTTCAATGCCCACTTTAAACACCACCGAATCACCGGCTGCCGCGCATTCCCGTGCGACATTTTTAATGGTGAACTGAGTTTTCACGGCTTTCGCATCGCCTTGGCGGAGATTGGCACCGCCTTCCCTGATCTCAACCTGAGGGCACTCAACCTCGGCAACGGGCGCAGGAGCAGCCGCAACAACAGGTGCAGGCGCGGGCGCAGCACCAAAAAGCCCCGAAAACATACCGCTGCCTGAAGGCGACTGCCCTTGCGAGGCTCCGCCGCCCATGCAAGCAGTCAATGCTAAGGAAACAGGTAACACCACACACACCGCCCGTACGGGCTCGATCCATTTATTTCGCATGTTTTGGCTCCCACAAAGCAATTTGGCCCGACCCTATAGTCCAATTACTGCAATTTTACTAAGCCGTTGGCAAAACCCGTTAGCTTGATCGGGATACCAACCCCGTCATCGGGTGCCGGAAAGACCACAAAAAGCGCCGTATCCCCCGTACTGAAGCGGTTAACCAGCGCCTCATCCATGACGACTTCAGCCAAACATCCATTGGCTAGACACCGCATAAAGCCCGTCCGGCCAATATCCGCCCGATCGATTTTTAGCCCGAGCCCCGATGGCAAAATCACGCCAAGCGGCACGACAACCCGTAAAATATAGCCGCCTGAGGGATTTCGCAGCACAATGACTACCATTTGTAGATTGGGCCTATCCTCAGCGGAGACGTTTTGAACAAGAACGCATTGCTCGCCTGCAGCTTGCGCATTGCTTTCGCACCGCAACGCCCAATCCCCGAAGACGCCTTTGACGGCTGGATCAAAGGCCGCGCCGGCCGCTCGCGCATCATTTAGCGCCGAAATGCACAGAAAAGCCGTAATAATGCTCAAACTGACCCGTATCTGGGCAAAAAAGGGCATATGCCGGCACTCCAGAAGCCAAAATAATGAGGGTCAGAACTACGTCGAGCTAGGCCCAACTGTCAAACCGTCTACCAAGCTTCAGGTAACCTTATTTGTCGCAAGACAGCATGTCGCGGGTTAAAAACACCATTTTATACCTTCATACACGTTGCGCTTTGGGCGTCTTTGTGATTTTTGAAGGCGGAATTAGGGCTTTGCTGCCGGGCTACCCCGGACTGCGCCCATCCAATCCCGGTTTTGACGGGGATTGAGGGGTGCAATGGCCCGAAGGTGCGTTCAAGGAGAAGAGACGATCATGATCCGTTGGAGAAATGGCGCTGCGGCCTTAGCAGCCCTCACAGCCGGCTTTGTCAGCGAGGCTTTTGCCGGTACCGGACAACCTTCACCATGGCAGGTGGGAATGCAAACGCCGGTAACGGAGTCTGCGATCTTCCTAAACAACATGCATGATGGCGTGAACATCGTAATCGCGCTGATCTCTCTTTTTGTATTGGCTTTGCTGATCATCGTTATCTTCCGCTTCAAAGAGAAGGCCAACCCGGTTCCTTCCAAGACGACGCATCACACGGGCCTTGAAATCGCGTGGACCCTTATCCCCGCCCTGATCCTCGTTGGTATTTCGATCCCTTCGTTCCGCCTTCTGAAGATGCAGATCGAGCTGCCAAAGGCCGATATCACAGTCAAGGCAGTCGGCCATCAGTGGTATTGGTCGTATGAATATCCGCAAGATCAAGGCGGCGGCTTCGGCTACGACAGCTATGTGCTCGACCCAGAAGGCGCCAAGAAGGCGAATCAACCCAACCTTCTCGCCGTTGACAATGAGTTGGTGCTTCCAGCGGGCAAAACGGTTGTTGTTCAGGTTGTTGGCCAAGACGTCATCCACAATTTCGCCGTGCCATCTTTTGGCATTCGTATGGATGCGATTCCTGGCCGCTTGAACCAGACTTGGTTCAAGACGGATGTTGAAGGCCTCTATTACGGCCAGTGCTCGCGTCTTTGCGGCGCTAACCATGCCTTCATGCCGATCGCCGTTCGCATTGTGAGCCCTGAAAAATACGCAGCATGGCTCGTTGATGCAAAGAAGAAATATGCCGAAATCGACGCTAAGCCGGTTCAGGTAGCAGCAGAATAAATCAGAAAAAGCCGCGGAATGGCTCAAATTCGGGCCATTTCAAAGGATTTTAAGTAAGCTTGGGAACAGATAAAATGGCAAACGCAGCAGCTGATCACGCTCACGGCCACGACGCTCACGCCGATCATCCAACCGGATGGCGTCGTTGGGTCATGTCGACCAACCACAAGGACATCGGCACGATGTACCTGATCTTCGCGATCATCGCAGGATTGGTCGGCGGTTTCCTCTCAATCATGATGCGCCTCGAGCTCGCCGAGCCGGGCCTGCAATATTTCTCGAACCCGCAGACCTATAACGTGTTCGTCACGGGTCACGGTCTCATCATGGTGTTCTTCGTTGTTATGCCTGCCGTCATCGGCGGCTACGGCAACTGGTTCGTACCGTTGATGATCGGTGCGCCCGATATGGCGTTCCCGCGCATGAACAACATCTCGTTCTGGCTCCTGCCTGCCTCGCTCTCGCTGCTTCTGATCTCGCTCTTCGTTGAAGGCGCGCCGGGCTCGAACGGCTTTGGTGGCGGCTGGACAGTGTATCCACCGCTATCGACAATGGGCCACCCCGGTCCTGCGCTCGATTTCGGTATTCTCTCGCTGCATCTCGCGGGTGCTTCCTCGATCCTTGGTGCGATCAACTTCATCACCACGATCTTGAACATGCGCGCGCCTGGCATGACGATGCACAAAATGCCGCTCTTTGCTTGGGCGCTTCTTGTCACTGCCTTCTTGCTGCTTCTCTCGCTCCCAGTGCTTGCTGGTGCGATCACAATGCTTCTGACTGACCGCAATTTCGGTACCTCCTTCTTCGATCCGACGAATGGTGGCGACCCGATCCTCTATCAACATCTCTTCTGGTTCTTCGGTCATCCGGAAGTGTACATCATGATTTTGCCGGGCTTCGGCATTGTCAGCCACATCATCTCGACCTTCTCCAAGAAGCCAATCTTCGGCTATCTCGGCATGGCCTATGCCATGGTCGCCATTGGCGCGGTCGGCTTTATCGTGTGGGCGCATCACATGTACACCGCAGGTCTCGCACTCAACACGCAGCGTTACTTCGTGTTCGCTACGATGGTGATTGCGGTGCCAACAGGCGTAAAGATCTTCTCGTGGATCGCAACCATGTGGGGCGGCTCGATCCGCTTCTCCGCTGCGATGCATTGGGCGATGGGCTTCATCTTCTTGTTCACGGTGGGTGGTGTGACGGGCGTTGTGCTTTCCAACGCTGGTCTCGATCGTAACCTGCACAACACCTATTACGTCGTGGCCCACTTCCACTACGTGCTCTCGCTCGGTGCTGTGTTCTCGATCTTCGCCGCTTGGTATTACTGGTTCCCGAAGATGAGCGGCCGCATCATTCCTGAGTGGATTGGCAAGCTGCATTTCTGGGTGGCCTTTATCGGCGCAAACATCCTGTTCTTCCCGATGCACTTCACGGGTCTTGCAGGCATGCCACGCCACTATGTGGATTATCCGGAAGCGTTTGCTGGCTGGAACAAGATCTCGTCCTATGGCTCGTATATCTTTGCCTTCGGCCTGTTGATCTTCTTCTTCGGCATCTTCAAGGCCTTTATGAGCCCTGTCCGCGCCGCCAACAGCCCATGGGGTGAAGGTGCTACGACGCTTGAGTGGAGCCTGACTTCGCCTCCTCCACACCATCAGTTCGAAACCCTGCCCCATATTTCGGGCGACGGTCACTAAGATCATTCCTGCCCGCATCATCCGATCCGGGCAGGATTACCAAGTTTGAGTGAACGACCGGCATTCCCGGTCGTTCATCCGTTTAGACCACCGAGGAGTTTGCTCCGCTATGTCGCTCGTAACCGATCGTCTCTATGAAGAAGCGCCTCGCCCGCTTGTATCGCAGGGGACAGCGCGCGATTTTTACGAGCTCCTCAAACCACGGGTGATGCAACTCGTGATCTTCACTGCGCTGGTTGGCATGTTAACCGCGCATGAGCCGATCAATCCCATCATCGGTTTCGCCAGCATCCTCGCCATTGCCATCGGTGCAGGCGCCTCCGGCTGTCTGAACATGTGGTATGACGCGACCATCGATGGCCTGATGGAACGCACCTCGAAACGCCCTATCCCGTCAGGCGCGATTGCACCGGGCGAAGCACTCGCTTTCGGCATGACCTTATCGGTCGGATCGGTGCTGTTTTTAGGCCTGATTACCAATTGGTATGCCGCTGGCTTTTTGGCCTTCACGATCTTCTTCTACGTCGTCGTTTACACAATGTGGCTCAAGCATTGGACCGTTCAGAACATCGTGATTGGTGGTGCTGCAGGCGCATTTCCTCCTATGATCGGCTATATGGCGGTCACAGGTTCGGTAAACCTCGAAACCTTCCTGCAATTCCTGATCATCTTTATCTGGACGCCACCACATTTCTGGGCGCTCGCGCTCGTCAAAAGCAAAGACTATGCACGCGCTGGTGTACCTATGCTCCCCGTTATTGCCGGCGGCATTGAAACACGCCGACAAATCCTGATCTATTCGATCTTGCTTGCCCCAGTCGGCATGGCGCCGGCGCTGTTCGGCTATACGAGCCTCATCTATCTCGCGATCTCGGCTGTGTCGGGCGGCATCATGATTTGGCTCGCTTATGATCTTTATCGCAAGCGTGAAGGCGATGCCGCGCGCAAGGCGTCTTATCGTTTGTTTGGTACATCGATCCTTTATCTGTTCGTGCTGTTCGCAGCCCTTCTCCTCGAAGAGATTGTTCCGATGATGATCCCGATGTTGATTGGGAGGAACTTGATTTGAACGAGCAACCTTATCCTGAAGTGCCGAAGCTCACGCCGGAAGATCTGGCGAAGCAAAAGGCACGCTCCAAAGCCCTCGGCATTGTGCTCGGTGCGCTGGTGATCCTCTTTTTCATTGTCACCATCGCTAAACTTGGCGGCAATGTCTGGAACCGGGAACTCTGATCCGATGGCAAATCCGGCCTCGCCATCCCAAAGCAATCGCAACCGCGCCACACTCGTGGCTTGCGTCGCTGCCATTGGTTTGATGGTGGGTGCCGCCTACGCCGCCTCCCCGCTCTATCGCCTCTTTTGCAAAGTGACGGGTTACGGCGGCACTACGCAGGTCGCCACCTCGGCTTCTGATGCTGTCATGGATCGGACGATCAAAATCCGCCTCGATGCCAATGTCTCAAATGGCCTCAATTGGAAATTCCAGCCTGAAAAACCCGTCATTTCGATCAAAATCGGCGAAACCGCGACTGTTTTCTACCATGTTGAAAACCAGGGAACGGTCGAATCGGTTGGCGTTGCCACCTATAATGTTCAGCCGGATCTCGCGGGCTCCTATTTCAACAAGCTGCAATGTTTCTGCTTTAGCGATCTGAAGCTAAAGCCGGGCGAAAGCCTGGATGTCCCGGTCGTCTTTTTTGTCGATCCGGCCATTGTTAAGGAACATGACCTCGCCAATCTCGATGAAATCACGCTTTCTTATACTTTCTTCCCTGCAAAGGCCGCAAAAAAGCCGGTTGCAGAGTTGACAGGAACGACTAAACCGCAATTGTAACGACCCGATAAGCTGCTCTGACGAGATCAGCCCAAATGGAGACCAAGACCATGGTAAACGCCCACGCCAAGAACCACGATTATCACATTGTCGACCCGAGCCCATGGCCATTTGTCGGCTCGCTCACCGCCTTCATCATGGCGGTCGGTGCGATCATGAGCATGAAGGGTCTTGCCATTGGCGGCCTCAAGGCTGGCCCCGTTCTCTTCGGCCTTGGCTTACTCGGCGTTTTATACACCATGGCCGCTTGGTGGTCCGACGTGATCAAGGAAGCGCAAGTCCGTGGCGATCATACCCGTGTTGTGCAGATGCATCACCGCTACGGCATGATCATGTTCATCGCTTCCGAAGTCATGTTCTTCGTGGCATGGTTCTGGGCCTTCTTTGACTCAAGCATTTATGCTGGTGAGGACAAGTCCTTCCTTCGTTTTGAATTCACGGGTGGCCATTGGCCTCCGAACGGCATTGAAGTGCTCGATCCTTGGCACTTCCCGCTGATCAACACGCTTCTTCTGCTCACCTCGTCGACGACCGTGACATGGGCGCATCACGCTTTGCTTCACAATGACCGCGACGGCGTAAAGCAAGCGCTCTGGTTGACCGTCATTCTCGCCGTTTGCTTCACAGGCGTTCAGGCTTACGAATATACCCATGCGGCTTTTGGCTTTGCTGGCAATATTTATGGCGCGACCTTCTTTATGGCGACGGGCTTTCACGGCTTCCACGTCATCGTGGGCACGATCTTCTTGGCCGTCTGCTTGCTGCGCGTTTATAATGGTGACTTCACGCCAAAGCAGCATCTCGGCTTCGAGTTCGCCGCTTGGTATTGGCACTTCGTTGACGTGGTCTGGATGTTCCTCTTCATCTCCATCTATCTTTGGGGATCGCATTGGGGTGCGGCGGCCCTGCCCCACTAAGCAAAATACATGGTTTGAAAGGGGCGGCTCCGGCCGCCCTTTTTGTTTGAAGAGGCCAATTTCATCATGACCCGAGCACCTCATTCCCACAGTGGCGGCGGATTAAGGGCTGGCCTTCGCGGCCGTTGCCCGCGCTGCGGCGAGGGTAAATTATTTTCAGGGTTTATTGCGCTGGCGCCATCCTGCGAAGCGTGCGGGCTTGATTATAGCTTCGCCGATTCAGCCGATGGTCCGGCCATTTTCATCATGCTGATTGCAGGCTTTATCGTTGTCGGCGCAGCTTTGCTAACAGACGCCTATTACGAGCCGCCTCTTTTGCTGCTCGCTGCCATCTTTCTGCCTTTGATGGCCGTTGTGAGCCTCGGCATGATTCGTCCTTTCAAAGGCATTCTCATCGCTTCGCAATTCCGGCACAAAGCCGAACAAGGCAAACTGGAACTTTAATCATGTCATCTGCGACGCGATCTTTAATCTTGCCGGGCGTGTTGACGGTCTTAGCCCTCATCGTGCTCATCGGCCTAGGCACGTGGCAGCTCGTGCGTTTGGCAGAAAAAGAACAACAAACGGCCCAAATCGAAGCCTCGTTAACGGTAACGCCCGTTCCGCTCCCATCTCAGACTGAATGGGCCACGCTTAAACCAACGGACTATGATTACCGCCGCGTGTCGCTGACGGGCACCTTCCAGCACGACAAAGAAGCGCTGGCCTTCGGTTTCATTTCGGTCGGCATGCGCGGCGATACACGCGAAGGCTTTTTTGCGTTAACGCCGTTTGTGTTGGAAGATGGCTCAACAGTGATCGTCAATCGCGGCTTTGTTCCCCAAGAACTCCGCGCCCAAAGCTCACGCGCTCAAGGACTGATCCAAGGCGCTATTACCCTCACGGGCTTGATGCGCGTACCGGAAAAGAAGGGCACGTTTACGCCCGAGGACGAGCCGGCCAAAAACATTTTCTTCACCATCGACCCGCTGTCGATTGCCCGAGCCCGCCAGATCGAGCGCGTGGCACCCTTCATCGTCGATGCGGATAAATCACAGGTTCCCGGCCAGTGGCCCGAAGGCGGCCATACGATCGTGGCATTGGCCAATAACCATTTACAATACGCGATAACGTGGTTTGCGCTTGCCTTAGGGCTCATGGGTGTGTTTTTCGTATTCGCCAATAACCGACTAAAACAAGACCACTAAATCAGGAACGCCCGACCGTGACCAAGTCCCGCATGCTCCACGTCTCCACCCGCGGCGAAGCGCCAGAACTTGGCTTCTCCGATGCGCTTCTCGCAGGCCTCGCACGCGATGGCGGGCTTTATTGGCCAACGACGTTTCCAAAACTATCCCATAGCGACATCGCTGCTTTAGCGGGCCGCAGCTATGCGGAAGTTGCCGAATCCATTATCGGCCATTTTGCCGATGACATCGATAAGACCGCATTTAGCAAAATGGTCCGCGAGGCCTATGGCACGTTCCGGCACGAGGCCGTCTGCCCACTTGTGCAGCTCGGTGATAATCTCTTTGTGCTCGAACTGTTCCACGGCCCGACGCTCGCCTTTAAAGACGTGGCGATGCAGCTCCTCGGCCGCTTGATGGATCATGTGCTCGAGCAACGTGGCCAACGCGCCACGATTGTTGGGGCAACCTCAGGCGATACAGGCGGCGCAGCCATTGACGCGTTTAAAGGATTGAAGCGCGTCGACATGGTGATCCTGTTCCCCGATGGCCGCGTCAGCGAAGTGCAGCGTCGACAAATGACAACGGTCAATGCCGACAATGTTCACGCAGTTGCCATTGACGGCACGTTCGATGATTGTCAGGCGCTTGTGAAAGCCATGTTCAACCATCACGCCTTCCGCGATCAATTGGGGCTATCCGGCGTAAACTCGATCAATTGGGCCCGCATTGTTGCCCAGATCGTTTATTACTTCACCGCTGCCGTATCACTCGGTAGCCCACACCGCGAAATTTCGTTCTCGGTTCCAACCGGAAACTTCGGCGATATTTTGGCAGGCTGGGTCGCCAAGCAAATGGGTTTGCCGATCAAGCTTCTCACAATCGCCACCAACGACAATGATATTCTCGCCCGCGCCATGGCATCGGGTCGATACGAGATGACAGGCGTGAGAGCCACCACCTCGCCTTCGATGGATATTCAAATCTCGTCGAATTTCGAACGCATGCTCTACGAAGCGCATGGTCGTGATCCGGCAGCGATCCGCTCTTTGATGGCGCAGCTTAATCAGTCCAAATCCTTCACCATCGCGCCTGAAGCGTTAGATCTTTTACGCCGTGATTTTTCAGGCATCGCCGCCAAGGAAGCAGCCGTTGATGCCGAGATGAAATCGGTCTGGAACAACAGCTCCTATTTGCTTGATCCGCATACCGCCATCGGCGTTGTCGCGGGCCGTGAGGAACTCGCAAAAGACAAGAACACACCGATGGTTGTGTTGGGCACCGCACATCCTGCAAAATTCCCGGATGCAGTGGAACATGCAACCGGCATTCGCCCCGCATTGCCTCCGCATCTTTCCGATTTGTTGGAACGCACCGAACACTTTACGCGTCTTGCCAATGATCAGAAAACGGTCGAAGATTTTATCAAGGCGCATGTACGCGCCGCCAAAGGAGACGCCTCGCGTGTCTGACATTGATCGGATGGAAGCCGTTCGCGTGACAACGCTTCCCAACGGGTTGCGTGTTGTCAGCGAGCATATGCCAAGCTTAGCCACAACAGCGCTTGGTGTGTGGAGTGGTGCCGGTTCACGCCATGAACACGCCGAAGAACAAGGTCTTGCCCATCTTCTCGAGCATATGGCGTTCAAAGGCACCAGCCGCCGCAGCGCGTTGCAGATCGCGGAAGAAATCGAGGCCGTTGGTGGCGAGGTGAACGCCGAAACCAATACCGAATACACCGCCTATTATTCGCGCGTGCTTGGCCATGATTCAGGCTTAGCGCTCGATATCATTTCCGACATTTTAACCGACCCGTCTTTTGATCCCGTTGAATTGAAACGCGAGAAGGGCGTCATCCTTCAAGAGATCGGTTCGTATGAAGACACGCCCGATGAGGTCGTGTTCGATATGTTTATGGAAACCGCTTATGCGGGCGCGCCGATTGGTCGTCGTATTCTCGGCACACCCAAAACCGTCAAAGCACAAAACCGCGCCTCGATGCGTGGCTTCATGGACCGCACCTATCGCACACCCTCAATGGTGGTTTCAGCCGCAGGTGCCGTTGAACACGAGCAGATTGTCGAAGACGTCAACAAACGCTTTGACTCGTTCGGTCAAACACCGGCGCCACAAGCGGAAGCAGCGACCTATCAGGGGGGCGAACAACGCCGCCAGCGTAAGCTTGAACAATCCCACGTCGTGTTCGGTTTCAAAGGCCTCGGTTGGAATGATCCCGATCATTACGCCATGCACGTATTTTCTAATTTGCTCGGCGGCGGAATGTCCTCACGCCTCTTCCAAGAAGTGCGCGAAAAGCGCGGCCTTTGCTACGAGGTCTATTCTTTCTTTTCGCCTTTCTCCGATTCAGGTGTCTTCGCTGTTTATGGCGGCACGGGCGACGCACAATTAAGCGATTTTGCACCCGTCGTATTAGACACGCTTGTGGCAGCAGCAGCCTCGCCCACTGAGAGCGAAGTCGCGCGTGCCAAAGCGCAAATGAAAATGTCATTGCTCACAGCGCTTGAATCCCCCGGTCGCCGTGCGGAGCAAATGGCCCGTCATATGTTGGCCTATGGCCGCGTCTTGCCGCGTCTTGAAATTATTCGCGCGATCGATGCGATCACCGTCGAAGATGTGAGCCGCGTTGCCCAAGGCCTTGTCTCGGCGATGCCAACACTCGCCGCCATTGGGCCAATCAAAAAGCTGATGCCTTTTGATGCCATCGCCTCGCGCATTGGCGCACCTTCAACCAGCCCTCTTTAACAGCGAGCGACGCAATGGGGCTGTTTGATCGCTTTACCAATCCCGATAAGCGAGGCACCGAAGGCGGCTTCGGCTTGATGATCCGACCGCCGACGATGGATGATTTTCAACAATGGGCCGCGTTGCGATCGGAAAGCCGGGATTTTCTCGTTCCATGGGAACCCAAATGGGCCGATGATGATCTGACGCGCAGTGCCTATCGCCGTCGCTATTTCAACGATTCCGATCCCGATTTCCTGCATCCCTATTTCATCTTCGAGGAAAAGACGGGCGCTCTCTTGGGAGGAATCAGCTTTGGCCATGTGCGGCGAGGTGTCGCACAAAGTGCGATGATGGGCTATTGGATGGGGCAACGCCATTCCGGCAAGGGCATTATGACCCACGCCGTACCCTTGGCTTTGCGTCAAGCTTTCGGGCCTTTGGGCTTCAGAAGGATCGAGGCAGGGTGCATTCCGCGCAATACAGCGTCTATTCGGGTGCTGGAAAACAATAATTTCATCCGCGAAGGTTATGCCCGCGAATATCTCTGCATTGCAGGCATATGGGAAGACCATGTGATTTATGCCCGCCTTAAATCGGATAAAGGGCCAGCTTTTGCCAATCCTCCGGTCTCGCAGATCGGCCGTTAAGATCAAACCCAATGATTTTATCTCGAAGACCGACGTGCTATAGAACAGGTTCAGGTTCAAGGAAGTGTCGGCATTGAAGTTTTATCGACTAATTTATTTGCTGACGCTTCTTGTCGCTTGCTTTGCAGGTGATCGCGTCGCCTTGGCAGTAGACGTCGTGCGCGTGCCGCCCGAGGCAGAAGCGATCAACCTCTTGCCGTTTATCGATCCCCATCGCTCGGCAGGCGATGAAATTCTTATCTCAACTGCTCCTGGGGCCGATGGCATCGTGCGCCGCATCGCGGTTAAATCGAAAAACGAAGGCAGCCAACCAGACTGGATCGTTTTCGCCTTAAAAAATGACGGTCCCGATACGCTCACCCGTTGGGTTGTCGCTCCGCATCAGCATCTCGTTGGTTCCGGCATTATTTGGCCCGACCTTGGCGCAAGTCGGCTAACCAATGTGACGTCAAGTCAAGGCTCGAGCCCTGAAAAACAGGCGTCCGGTGAAGCAGATATTTTTCAAATTACGCTTGAACCGGGTGCTGCCGTTACATTCGTTGCCGAACTTGCCAATGTGGCCCTTCCCGAGCTCACTTTATGGGCCCCCGATGCGTATAAAGAAAAGACCAACGGCCTAACCTTTTATCACGGCATCATCACCGGCATTATCGGCCTTTTGGCATTGTTTCTTACTATTCTGTCGCTCATCCGCGGCACCATCATCTTTCCATCCGCAGCGCTTCTGGCGTGGGCAGTGGTTGCTTATGTCGCGGTTGATTTCGGATTTATGGCCGCCGTTTTTTCAACGACACCCGAAGGCGAGCGAATTTATCGCGCTCTGGCAGAATCGGTTTTGGCTTCAACGCTTTTCGTGTTCCTGTTTGCCTATCTCGATTTGAAGCGCTGGCGCGTTCGTTACCATCACATCACAACGATTTGGGTTCTGTTTCTCGGTGGCCTTGTCACGATTGCGCTAATCGATCCCGCCGTTGCCTCCGGCCTTGCGCGTATCTCGATCGCTGCTGTTACAGCGGCAGGCTTTCTGTTAATCGTCTATCTGGCAACGCATGGCTATGATCGCGCCGTTTTATTGGTGCCGACTTGGCTCGTCTTGCTTGGCTGGGTCACGGCAGCAGCATTCACATTGATCGGTCAAGTCACCAGCGACCTTGCCGCGCAATCGCTTATTGGTGGTCTTGTTCTCATCATCATGTTGATCGGTTTCACCGTGATGCAGCACGCTTTCACAGGCGGCGGCTTAGCAGGCGCGGAACTCACCGACGCATCGCGCAAAGCACTGGCGTTAACAGGCGCGGGCGATATTATTTTCGATTGGGATGTGGCGCGGGATCACGTCCGTGTAGGTCCTGAAGCCGAAGCCATTCTTGGCTACTCAAAAGGCTATCTTGAGGGCATGCCATCGGACTTTATCGATCATATTCATCCCTCGGATCGTGATCTCTTTACGGCGGCGATTGATCGGTTCTGTCAGCAACGCCGTGGACGTCTGTCGCTTGATCTTCGCTTGCGCGCCAATGACGGTCATTTCCATTGGTTCCGCATGCGCGCGCGTCCCATTGTGGGCGATGATGGCGTCGTCCTGCGGTTGATGGGCACGCTCTCCGATGTAACCGATACACGCATGACAGAAGAACGCCTTCTGCATGATGCGATCCATGATACGCTGACAGGTCTGCCCAATCGTCGCCTTTTGGTGGACCGCATTGACCTTATGTTGGCCTTGATGCGCGAAGGTGAAGCGTTGCGCCCTACCGTCGTTGCGGTTGATCTTGATCGGTTCCGTGAAACCAATGAAGCGCTCGGCTTGAGCAGCGGCGATGCGCTCCTGCTTGCTGTAACGCGGCGTCTCTTGCGTCTCATCCGCCCGCAAGATGGGCTTGCGCGTATTGGCGGTGATCGCTTCGCAATTCTGCTGTTATCCGAACGCGAACCGGGGCCAATCACGGCATTGGTCGACTCCATTCGTAAAAGTCTGGCAACGCCAATTACCATTGGTGAGCGCGAAGCCAATTTAACCGCCTCCATCGGCATCGCCTTGCCCGATCAGCGCAGCGAAACCCATGCGGAACTTTTGTTGCGCAATGCTGAAATCGCGATGATGCATGCGAAGAAATTAGGCGGCGACCGTATCGATGTGTTCCGCCCTGCTATGCGTGCCCAAGGCAGCGAACGTCTGGTCATGGAAATTGATTTGCGTGACTCAATCCGGCGCAATCAAATCGAACTTAATTTCCGTCCTGTTGTTCGCCTGACCGACCGCTCCATTTCAGGCTTTGAAGTCATTCCGATTTGGAACCATCCGCAACACGGCGCGATCAACCAAACCGAATTTATGGAAATTGCCGAGAATGCCGAACTCGTCGGCACGCTTGGTTTCTATATTCTGGAAGCCACCGTTCAAGAGCTTACCCTCTGGCACAAGCTCATCGATATTGAACCGCCATTTTTTGCAACGCTACCTATTCCAGTACAAATGCTCGAGCGGCCCGAATTTGTAAGAGATGTGAAGGCTGTTTTAAGCCGCAGCACGGTTGCGAAATCATCGCTGCATATTGAACTGTCGGAACGCTATTTGATGGATCATCCCGAACACGCGATCCACACTCTGAATGGCCTTATCGATTTAGGCACGGGCCTCGCCGTTGGTGATTTCGGACAAGGCTATTCGTCGCTTGGATATTTGGAGCGCTTCCCGTTCAATTCCATTCGCCTGTCGCGGATGATCACGCGTTCAGACCCGTCAGGACTTCGTCCCGCTATCTTGCGGTCAATTGTGTCTTTATCGAATGAAATGGATATCGAACTCGTCGCCGATTCTTTAGAAACCGAATCCGACGTTATTCAGTTTTCTCAAATCGGCATTGCCTTCGGACAAGGCTCTGTCTTTGGTCCCGCATTAGACGCCACCAACACGCGCAAGCTGATTAAAGGCTAATCAGGCGCGGCCAATATCGGTCGATAACATTCCTAAATCGACGCCTATCAGCGCAAGCGCGCGCTCATATTTTGTTTCAAACTCATCATCGAACAATAAATCATCCGATGCCGGACATAGAATCCAACCATTTTGTTGGATCTCGGATTCCAATTGGCCTGCACCCCATCCCGCATAGCCTAAAGCAAACACAACACGCTCAGGGCCATCGCCTTTTGCAATCGCATGCAAAATATCGAGATTGGCCGATAGCCTGATGTGGCTATCAATTTTAACCGAGCCTGCAATCGGTTCAGGCTCAATCGAATGCAGCACGAATCCGCGGCTGGGTTCAACGGGGCCGCCATGCACAACCTGTATTTCGCGGGCCTTTTCGGGAAGATTAATCTGTCCACCGTCTGATAGAATTTTGAGCTGGCGTAGCAGATCGATAAAAGCAATCTCGTCGGCAGGGCGATTGATCACCAGCCCCATTGCTCCTTCGTCCGAATGGCTACAAAGATAAATCACTGTGCGATGAAATCTTGAGTCGCCAATGCTAGGCATTGCAACCAATAATTGTCCGTTCAGCGAAAATTCCGATGCGGTCGAAGGATGAGACGAACTAACCATGTGGGATAGATTAATACCTTAATCGTTCGATTCAAGATGTGATTTTTGCCAGTGGTATTAACGGGGCGTCGCCATTATGATCAAGGGATGTTCATGTTCAAGCGTGCCTTTGCCTCAGTTTTAACGCTACTGCCAAGGCTAAGCCTTTATGCGATGATGGCGTTCTTGATGATCGCAGATTATCCGATTGCTTTCGCGTCAACCGAACTTCCACGTGCAACGGTCCGCTTGATCAATGGCGGTACGATTGAAAAATCCGCCTATGCAGGCGTCGAGATTACAATGGATCCGCATGTTAAAACCTATTGGCGAATGCCGGGGGATTCAGGCTTGCCGCCGGTCTTTGATTGGTCGGCATCCGAGAACCTTGCCGAGGCACAGGTCCAATGGCCGTTGCCCGAGCGGATTGCTGATCCGTCAGGAACGATCTTCGGCTATCACGATCAGGTCATCTTTCCGGTGCTGATAAAGGCGAAAGATCCGTCAAAGTCCGTCCGGCTTGGCCTCAAATTGGACTTTGCCATTTGCGGGGAACTCTGCGTTCCGATGACGGACAAAACCAGCCTATCACTCGATGCAGCCACCGAGAATGCGCCCGATCGTGATCGTCTCAAAACCTTTCTGAACCGTGTCCCGGCACCCTCCGCCATAGGCCGTTCCGATCAGCCAAGCCTCGTCTCCATCGAGACTAAAACCGCCGACACGCTTCTCATTGCCTCCAACCATCCGCTAACGGACATTATCGTAGAAGGCCCGAATGGCTGGTATTTTGGCGATGCAACCGCTCAATCCGCTATGCTTTGGAATGTCAAAATACTGGAAAAGCCGACAAAAGCGGTAATCGCTGGCCTTTCACTGACCGTGACCCTTGTCGCAGAAGGTCAGTCCACCGAAACATCCGTGTCGCTGGATGCGTCCGGATCAATCCGATAAGGGTTTCGTCCGTATCTTCACCGAGCCGTATTATAACCTTGAGGGGATTTCGATGCCTATTTCCGTTGGACAAAAGCTTCCAGAATTCACGTTTAACGTCCCGACCGCAGACGGCCCAAGCGCCCGCACGACGGAACAGATTTTCAAAGGCCGCAAAGTCGTTTTGTTTGCCGTGCCAGGTGCATTTACGCCAACCTGCCAGAACAACCACCTCCCCGGCTATTTGAGCCATCTTGACGCGTTCAAGGCCAAGGGTGTCGACGAAGTCGTTGTTGTCTCGGTCAATGACGTTCATGTCATGAAGGCATGGGCAAAGGCCAATGATGCGATGGACAAGATCGGCTTCTTGGCCGATGGCAGCGCCATTTTCGCGAAGGCCGTTGACCTTGTGCTCGATGGCAACGCCTTCGGCATGGGCACCCGCTCCCTGCGCTATTCGATGCTCGTTGAAGATGGCGTTATGAAGATCCTCAACGTCGAAGACAGCCCCGGCAAAGCCGATATTTCGGGTGCCGAAGCGCTCTTGGCGCAGATCTAAATAAAAACGTCCTTCGACACGTGGCTTCGCCACGGCTCAGAATGAGGTTGGAATGTTTCTTCCTCATCCTGAGCCGGACCAAAGGTCCGAGTCGAAGGGCACCTTTTAAACCGCTCGAAACCCAATATCCGACCGATAAAATCCGCCTGGCCAATCAATAGCCGCCACAGCCGCATAGGCTCTGGACTTTGCCTCGCTGATAGTGCCCCCCATTCCTGTGACCGCCAGAACGCGCCCGCCATTCGCAACAAGCGAGCCGTCCTCACGCTGCTTGGTCCCGGCATGAAATACCGTCACACCTTCAACCGCTGCGGCTTTCTCGAGTGAACCAATAACGGTGCCTGTTTCAGGTTTGGCCGGATAGCCTTTGGCCGCATAAACCACCGTCAACGCCGCTTCATCTGACCACACAAGATCACTGGGCTTTAAGCGCCCCTCAATCGTTGCAAGCAAGGCTGCCAAGAGATCACTCTTTAACCGTGGCATCAAAACTTCGCATTCGGGATCACCAAAGCGCGTGTTGTATTCAATCAGCTTCGGGCCGTTTTCTGTGATCATCAATCCCGCGAATAAAACACCCTTAAACGGTGTGCCGCGCTTGGCCATCGCGGCAACGGTTGGCTGGATAATCTCGGCCATCACCCGCGCTTCAATCTCGACTGTTACAACAGGCGCAGGCGAATAAGCCCCCATGCCTCCGGTGTTCGGGCCCGTATCGCCATCGCCTACGCGTTTGTGATCTTGCGCGGAGGCGAGCGCCACGGCGTTCGTCCCATCAACAAGCGCGAAGAACGACGCTTCTTCACCGAACATGCATTCTTCAATCACGATTTCGGCACCAGCGATGCCGCTGCCGAGATTATCCTCAACGGCCGCAATCGCCTGTTCAATCGTTTCAGCAACAACAACGCCTTTACCGGCGGCCAATCCGTCGGCCTTGATCACAATCGGCGCGCCTTGCGTACGCACATAGGCTTTGGCCTTCTCGCAATCGGTAAACCGCGCATAGGCCGCTGTCGGAATATTCGCCTCGACGCAAAGCTCCTTCGTGAAGGCCTTTGATCCCTCAAGCCGCGCCGCAGCCTTTGAAGGACCGAATGCCTTAATGCCGACCGCCTCCAAATCATCGACCAACCCCGCCACCAATGGCGCTTCGGGGCCAACAACAACAAGGCCGATCCGCTCGCTCTGACAAAACGCAATCACATCGGCATGATGGGCGACGTTAAGCGGAACATTCGTGCCGCATTGCGCGGTGCCGGGATTACCGGGCGCGATAAACAGCGCTTCTAACAGCGGGCTCTGAGCCAGTTTCCACGCAAGCGCATGTTCACGTCCACCCGAACCGATCAACAAGACACGCATAGAACCCTCTCCGCCCTAAACAAACACCCGCTTTGCGTGTCCGCGAGAATCGGGATGGGGTCAAGGCTCTTGCCCTCTCCCCAACGCATGATTCGCCCGCTATGCTCGTTGCATGTCTGATTTGCTTGCATCCAACACTCCCGAATGGTCCGTCTCCGAGCTCTCCGGCGCGTTAAAGCGCATGATTGAGGGCGAGTTCGGCCATGTCCGCATCAAGGGTGAAATATCGGGTTATCGCGGGCCTCATTCCTCCGGTCATGTCTATTTTTCGATCAAGGACTCATCCGCCAAAATCGATGCCGTGATGTGGAAGGGCGTGTTTGGTCGCGTCAAATTCCGCCCCGAAGACGGTATGGAAGTTATAGCCACGGGCAAGATCACCACGTTTGCCGGAAAATCGAGCTATCAGATCGTCGTTGAATCGCTTGAACCAGCAGGCGTCGGCGCGTTGCTCGCCCAATTGGAAGAACGCCGCCAAAGATTAGCCGCCGAAGGCCTCTTCTCCGACGCACGCAAGCAGCTTTTACCCTTCTTGCCGCAGGTCATCGGCGTTATCACCTCGCCAACGGGCGCGGTTATTCGGGATATTCTGCATCGCTTGGCCGACCCCTTTCCGCGCCATGTTGTGGTGTGGCCCGTTCGTGTGCAGGGCGAAACGAGCGCGGCAGAGATTGCCAACGCCATCGAAGGCTTTAATGCGCTGCCCGAAGGCGGGCCTATTCCGCGTCCCGATCTTTTGATCGTCGCGCGCGGCGGCGGTTCGCTCGAAGATCTTTGGAGCTTTAACGAAGAGATCGTCGTTCGTGCGGCTGCCGATAGCATGATCCCGCTCATCGCCGCTGTTGGCCATGAAACCGATTGGACGCTGATCGATTACGCAGCCGACCGTCGCGCGCCTACGCCCACGGGCGCTGCTGAAATGGCCGTACCCGTGCGCGCCGATCTTGAAGCCACAACCGCCGATCTCGGTCGCCGCCTGCATCTTGCGTTGCGCCGTTTATCGGATCGCCGTAAAGCCGATCTGCGCTCGGCCAGTCGCGCTCTACCAACGCTTGATGCGTTGGTCGCTGTGCCGCGCCAGCGTTTGGATCTCGCCGCTTCCAAACTCGGACGCGGGCTAGAGCGCAATGCCGCCCGCCATAGGAGCCTGCTCACCGAGGCTGCAAGGCGGCTGATCCGCCTTTCGCCGCAAGCCCGTGTCGCATCGCTGCGCGCGCGTCTCGATGGCTTAGGCCAGCGTCTCATCGCCTCCCAAGGCGCTTCCCTGCGCACGGAGCGGCAAAAGCTCGACCGCCAACGGCAAACCATTCGGGATCTTTCCGCAAGGTCCAGCCGTGCCTTGGCGGTATTGCTCGATCGTCGGCGCTCAAGGCTCAGCACCGCCAGCCAGCTTTTGACCAGCGTCAGCTATCAGGGCGTCTTGGATCGTGGTTATGCCTTGGTGTTGGATGCAAATGGTAAGCCCATCCGCTCGGCCGATACGGTTCAGCCTAAAAACGCGCTCACCCTCATCTTTAGCGATGGCAATGTGGCGGTGCATGCCGATTGAACCCTTCGACTTCATTGCCAAAAAGCCTCATTTAATGATAGCAAACATTCATGAACCGATTTGAACGCGCCCCATTAATGCCCGGCGAAGCCGTTGTCGAATATCTCGATGGCGATCTCAAAGTCCTGCGGCCCGGGCATTTTGTCCGCTGCGCCGTAACCGGCGTCCAAATTCCGCTGGAAGAATTGCGCTATTGGAATGTTGAAAAGCAACAAGCCTATGCGACGCGTGATGCAGTGTTGATGTCGATCGGCGCGAAAAATCCGGAATAGACTTTATCGATTTTTCTTGATCACGGTGCTGATCAATTCATCCATGTCTTCAATGTGAAGTCTCACATCCACAACACGGATCGTGTTCAACGCGTCCGGTGAAACCTCGGCAATTTTCACCGCATCCTTGGCTGTTGTGACAGGTATTAGCAATTTTGCTGAAGCTTCGGAAATGATCGAAGCGATATCATCGGCCGTGTATCGATAATGATCCGCGTATGAACGCTTTTCAGCCAAAACGGCACCTGCCTCTTCAAGCGTATTAAAAAATTTATCAGGTCTACCAATGCCCGCAAAAGCAAACACGTTAAGCGCCTTGAGCGCATTGGCCTGCGAGGCCTCAGGCACCAATCGTCCGCGGTACACGGGCATCGGAATCTGGTTGATAAAAGCCTCTGTGTCATCGTGATCCTCACCGATCAATACACAGAGATCCGCCTTCGCCCATTGCGCCTTCATCGGAGCCCGCAAGGGCCCGGCCGGAAGGCACCAACCATTGCCAATCAACTGGCCCGTATCCACTACAACAATTGAACAATCCTTATGAACGGCAGGGTTTTGAAACCCGTCATCCATGATGATGATATCGCCATGTCCAGCCGCAAAGCGGGCGCCCGCCAAACGATCTTGGGCAATTATGGTCGGCGCAATTTTGGCTAGCAATAGCGGTTCGTCGCCAACGTCTTTCGAGGAGTGCGTTGCACGATCAACCACAAGCGGACCCGCTAATCGTCCACCATAGCCGCGGCTTAAAAAAACGGGGTTCTTGCCCAAAGCTTGCAAAGCCTTGGCGAGTGCAATTGCCGTTGGCGTTTTACCCGCACCGCCGGCGATTAAATTACCGATGCAAATAACCGGAACATTGATTTTTTCACCAACGCGTTTCATGCGCGCTGCAGCCACCCAACCATAGAGCACGGCCAGTGGTGCAAGGCTTAAAGCCAAAAGCCCTTGCGGTCGCCACCAAAATTCAGGCGCTCTTAGCATGCAAGATCATCCTGAATATCAAACCGCACCTCTACGCTCCCAAATGCATTTTGAGAAGATAGGGCGCGATCTCGGCCATCGTTCTTTGCAAGGCCCCGCCAACCCCGAGCACTGCCTCATTCGCACGCCGCGCACTTGCACGCAGCTCAGCAGTATCGGTTAAGAGCGATGTCACAGCCCATGCCAATTCTTCACTGTCACGCACAAGCGTTGCGCCTTGCGCCGCATCAATTGCGGCATAGACTTCTTCAAAATTATGCACATGCGGACCATGCAATAAAGCGGCACCTAGCTTTGCTGGCTCGATCGGATTTTGTCCGCCATGCGGCACCAAAGATCCACCCAAGAAAACAAGCGGTGCAACCCGATAAAACAGGCCTAATTCACCAATCGTATCGGCAATATAAATATCGGTTGCACTGTCCGGCAACAGACCTAACGAACGTTGTGATGCGCTCAAGCCTGCGCGAGCAATAAGGCTTGCAATTTCGCGTCCCCGCTCTGGGTGACGCGGGGCAATAATCGTCAGAAGATCAGGAAATTGTTCGACGATCATACGATGTGCTTCGATGATCATCACCTCTTCACCCGCATGGGTCGATGCCGCCAGCCAAACAGGACGCGCGCCAATCATCGCTTCAATGCCGGATACCATCAAAGGGGCGGCCGGCGGTGGCATCGCGTCAAATTTGAGATTACCCGTTACGGTGACGCGCGAAGCGCCAAGCTTTACCAATCGCTCGGCATCTTGTTGGGTTTGTGCCAAGCAAAGATCAAAGCGTGAAAAAAGAAATTTCGCCAAACTCGGCAAGCCGCGCCATCGGCGGAAGCTACGATCCGATAGGCGCGCATTGACTTGAACAATCGGAATGAAGCGTTCAGCCGCTTCTGTCAAAAGATTGGGCCATATTTCTGATTCCGCAAAAATAATGAGATCCGGACGCCAATGATCCATGAAGCGCCGCGCATAGAGCGAAAGATCAAGCGGAATATATTGATGCGTCGCCCCTTCCGGTAAACGCCGCGCCAACACATTTGCCGATGTTACCGTTCCCGATGTAACGAGAACAGAAACATCACGACGAACCAATTCCTCAACCAAAGGAAGCAAGGATAAACATTCACCAACGCTTGCACCATGCACCCAAATTAAAGGTCCACTCGGACGCACGCGCGATGCTTCACCCTTCCGCTCGCCTAATCGCGTACGATCCTCTTTGTTTCGCCGTGTGCGGTCCATCAACACGAACGGCACAAGCGGACGCGCGAGATCCGTCACAGCCTTATAAAGGCTCATACCGTAAGGCACACTATTCATCGATTGACGACTTTCAGCGCAGCGCCAGGGTCAATTGTTCCAAGCGACGCATAGGCGCGATCATGAATAGCATCGAGACTTCGTTCGAGCTGTTGACGGGCTTGTTCTTGCACCGTTTCATCGGCATCCCGCGCCACGTGAATAGGTTCACCCATCATCATCACGCCGCGGCTAAAGGGTAAGCAAATGCTCGTTCTATCCCAATTGTTCAAATCAATGCGACGGCTTGTTGCAACAACAATCGGAATAATCGGACGACCAGACAACCGCGCCAAAGCGATAATGCCTAATCCCGATACCCGCGCCACTTTCGGCACATCCGGTGTCATCACCACAATATCACCGCCATCAAGCGCCTTAATCATCGCGCGCAATCCCGCGGCTCCGCCTTTGCGTTCAAGCTTGCGTTGATCACCACCCGATGCGCGAATAGGTTTAATGCCCATCGCTTCGCACGCTTTGGCAACAACACCACCATCGCCATGGCGGGTGATCAACACTGAAACCGGCGCGTCTTTCCACATCGTCAGCGTGATCATAAAATTCTGGCCATGCCAAATCGCTGCAATGAAGGGCGTATTTAACTTTAATTGATCAATCATATTCGACGGCTCATAGGAAAAGCGCGTCGTCATCCGCACAAGCTTAAGATAGGTGGCAAGAAACAACCCGATTGCGGTTTGAATCAATGGAAATCGGGAAATTACTTTTAACATTCGATTTTAAAACGCCATTCGTAAGCGCTTAACCATGCGCATGGGTGTGCGGGTCAAGCAAACGATGGAGATGAACAATGAAGTATCGCATCTGCGCATTATCTACCGTTGCCTGTGCCTTAGCCTTCCAGGCCGCTTGAGCGGTCGCATAATTGGGGAAAATACCGACAATGTCGAGCCTTGAAAGGTCGGTAAACGTCACGCTGTCCAAATCAACAAGCTCGCCGCCAAACACAAGGTGGAGCAATTGTTGGTTTTCCGTCGCTTTATGGGTGTCGGTCATGGCTAAATTCCGCTGGTTTGATAGGCTTTGGATGATCACTTGTCGTTAAACGTTGCTTTCATGCGGCAAAACGCATCAAAAAACGTCTATGCTCCGAAATGCCGCACTGCAGCATCAAGCGCAAGCCCTACCAAAAGAATAAGTCCGGCATCGCGATTGGAGCGAAAAAGCCTCAAAGCCCCTCTTCCGTCTACAATATCGAGGCATTTTACCTGCCAAATGAGGTGAAAGGCAAAGAAAAGCACGCCCAGATAAGCCAAACCGCCCAAATTAGCTGTCCAAATTGCGGCAGCTAAAAGAGTAATGGTCACCCCATAAAATCCGCCAACGGCAATCGGCGTGGCCTTCCCGAATAAAAGCGCGGTCGATCGGATGCCTGCCAAAACATCATCCTCGATATCCTGAATGGCATAGATGGTATCGTATCCCATGGTCCAAAAAATCGCGGCCCCATAAAGACAAAGCGCAGGAACATCGAGCGAGCCAAAGACAGAAGCCCACCCCATCAACGCGCCCCAAGAAAAAGCGAGCCCCAACACCGCCTGAGGCCAAGACGTAATCCGCTTCATAAACGGATAGGCCAAGACCGGGAGTATCGAACACAAGCCAAGTACAATCGAAAAACCATTGAGCGACAGCAGAACGACAAGCCCTACCAAACATTGCAAGCCACAAAACAATAAAGCTCGCGAAACGCTAACCGCGCCACTGGCAACAGGTCGATTGCGGGTCCGCTCGACTTTTCGGTCAAGTTCACGGTCCGCAATATCATTATAGGTTGAGCCGGCACCGCGCATGGCAACGGAACCGATGAAAAACAACGCCATCAGTGAAAAGTCGGGATAGGCCTTCCCCGCAACATTGGCGGCCATCACGGTTGACCACCAGCAGGGCAACACCAAGAGCCACCAGCCAATCGGGCGATCAATCCGCGCCAGCCGTAAATAAGGCTGCAGCCAAAGCGGCGCTTTTGTATCAACCCAATTACCCTGCTTTGCATCGGGGACGGTGGGACTAGTCGAAGCGCTCAATTAAAGCGCACCTTGCGGCAATTTCATCGCTCCGCCAACAATTTCATCGGCACCACCCATCGGCTGATGAGCTTGCGCGCCACCAGCGGCCTGAGCCTTTTTCTGTTGCTCGGCAACCTTGCATGCATTGGCTTTGGCCGCATCAATCTGCGCTTGTTGGCCTTTTAGATTTGGCGCCAGCGTATCCGGTGCGCGGCACCAAGCCCCGTCGCGATCCAGTGCGCTGACGGTTGTAGCGTTAATTTTCGAAAGCTTTGTAAACGTATCGCACGCATCTTCAGCCGTGGGCTTTTTGCTTTGAAACGACTGAACATGTTGAATCAACTGACCGCGATCGGTTAGATTTTTACCCAATCCAACACATGGATCTTCTGCCGCGTGGGCAACGCCAATCCACGCAACCGCCGCGAGATAGGTCAATGCCACGCCTAAATGCCGTAGGTCACGTGAACTAGATTTAGAATTGAACTGCGATAATGATTCGTTCATGGCGCCTTTTCTAACAGCTAGATTGTTGTTGGATCAACCGCTTGGCCTTCAAAAAGCCTAATTATCTATGCTATGTGGCGATACGATGGCGGTAGAGAACCTGATCTGGAGTGCCCATTTGCCTGACTATGACTTCAGAACCAAGCGGCTTTTTGTTGATTTAGGCCTGTCCAGCGCCGCGTCCGTCACGCTTGGTCGCGATGCCAGCCATTATCTGATCACCGTTCTGCGTCTTGGCCTAGGCGATGTGATTTTGCTATTTAATGGCCGCGATGGGGAATGGCTCGGCCAAATCGACAAAGCGGATAAGAAATCTGCCGTTTTAAATCTCTTAAAACAAACGCGGCCGCAGCCCGAACGCACCGATATCGACTATCTGTTTGCGCCCATCAAAACGGCCCGTCTTGATTATCTCGTTCAAAAAGCGGTTGAAATGGGCGCAAGTCGGCTCGTTCCGGTGATTACCAAACATACGCAGTTTTCGCGCCTTAACGATGAGCGGATGCGGGCCAATATCATTGAGGCCGCCGAACAATGCGGCGTTCTACACGTGCCGGACCTCGCCCCGGAAATCAAACTCGATGCCCTTCTCGCCCAATGGGACAGCGCCCGAACCTTGATTTTTTGCGATGAACGTGCCGAAGGAGAAGATCCCATCGCAGCCTTGCAAGCGGCAAAACGAGGCCCGATTGGCGTATTAATTGGCCCAGAAGGCGGATTTTCAAGCGAGGAACGTACCGAGCTGTTAAAATTGCCCTCTGTCACGCGTTTGTCGCTTGGGCCACGCATCTTGCGCGCCGATACCGCAGGCGTCGCCGCCTTTGCACTGGTGCAAGCCATTTTGGGTGATTGGCGCATGAAATGATTGCCTCTTTGCGGCAACGCCCCTATTGAGCCCTTCCCGGCACCCAAACGGTGCCCGGACGATTGAGAGTACCAATGGCCCGCGATATTTCCGATACCACGCCGATTGAAAGCCGTGACGAACTGGTTGCCTATTTAGAGGGCGGATCAAAGCCACGCGAAAAATTCCGCATCGGTACCGAACACGAAAAATTCCCCTTCCGGCCGGGCACCAACGAACCCGTTCCCTACGAAGGCGCGCGCGGCATCGAAGCACTGCTCAAAGGCATGCAAGAACGTCTCGGTTGGGATCCTATTTTCGATCGCGATAAAATCATCGGTCTATTTGATGCAAAAGGCTGTGGCGCGATTTCGCTTGAGCCTGGCGGGCAATACGAGCTTTCAGGTGCAGCCGTTGAAAATCTCCACCAAACCGCCGCCGAGCTCGACGCGCATTTGAAATGCGCGCTTGAAGTGGGTGACGAGCTTGGCATCCAGTTTCTCGCTCTCGGCATGAGCCCGCTCTGGACGCGAGCCGAGACGCCCGTCATGCCAAAGGGCCGCTATGCCATCATGACCCGCTATATGCCCACAGTCGGTACGCGTGGGCTTGATATGATGTACCGCACCTCAACGGTTCAGGTTAACCTCGATTTCTCCTCTGAATCCGATATGGTCAAGAAGCTCAGAACATCGGTTGCGCTTCAACCTTTAGCAACCGCACTCTTTGCAAATTCGCCCTTCACGGAAGGCGAGCCGAATGGTTACCAATCCATGCGCTCGCATATCTGGCTCGATACCGATAATGATCGCTCGGGTATGATCCCCTTCGCTTTTGAAAGCGGCATGGGCTTTGACCGCTATGTTGAATGGGCGCTCGATGTGCCGATGTATTTCATCAAGCGGGATGAAACCTATATCGATGTCGCAGGCACCTCGTTTAGAGATTTACTAGCGGGCAAACACCCTGCCCTTCCGGGTGAAAAGCCTGTTCTGTCGGATTGGGTAAACCACCTCTCCACGCTGTTTCCCGAAGTGCGCTTGAAGAAATATCTTGAAATGCGTGGAGCGGACGCAGGCCCCGTTCCGATGCTCAATGCACTCCCTGCTTTTTGGGTTGGTTTGCTCTATGACGATACAGCGCTCGATGCGGCATGGGACATGGTCAAGCATTGGACCAATGAAGACCGCCATGTCTTACGTCGGGATGTGCCACGCGACGGGCTTCAAACAAGTGTTAAGCGTCACTCCTTACGTGAGCTTGCGCGTGAGGTGCTTAAAATTTCCCGATTTGGTCTCGAGCGTCGCGCGAAGCTATCGCCGCAAGGCACAGATGAAACCGTTTTTCTTGAGCCTCTTGATCGGATTATCGAAACCGGAAAAACGCAATCGGATGAATTGCTCGCGCATTATCGCGGCGATTGGAAAAACAGCGTAACCCCTGTTTTTAAATCGCTGGCCTATCGCTAATCCCATCATGACATCATCAAACCCTTCGACTGTCGCGATGACGCGGCTCGACTATACGCTGTATGGTCTTGTCGTTCTGATTTGGGGCTCAACCTGGATCGCTTTACGTCTTCAGTTAGGCGTCGTTGCACCTGAGGTATCGGTGCTTTGGCGCTTTTGTGTGGCTCTCGTCTTCATGGTGCCCCTCGTCCTCATCCGAAAAGACCGCCTCATCTTTCCATTCGCCATGCATCTCCGGTTTGCTTTGCTTGGTTCTCTCTTATTTTCCAGCAATTTTATCTTTTTTTACTATGCCGGTCTCACAACACCGACAGGCCTTTTGGCCGTTGTGTTTTCACTTGCCTCCATCATCAATTTGCTCTTGGGCGCCCTGCTCGCACGCAAGCGTCCAAGTACACGGCTCGCCATTGGCGGATTGATTGGCGCAATCGGCAGCGGCCTCATGTTCGCGCCGCAAATTATCGGCCAGCCTTTTGGCTATATTGCCATTCAGGGATTGATTTATTGCCTGCTCGGGACGCTTTCTTTTTGCGGCGGCAACATCATCGCGGCTTCGGTTCAACGCCGTGGCGTTTCCGTATTCTCCTCGGCCCTTTGGGGCATGGTTTATGGCATCCTTGGAATGGCGGCCTTTATCGCCCTTGAAGGCGGCAGTTTTACAATTGAATGGACCCTTCCCTATTGGAGTGCCTTGGTCTTTCTTGCGATGTTCGGTTCGGTCATCGCGTTTGCCAGCTATCTCACTTTGCTTGGACGAATAGGCGCCGCGCGGGCCAGCTATTCAACCGTGCTTTATCCGGTAATAGCGCTTGTGCTATCAACGGCATTGGAAGGCTATCAATGGACCCTTCCGGCCATTTTAGGCTTGGGCTTTGTCTTAATGGGCAATGTCGTTGTTCTGCGCAATCCAAAGTAAATTGACTAAAATTGGTTTACCATAAAACCGAATAGAGGCGTGGAGGCGTGCATTTTAACCTCCATATTTTCCTCTGGTTAACCGTATCGAATCAAGGGTAGGGCCCATGATGTTACGGATAGTGTCCCATGCATAAATTGGCCAAAACAACCGATCAAACGACCCAAACAGCGGCGCTGCAGCATGCCGCGCTATCGCTTGTGCTCTTAGGCATCATCATGCTTTCGCTCTTCCAGATCACGCATATGCTGATCGAAAGCCACGATGCCGTCTCTATAGCCGCTTTAACGGGTCAGCATTAATCTGCTTCGCTGGTCTTGTTCATCACCGATTGCATGGCTTTTAAATAATCAGCCTGCGCCGATTGACCGGCCTTAATCCAAGTCTGAAACATTTCCATGCCTTGGGCTGCCACATCAGGCTCAGGCGCTTTAACGGGCTCTGGCTTAAGCCCCATCATCGAAGCCATCATTCCACCAATCGCCATACCAAAATCTTGCGCCGAATTATCGCCCGTTGCAGCGTTTTCACCGGATGAAAATTTCTGCATAGCGTCCGCCATTGCGGTGGCAAGCGCGGGCATCATATCTTCCAAAATCGTTTTATTGATGCCCGAGAGCATTTCAGCCTGCCGCGCCACGGCCTTCTTGGCCTCATCGCTTTCAAACACCTGTTGAAATGGATTTGGGATCGAAGCGTTAAACGATGGCGCCGATGGAAACGCCCCCATAAAGGCTGCGGGCATCAAGGCTTCAATCCCTTTGCGCAACATGGCATCATCCAAACCAAAGCGTTTGCCAACACTGCGCATCGCTTCACTGCCTTCTACGATTTTAACCCATTCCTGATAGGTCATCATGGATGCAACACTCCCAAATTTTTAAGCCTTCTCAGCATTCCAGCGCCGCTCGATGCGCGCCACAACATGAAACGCTGCGTACACACCACCAATACCGAATAAAATCGCGCCTATCCCTTGGCCGATCAACGCGCCTTTAGCGCCCGCCAACTGCACACCAATCAGCGCGAAAGGGATGGTACCAATCGTCGATTTGCCCCAGTTAAACGCGGTTGCCAGCGCAGGCGCGCCAAGATTGTTAAACGATGCATTCGCCACAAACAGCGCACCATGAAAAATCCACGTTCCGGCAATCACAATGCAGAAGAAGGATACAAGATCAGCCGTTTCCTCTTTCGCATGAAAAATATAGGAAATGCCATTGCGTGCGAGGGCCAAAATCACCCATGCCACCACAACGGCAAGCGTTGCGATCATCAAACTATCGATCAGCGTTTTACGCACACGGCCAATATTCCGCGCTCCCAAATTTTGCCCAATAATCGGCCCCACCGCACCCGATAATGCAAAGACAGAGCCGAATGCCACAGGCACAAGCCGCGTGATAATGGCATTCGCAGCCACGGCCTCATCCCCATAAGGGGCGAGCACCGCGGTCATAAAAGCGCCTGCTACGGGCCCCGCCAAATTGGTGAGAACGGCTGGCAAAGCAATACCAAACAGCGGCATGAAATCTTCAATCACCTGAAGTCCGGTCGGGCGACGCACCAAATCATGCACCTTCACCGCGCCGTAAAAACCAACAGCGCAAAAAACAAGGCGTGAGATAATCGTTGCAATGGCCGCACCGTCGGTGCCGAGCCCCAATCCGAAAATCAAAATCGGATCGACAATCGCCGAAGCAATTCCACCTGAAAGCGTAACAAACATCGAGCGCCGCGCATCACCCACCGCGCGCAACACGCCCGAAAGCGCCATGCCAAATCCTAAAAACACATTGGAAGGCATCGCAATCAGCAAAAACCGATAGGCCACATCATGCGTGTCGCCTGTTGCTCCCATCAACGTCAAAAGCGGATGAAGCGTAGATAAGATAAGGGCTGAAACAAGCAGCGAGGCAAAGGCCGAAATAAACGAGGTCGTACCCGAAAGCCTCCGCGCCCGATCCATTTCGCGCGCGCCAATCGCACGCGATACAAGCGCCGAAAGCCCGATCATCATACCGACATTGGCCGAGGTCGAGAAAAACATCACGGCGGTTGCATAGCCAACGCCCGCCGTAAAATTCACATTGCCGAGCCAGGAAATATAAAGCAGCGATAAGAGATCAACGGCAAAAATCGAGATCAAACCAACCGCGCCCGAAGCCGACATCACCAGCACATGCCGCTTGATGGAACCGGTCGTAAATTTACCAGCTTCCGGCTTTTTGTCGCCAGAGCGGCTTGCAGCATCGTTCATGGCGTACCTTTCAAAGGAATCATTGGCGCAAGCATAGACCTTTGCCGTCGCTTAGCGAGAAAATCCGCGGGTTACAAGTTAACGCCCTGTAATGCTAAAGCCTCCAAAAGCCCCGAATGATGTGTAAAAACATGGCCCATAAGGCCTGCCTCCTTCGCCCCCTCCACATTCTCGGACCGATCATCAATGAAGAAGGTCTCGACAGGGTTAGCACCAAAACGCTCGCAACAGGCTAAAAAACAGGCTGGATCCGGCTTTGCCATGCCAAATTCGGCTGAAACAAAGAGGTTTTTATCAAAAATCGGGACAATTTCCGGAAATAGCTCGCCGATGGTTTCCGCAACCAGATGATCATTATTGGTCAAAAGTGCCACCGGAAAGCGGGCTTTGAGGGATAAAGCCAGCTGCACCATCTCGGGAAAAGGCGGCATAGCGCGTTTTCGCGCATGAACCCATTCGGCCCGCGATAAGGGATAGCCGAGCAATCGGCCAAATTCGCGTAAATAGGCCTCGGCTGAAAACTCGCCCCGATCGGAGCGGTCCAAAAAATCGCCTTCCCACACCGCCTGCCGCACAAAATCGGGCGTCCGGCTGGAAATTTCCGCTAAACAGGCGATGCGCATATCGACATTATAGCCGCACAGCACGTCATCCATATCAAAAATTACGGCACTAATCGGCATAAAGACGGGTTTTCCGGGGTCTGATACGCTTTCGTCGCTTGACCTCTTGTCGCGCCCCAGACAGAAAGATTCAAGTTGCCATTTGTTCAAAGTCCGAATGCCATGACCACCAAACCGCCTCTCACGATCTTGCTATGCGCCCCGCGTGGCTTCTGCGCGGGCGTTGTACGGGCCATTGATGTCGTGGAAACCGCACTCAAGACCTATGGCGCGCCCGTCTATGTCCGGCATGAGATCGTTCATAACCGCTTCGTTGTGGATGATTTGAAGCGGAAAGGCGCTATTTTTGTCGAAGAACTCGATGAAATCCCGGATACCTCCGCGCCCGTCATTTTCTCCGCCCATGGCGTTCCCAAATCGATTCCGGAAGCAGCCGCGAACCGCAATTTCCTGGCGATTGATGCCACCTGCCCGCTTGTCACCAAAGTCCATCGCGAGGCGGAAATTCACCACAAGCGCGGGCGGTTGATTCTTCTCGTCGGCCATAAAGGCCATCCCGAAGTGATCGGCACGATGGGCCAATTGCCGGACGGTGCTGTGATCCTCGTTGAGACGCTCGCGGATATTGAAAACCTTTCCCATCTCGAAGGGCGTGATTTGGCCTTTGTCACGCAGACCACTTTATCCGTCGATGACACACGCGAGATTGTCGATGCGCTAAAAGCGCGTTTCCCGTCGATTGTCGGGCCGCACAAAGAAGATATTTGCTACGCCACCACCAACCGGCAAGAAGCGGTCCGCCAAGTTGCAGGCCGCTGCGATGCGGTATTTGTTGTGGGCTCATGGAACTCGTCCAATTCGCAGCGCTTGCGCGAAGTAGCCGAGCGCGAAGGCACGCCAATTGCGCGCCTCGTTAACCGCGCCGCGGATATTGACTGGTCTGAATTGGGTTCTATCCGCACCATTGGCATCACGGCTGGTGCATCAGCGCCCGATATATTGGTCGAAGAAATCGTAGATGCGTTCGGCGAGCGTTTTGCCATCACCGTTGAAACCATCACCACGGCGGACGAAACCATGTTCTTTCCTCTTCCGCGCGAATTGCGCCAAGCCGCCGGAGAGTAAGTTATGGCCGTTTATACCGAAGTCCCCGATGATGATTTGGCACGCTTCATTGCAGGCTATGATATTGGCGGCGTACTCGCGCTGAAAGGCATTGCGGAAGGCGTCGAGAATTCGAATTTCTTGCTTCACACAGAAGCAGGTTATTTCATTCTTACGCTCTATGAAAAGCGCGTGAAGGCGGAGGATTTACCGTTCTTCATTGATCTCATGGAGCATCTTTCAAAGCGCGGCATCAACTGTCCGCAACCTGTGCGCAACCGCGCAGGCGAAGCCCTTGGTACACTCGCCGGTCGTCCCGCTGCCATTGTTACCTTTCTCGAAGGCGTGGGCGTTAACAACGCAACCGTTCAACACTGCGCAGCGGTTGGTGGCGCTCTCGCAAAGCTGCATCTGGCTGGCGCTGATTTCAATGGCAAACGCATCAACGCATTGACCGTGCATGGCTGGCGTCCTCTTTATGAAGCCGCACGCGAACGTGCTGATACCGTAACGCCCGGCTTAGAAGGTGCGACACGCGAGGCGCTTACCGAGCTCGAACAACATTGGCCGAAAAATCTACCTAGCGGCGTCATCCATGCGGATCTGTTTCCGGACAATGTGTTCTTCTTGAAAAGCGAACTATCGGGCCTCATCGATTTCTATTTCGCCTGTACCGATTTCTACGCCTATGATTTGGCCATCGGATTGAATGCATGGTGCTTTGAAAAAGACGGCTCGTTCAACATCACCAAAGGCCGCGCGATGATTGCGGGCTATCGTGCAATCCGTCCATTGAACGCAGATGAAATCGAAGCCCTTCCCATTTTGTGCCGAGGTGCCGCTTTGCGCTTCATGCTGACGCGCCTTGTTGATTGGCTCAACGTGCCACCGGGCGCTTTGGTGAAGCCAAAAGACCCGCTCGAATATTATAAAAAATTGCGCTTCTTCCAATCCTCGCAAAAAGCGAGTGATTATGGCGCTTGACGCATGAACGACGTCTTATCGACGAACCGCGTCACGCTGTTTACCGATGGCGCCTGTTCCGGTAATCCGGGCCCCGGCGGATGGGGTGTGTTGATGATCTATGGCGAGGCGCGCAAGACGCTGAACGGCGGCGAGCAACTCACTACCAATAACCGCATGGAATTGATGGCCGCCATTATGGGCCTTGAATCGCTGAAACGTCCTTGCACCGTCGATCTTTGGACCGATAGCCAATATGTCAAACAAGGCATCTCGCAATGGATGCATGGCTGGAAGCGCAATGGCTGGAAAACCGCCGATAAAAAGCCCGTTAAAAATGTCGATCTGTGGCAGAGATTAGACGAAGCCGTGCAACGCCATGATGTGACCTTCCATTGGGTGAAAGGCCATGCCGGACATCTGGAAAACGAAGAAGTGGATGGCTTGGCCCGCGCGGGCATGGAGCCATTCAAATAGGCGCGCTTGCGAGGCCGTCCACCTAACCAATTTGTCACAAAGCCGCCATGGTTTGTCGCGACACTCCTCCCTATATAAAGGGCATAAGGGAGTCCCAGATCATGAATGTAGACGAAAAGCAGCTTCTTACCTCGCTCTTTGACCGTATCCGCACCGCAAGCGCGGCCCCGCGCGATGCCGAGGCCGAGGCCTTGATTGCATCCGCCGTCCGCGAGCAGCCTTATGCCCCCTATCTGATGGCGCAGGCCGTTTTGCTGCAGGAACAGGCGCTCAAAGCCGCCGATACGCGCCTGCACGAGCTTGAAGGTAAAATCGCAACCCTTGAACAGGCAAAGTCAGAGCCCGCCCAAAGCTTTCTAGGCGGTGTCGGTGCCTCACTCTTTGGCGGCGGCAAAACGGCCAGCGGCCTGCCCTCCGTTGGTGCCTCGCCGCAACCTCAGCCGACGCCGGGCGTATGGGGGCAACCTCGGCAGGCAGCCCAACCCGGCTATGCGCCGCAACAAGGCTACGCCCCCCAAGCACCAGCGGGCAGCGGCTTCTTGCAAAGCGCCATGACAACCGCGGCAGGTGTTGCAGGCGGCGC
>JAPJMW010000025.1 GCA_026461505.1 Beijerinckiaceae bacterium
ATCCAAGATATTAGGCGCGCCTACCGTCTACTGTTTGCCGAAGAAGGTACCTTGCAAGAGCGTATAGAAGATGTGCAGGGCGATTTTGCGGATGATCCGATCGTCGTTGAAATTCTCGACTTCTTGCGGGCGAGTGGTACACGGTCCGTTTGTACGCCGCGCGACAGCAAGGCCGCCTGATTGTCGCTCGTGATGTCGGGCGAGCGGATTGGAGTTATTGCCGGTAGTGGCGCATTTCCACTTGAAATTGCGGCGTCTATAGAACGTTCCGGAAATTCCGTTTATGTCGTTGGTTTGCGTGGCTTCGCGGAACGCGGGGTTCGGTCTTACCCTTATATTATTGCCGACATGCTCGACCCGCATCGCATATTGGGAGCGTTGCGTAATCAAGGAATTACAAAGCTTGTATTAGCCGGAGGTGTTGCTCGGCCTGGGCCAATGGCGCTCTTTTCGATTTATACTTTCTTTCGTAATCGCGAAGAATTGCGTCGTATCGTTAGTGGCGGCGATGATCGAATTTTACGGGGTGTTGTAAGATTGTTTAACGAAGAAGGATTTGAGGTCCTTGGTGTTGATCAAGTAGCCCCTGATTTACTTGCACCGCTTGGTGGTCTTGGTCAGGTTAAATTGAACGATGAGAGTAAGGCTGACATTGAGCTAGCCTTGAATTGTATAGAAACAATGGGGCGGTTTGATTTTGGGCAAGGTGTGGTTGTAGGTGGCGGACGTATTTTAGCCGTCGAAGGCCCAGAGGGTACCGATGCAATGTTGCGTCGCGTGCGTGATCTCCAAAGAAGTCGCCGGGTGAGTTTGGAAAAGCCGAGTGCGATTTTGGTTAAAGCTTCTAAGCCAGACCAAGATCGGCGTGTTGATTTGCCGGCCATTGGACCAAAAACAGTTTATTCCGCTTCAAAGGCCGGATTGATCGGTATCGCGGTTGCTGCCCATGATGTCATTCTCGTTGAAAAAGAACGGTTGATTAGAGATGCTGATCGATGCGGAATATTCATCGCAGGGGTCAAAGCATGATGGCATCGCAACGGTCCTTTCGTATTGGAATTATCGTTGGTGAAATTTCAGGAGATGCGCTTGGCGCGAAACTTATTCCCGCACTTCGGGATCGGTTTTGTTCGCATTCAATTCATTTTTTTGGTGTCGCTGGACCTGCAATGGAACAAGTTGGTCTAAATAGTCTGTTTCCGCTGGAAGATATCGCGGTTATGGGAATTGTTCCGGTTATAAAACGTCTACCATCATTGCTACGTCGGATACGTGAAACGGCCGTCGCGATGATTAACTTTAAGCCGGATCTTTTGGTGATTATCGATAGTCCTGATTTTACGCACCGCGTTGCGAAACAGGTGCGTCAGGTTTTGCCGAACCTGCCCGTTGTGGATTATGTTAGCCCTTCGGTTTGGGCTTGGCGGCCCCGCCGTGCGAAAGCCATGCGTGGCTATATTGATCACGTCTTGGCGATTTTGCCCTTTGAGCCTGAAGCGCATCGACGTTTGAGTGGACCAGTATGCAGCTATGTAGGGCATCCGTTGATTGAACGGTTGGATCAATTACGGCCAAGCGCAGCCGATGAAGCGCGACGCAATGAGCTGCCTCCCTGCGTTCTCGTCCTTCCAGGAAGCCGTCGTTCTGAAATTCAAAGATTAATGCCGATCTTTGGCAAAACGTTAAAATTGGTTTCCGAACGTTTCGGGCAAGATTTAGAATTTATTTTGCCTGTCGTTGATCATGTGAGGCCAATGGTTGAGGCTGCGATTGCGGATTGGTCGATTAAACCAAAGCTTGTTTTTGGTGAGACTGAAAAATTTGCAGCCTTCCGTCGTGCTAAGGCAGCCTTAGCTGCATCGGGAACCGTTACATTGGAGCTTGCTCTCGCGCACGTTCCCATGTCGGTTGGCTATCGCGTCGGCGCTGTCGAGGGTCAAATTAGACACTTTATTCACGTGCCTTCTATTGTGCTTGCAAATTTGATCATTGGGGAAAATGTAATTCCCGAACGAATCCAAGCGGAATGTAATCCGACGCAATTAGCAGCAGATTTATTGCCACTGCTTAGTGATACCGTGCAGCGAAAAAGACAGTTGAATGGTTTTGATAAACTTGATCAGTCGATGGCGATTGGGTCATCAAGCCCAAGCCAAAAGGCAGCGGATATCATTGCCAATATACTCGCCAATGAAAATTAAAAAAGGGGCGCCAATGGCACCCCTTTTAATTGTTCAGGAATCTTGGTCTCAACGCATATGGGTTGGGATATAGTCGCGTTGTGGTGCGCCGGTGTAGAGCTGGCGCGGGCGTCCAATTTTCTGGCCTGGATCCTCAATCATTTCCTTCCACTGCGCAATCCAGCCAACCGTACGTGCCAAGGCGAAGAGTGCTGTAAACATTGAGGTTGGGAAGCCCATCGCTTTCAACGTGATACCCGAATAGAAATCGATATTCGGATAAAGCTTCTTCTCAATGAAATAGGAATCGCTGAGTGCAATGCGCTCAAGCTCCATTGCTACATCGAGCAATGGATCATCCTTGATACCTAGTTCATTTAATACCTCATGCGTAGTCTTTTGCATGATCTTGGCGCGCGGATCGTAATTCTTGTAAACGCGATGTCCAAAGCCCATCAGACGGAACGGATCGTTTTTGTCCTTTGCGCGAGCAATGTAGTGAGGGATCTTATCAACAGTACCGATTTCTTGAAGCATCTTGAGAGCTGCTTCATTCGCACCACCATGCGCAGGTCCCCAAAGGCAAGCCACACCTGCTGCGATACAAGCAAATGGATTAGCGCCGGACGAACCAGCTAAACGAACCGTCGACGTTGAAGCGTTTTGTTCATGGTCGGCATGGAGAATAAAGATACGATCCAAGGCACGTGAAAGAACCGGATTCACTTTATATTCTTCACAAGGTACGGCGAAGCACATGCGAAGGAAGTTCGACGTATAATCGAGGTCATTCTGCGGATACACGAAAGGTTGCCCGATCGAATATTTATAGGCCATCGCCGCAAGGGTTGGGAATTTCGCGATCATGCGCATAGACGCAATCATGCGTTGATTTTCGTCCGCAATATCGGTTGAGTCATGATAAAACGCCGATAAAGCGCCAACGCTTGCAACCATGACGGACATTGGATGCGCGTCGCGGCGGAAGCCTTGGAAGAAGCGCATCATCTGTTCATGCACCATTGTATGGCGCGTAACACGGTAATTAAAGTCTGTGCGCTGAGCTGGCGTAGGAAGCTCGCCGTAAAGCAACAAATAGCAGGTTTCAAGAAAATCGCCGTGCTCGGCTAGTTGGTCGATCGGGTATCCACGATAAAGCAACACACCCTCGTCGCCATCGATATACGTGATCTTCGACTCGCAGCTCGCCGTTGAGGTGAAGCCCGGGTCATATGTGAACATCCCTGTCTGGGCGTATAGCTTGGCAATATCCACCACGCTCGGACCAATCGTTCCGTATTTAACGGTGAGGTCTAATTTCTGATCGGCGACATTTAAAGAGACGGGTTTCGACATGCTAGAGCTTTCCTGAACGGATTTGGCCTAAAACTGCCTATGGATCGGCACCACCTATAGGTACTCCACTTGGGGGCGCGGCACAATCACGCTAAAGGCTAATCCTCGCAGTGCAGCATTTCAAATTCGTAGGGTCTTGCGTGCCCTTAGACCGTTAAATCCTTGAGGCGGGCGAGGCATTCGTCGCGGCCCAATACGGCCATAACGTCGAATAGACCCGGAGAGGTTGACCGGCCGGTTAATGCAGCACGCAGAGGTTGAGCTGCTTGTCCCAATTTGAGGCCTTGGCTTTCGGCAAACAATCGAACCGCGGCCTCCGTTGTTTCGGCCGTCCAATCCGAAATTGCATATAGGCTTGGCATCATCGCGGCAATCCGTTCTTTGCCACCTTCCGCCAAAATAGCCTCCGCTTTCGGCTCAAAATTGAGCGGGCGGGTTGCATAGATAAAATAGGCTGAATCGATCAGCTCAATCAGCGTCTTCGCGCGTTCCTTAAGGCCGGGCATGGCCTTTAGAAAATCGCCTCTTGCCTTATCGGAAAGCGAGACGGGCCAGCCACGTTCATTGCCGATTTCGGGCAAAAGACTTTCTATGGCCGCCAAAAGGTCAGCGTCCGTGCTGGCGCGCATGTAATGGCCGTTTATATGTTCAAGCTTTGCAAAGTCGAAACGGGCGGGTGAACGGCCGATGGTTTCAAGGCCAAACACGGAAACCATTTCACCCGTTGTAAAAAATTCTTGATCACCATGGCTCCATCCGAGCCTGACGAGATAATTGCGCATGGCGGCGGGTAAATAGCCCATTGAGCGATAGGCATCTACACCGAGGGCACCGTGGCGCTTGGAAAGTTTTGCGCCATCAGGACCGTGGATAAGGGGAATATGAGACATTTCCGGCACGGCCCAGCCTGCCGCTTGATAGATTTGCGTTTGACGGGCCGCATTGGTGAGGTGGTCATCGCCGCGGATCACGTGGGTTACGCCCATATCGTGATCGTCGACCACGACGGCCAACATATAGGTTGGATTACCGTCGGAGCGGAGCAATACGAGATCATCAAGATCCTTGTTCTGCCATACAACGCGGCCCTGGACATGATCATTGACGACCGTTTCACCATCTTGTGGCGCTTTTAGCCGAATAACAGGCTTCCGGCCTTCGGCAATAGCTGCCTTTTCGGCATCTGAACCGCCAAGGTCGCGCCAACGCCCGTCATAGCGCATAGGTTGGCCAGCGGCGCGGGCCTTTTCGCGCATTTCTTCCAATTCTTGCTGCGAGGCATAACATTTATACGCGTTGCCCGATGAAAGGAGGGTTTCTGCGACCTCACGATGGCGGTCGGCGCGGGCATATTGGTAGACCACATCACCATCCCAATCGATACCTAGCCAACGCAGGCCATCGAGGATTGCTTCAATGGCGGCGTCAGTCGAGCGTTCGCGGTCTGTATCCTCGATACGCAACAACATTTTACCGCCGTGCCGCTTGGCATATAGCCAATTAAACAAGGCTGTCCGGCCACCGCCAATATGCAGAAAGCCAGTCGGGGAGGGGGCAAAGCGCGTGATAACGGGATTAGACATTGATATTCCTGAACTTCCTGGTTGCAGCTGGCCTTTTCGCAACCTTACGGTTCTGGCCTGAATGCGCCAGTGCTGTAGCATTGAATGCCGACAAGGTTAAGTACGGATCCAAAAAGGGCACGCATATTCGATGCAGAAATGGCGTCCTGATCGCCCTATGCGTGGCCAAGCGATTGGCGCGGCTATTTTTGGACGCTTCGGAAAGAGCGGACGATTAACCCTAGATGAGGCTGCTGGACATATTCAGGCATGGCTTACTGGGTCCGTTCTAGCAGAAATTGATGCAAGACGTTTTGTGCTTTGGTTTGCACCACTCTCTATGGTGGGTGTGCTTATTTATTTTATGGCGGACGAAGAACCTAATATTTGGGCCTCTCTCAGCCTTTCGGCAGCGCTTATTTTTGCACTTGTCCTATTTCGCAATACTCGGGATTCAATCCGCTTTTCATTGGCTGCATTAGCCTCGGTCGCTTTAGGTTTCACCTGCAGCAGTTTACGCACCATGCGGTCTGATGCGCCTGTCCTCAAAGAGACCGTGATCACCCATGTCGAGGCCATTATTGAAGCAATTGATTGGAGCACAAGCGGTGGACGTTTATTGATCCGCCCCATTAGGCTCGGCAATAAGAGCGATGATATCCCCTTTCGGCTACGTGTAACATTAGCCAGCCGACAGGACATTTCACCGGGCGACCATATTGCCGGTCTCGTACGGCTATTGCCGCCTCCTTTTCCTACAAGGCCTGGCGGTTATGATTTTGCGCGTGACGCCTATTTCGCGCGGATTGGTGGCGTCGGCTCTGCGCTCGGATCGGTTACGCTTCTGCCGCCAATACAAGCGGAATGGAAACTCGCCTTTATGGCGCGGGTTGATCGGCTCAGGATTGCGTTAACTGATCGCATTGCGCAATCGATAGGTGGGCAGAGCGGGGCCGTTGCGGCTGCCCTTTTTACCGGTAAACGCGGCTATATTTCTGAGCAGACCAATGACGCGTTACGGGCGGCCGGGATCTATCACGTTGTTTCCATATCAGGCCTTCATATGGTGTTGGCTGCCGGAATGGTTTTCTTTCTCGTACGCGGCATTCTCGTTTTAATTCCGGGGCTGGCCTTAAGGTTTCCAATTAAACAATGGGCCGCAGCAGCTGCAATGGTTGGCGCAACGGCTTACGATATTTTTGCAGGGTCTGAAGTGGCAACCGAACGCTCACTCATCATGTGCTTGGTGATGTTTGGCGCTATCTTGATCGGGCGGCGCGCATTATCGATGCGCAATCTCGCCTTTGCTGCTTTGATCATTGTCGCGATGGAGCCTGAAAGCGTTTTGGGCCCCAGTTTTCAAATGTCGTTCGCCGCGGTTGCTGCCTTGGTAGCAGCTTTTGAAAAATTGCCCCCGCGAGGCGATAGGCCACCCGTCTTTTCGGCAAGACTGAACACGCTTCAAAAGGGGCCGCCGCCGAGCCTTTTAGATCGGCTTTTGGGATGGCTGTTCAATCATTCCAAAACGGTTTTGCTTACGACGTTTTTGGCGGAGGCAGCCACTGGTCCCTATTCAGCCTTTCATTTCCAACGGTTTCAACCGCTCGGTCTCATCGGAAATGCTCTTACGATTCCGCTGATTGAAACCTTCGCAATGCCCATCGGTTTTTTAGGCGTTTTAGCCGTCCCGTTCGGCTTGGATCATTGGCTCTGGAAGATCATGGGTTTGGCCGTTGATGCAATGTTGTATTTGTCAGGACTTGTCGCTTCAACGCCGATTGCTACACATGCACTGCCTGCCATAACCGTCAATTCACTCTTGTGTCTAACCTTCGGCTTATTATGGCTTACTCTATGGTCATCTCAGCTTCGCTATCTTGGCATTATTCCGATCCTTTTAGGCCTCTCCTTGACCTATCATAACGCTCGCCCCGATGTTGTAATCGCACGCGATGGTCTGTCACTAGCCGCCCGTGGACCTGACGGAAGATTGTTGATTATGGGAAAGGGTGCGTCGGCTTTTGTCGTAGCTCAGTGGCTATCGGCCGACGGCGATATGAGACGCCCCAATGATGTGACGCTCAGGCAGGGAAGTTATTGCAATGCGACGGGATGCTTTGCGCGCATCATCGATGGCCAATCTATCACGATTAGTTTGCGCGAACGTGATTTAACCGAGGATTGCAAAGCCATCTCTATCGTCGTCACACCGCTTGAATTACCTAGCGAATGCCACGCAGTTTCAATTGATAGAAAGATCACGCAATCACTTGGCAGCGTAGCCTTGCTATCCGATGGGGCAGGGCGTTACACGATCCAAGGCGCCCGATCGGCCACATACGACAGGCCATGGTCCCCAAAACCTAAACCTATCCCATTCGTTCAAACGATCCCAACCGTGGAACCCGAAGATCCAACGGCGCAACCAATAACGCCAAGGTGATGCGCGTTAGTGGTACCGCCGCATTAAGCTGACCAATTTACCCTGGATGCGTACGCGATCCGGTCCTAACACGCGCGTCTCATAGGCGGGATTAGCCGCTTCAAGCGCAATAGAAGAACCGCGGCGGCGAAGGCGCTTCAAGGTAGCCTCTTCATCATCGATCAAAGCAACGACAATATCGCCCGTATCGGCGGTTTCCTGCTTCTTGATGATCACCGTATCGCCATCGAAGATGCCTGCCTCGATCATGGAGTCGCCTCGAACCTCGAGCGCATAATGATCGCCGCTCGCTAGCATATCCGGTGGCATGCCAATCGAATGACTGCGGGATTGAATGGCTGAAATCGGCGTACCCGCTGCAATGCGGCCCATAACCGGAATGGAGACAAACGGAGGTGCATCGTTCGCCGCACTCGGCCGATTGCGACCAAGATCCCCTTCAATAACGCTGGGATTAAATTTCGCCCGTGGCGCATGATTGGGTGGGGCTTGCTCAGGAAGTTTGATGACTTCAATTGCGCGTGCTCGATTGGCCAAGCGCCGGATGAACCCTCGCTCTTCCAAAGCGGTGATTAAACGATGAATGCCCGATTTAGAGCGCAAATCAAGCGCGTCCTTCATCTCATCAAAGGAGGGCGGAACACCGTCAGAGGCGAGACGGTCTTGAATAAAACGAAGAAGCTCAATTTGTTTGCGGGTTAACATTAGACGGCTTGCTCCGTTCAAAGGCCTCTCGACTCAAGGCCAAAACAAAAGATGAACAAAGCTATCTGTTCTTGATGTGTTCCGCAAGCGGAATTTTATTATAGTCGGATAATCCGACATTTTTCTCCCGCCACCTGGGGCGGCGCATTGGGCTTTCTGATCACCAAGGCACCAGCTTCAGCACACACGCGGATCATCGACGAATCTTGCAGCTCATAAGGGGTCGCAATTGATAGACCTTCGGGGTCCATTACCAACGAGGCACGGAGATAATCCTGCCTTTTATCATTTTGCCGAACTGCACATCCCAAAATAGCGGACTCTGAACGATCACGGCCCGCATCCGGGTCGCCCTGCATGGCGCGGATAAGAGGCATTAGAAAGAGACGGGCGCAAACATAGGACGATACAGGATTTCCGGGAAGACCAAGGATCACCATCGGTCCGAGGCTGCCGTGGATTAATGGCTTACCGGGCCGCATTGCTATACGCCAGAAGCTTAGGTCCATTCCCCGCCGCGTTAAGGCGTTTTGGACAAGATCATGGTCGCCCACAGAGGCGCCACCAAGGGTAACCAAAATATCGGCGCCTTCGGCTTCGGCCGCCAAAATGCCGCGCTCGAGCGCAAGAAAACTATCGCCTGCGATGCCTAGCTGGATCGCCTCTCCGCCTGCCATACCGACAAGTGACGCAACGGTTAGATGGTTGGAAGCGACAATGTGGTCCCGACCAGCGGGTTCGCCCGGCAGTACCAATTCATCACCGGTAGCGAGGATTGCAACTTTCGGCTTGCGATGCACGGAAACGGTTCCATGGCCCATAGCGGCGGCAAGTGCGACGCTCCGTTCATTCAATCGATGTCCTTCAGGGAGTAAGACGCGCCCTTCTGTAAAATCAAGGCCGATCTGCCGAACATGGCGGCCCGCTGTTTCGGGAACATCAACAATGACTTTATCGTCATTCTTGGTGGCGTTCTCTTGCAAAAGAATTGTGTCAGCCCCTACAGGCACTGGAGCGCCGGTGAAAATCCGCACGGCCTGCATGGCACCAATCGGCTGGTCGAAGCCGTGGCCTGCCGCCGCTTCCCCAATAATGTCGAGCGCATTTCCTTTTCGTGCCACGTCTTGACCACGAA
>JAPJMW010000003.1 GCA_026461505.1 Beijerinckiaceae bacterium
ACCTAAGCGGCACCATTTCCTTCATGAGCCCTTTATCGATGGCGCGGGTCTGTAGCCCCATTGTTGTGCCAATTTTAGGGTTTCGGCGACACTCGTAACACCCGCTGTGGTTGAAACCTCCCGCATGGAGGCGGCCGCCACCGCATGGCCAAACCTCAAAGCCTCATCAATGGGCTTTGCTTGGTGCCAATTATATAAAAATCCGGCAGCAAAGGCGTCACCTGCCCCATTCACGCCCGCAATCTCATTGGCAGGCATGGCCACCGAGCCGACCGAAAACAGACTACCATCCCGGCTAAGCGCGATAGCGCCTTCCGGAAAATGGGCCGCTGCTATCGAAACCGAGCCGAGCTCAAGGATTTTATGAAGGGCTTCGACGATTTTATCGGGGAGTGTTTGCAAACCATCGCGCGTTTCAACATCGGCAACGGCGCCGATCTCAAAATCATTCACAATCAGCAGATCAAGATGCGGCAAAGCGGATAGGCCAAAATGGCGAACTTTCTCGCGCGTTGTTGTGACCATTTCGAGATTGGTTTTAAGGCCCGCTTTTTGAGCGGCACGCAAGACGGTTGCCCAACCGGTTGTATCGTTTCCCCGTGGGCCATCCATGGTCTTATGCGCGCCCGGAAGACCCAAGTGCAAAAGCTTGGCGGTGGTGGTGCTAAAATCGAAATCATCAGGCGAGAGTGCATCGGCAACGCCGGGGAAATACAGATGCGTTCGCTTGCCGCTTTCAAGTGAATTGAAGCAATCGGTAAACGCCGTCATGCCGCCTTTGATCATCGCGAGCCGATCGCGTTTAACGCCTGCTTCGTCGCATTTGCCGATCAAAAACTGACCGTCTGAATCATCGCCGACAATTCCCATTGTCTCGACAAAAAAATCAGGATCAAGGCGCTTTAAATCAAACGCCATATTCGAGCCCGAGCCGCCGCCTTGACGATCCAACCCGGTGATCGTGCTCATCGTATCTTCCGAAGGCCAAACTTGAAGTGTCTTATTGTTATCGACACACCATGAACCGGCCGTCAGAATTCCGCTGCGTTGAGCCATGGCGCTTATCTCACGCGGATTTAAGAACAGCTTCTGTGATCACATTATCATCCGCAAAGGATCGTGCAGGCGTGATCGCACTCGTCTTGAGCGCATCGTGATAGGACGATACGGCTTCCGTTGGTATTAAGGCGCCCGTTGCAACGGCGCGCATATGACGGATCATTTCAAGTGGCGACTCAGCGAGATTGATTTTCCGACCGAACAACGCGACACGCGCGCCATATTTTTCCGCTTGAAAAATAAGCTCGAAGCAATCGCGCGTTGTGCCTGCGCCGCCACCTAAAACACCAACAACGAGGCTAGGATCAAACGATGCGAGTTCATCAAGCGCGCGAGGGCCGTTATAGGCGATTTTTAGAAATTGCGGACGCTCGACTTCGGTCAAACCAGCAAGGCAGCGAATGATAGCGTCATTCACATAACGCGGCATATCTTCGGCTGAAATCTGTGCGGCGTTTGGATTAAATACTTCGAGAAAATATTTCATGCCATGCGCCATGGCGTCTTCGCGGAATTCGGTAAACGCTTCGAGCGAATAATGATCGGCATCGAGATCATTGTTAAACGTGATCGAATAGAGACCTAAATCCGTGAAAGGAATAGCGCGCGATACAGCTGCCGTACGAAAAGGGCGTGAAGGCATGTTGTGATAGGTTGCACCCCGATGGCGCCAAATATCCGTCGTATCATTGGCGCGGATGGCGAATTTAATATCGGATCCTTGAGCGGTGCCCCGCTTGTGAAGCTGCTCAAGATTGGACAGCGAGGTCAGCATAATATCAACGACATCTTGCTGGATGATCGCTTCGATGGATTCAAGAAATTCTATACGCGTCCGAAACCGCGAGCTCGTGCCATCGGCTTCCCGCATCGGACCAATCGCGTGGAGGCCCGGGCCCATATCGGGATCTTTTGCATCCGCGATGATAAAATCATTCCGAGTATAATCGCCGGCGTGAATACGAGCGAGTTTCTCATCTAATCTCAACATGGAACGCTTACCTTTCCGCGAATGAATTTAATCAAGTATTGGATTGAATATTGGCATATTCGGCAAATTAGTCGAGTCAGAGCTTGGCTAATGTTTTTCGTTTGGACTCGGCCCATTCGGTGAGAAGAAAAGCCAATACGCCAAAGCCGCCAAAGCCTGCAACGAGTGGAATGACCGTGTCATTATAGGTTTGTCCCACCAAGGTTCCCCCGACAATGGAAATGACCGAGAAGATAAAGCCGGATACAGCGGATGCCATACCCGCAATATGACCCACCGGTTCTAAGGCGAGAGCGTTATAATTTCCAAACAATAGACCGAGGCAGAAGAAGTTCAAAAAGAGATAGATGCCCAAAGTGGCAAGCGGTGGCGTGCCGCCATAGAAGCTTGCGACGATCAAGAAGATTAGTGAGAATCCGATGCTGGCACGAAGCGCCCATTTTGTGATGGCACGCATGCCAAGACGCACGACAAAGCGGCCATTCGCGATGGTCGATAAGGCCAAGGCAATCGCAAAGCCTGCAAACCAAATCGCAAACCACGCACCTTGGCCATAAAGTTCGGCGAAAATTTGCTGCGATGTGCCGAGATAGGAGATCAATCCGCTAAACACACACCCCATAGCAAGCGTGTAGCCAAGCGTGACAGGATGGCGAAACGCCTCGATGCCAGAGGCCAGCAAAGTGCGGGGCGAAAACGGTAGCCTGCGCTCGATGGGTAAGGTCTCTTCTTGGCGAAGCCCGAGCCAAAGGCCCGCCACGATCGCCATGACAAAAAAGCCGCCGAAAATAAAGCGCCAATGAAACACCAACAACACAAGCTGACCTATTGATGGCGCGAGAATGGGGACCAGCATAAATACGGTCATGACAAAGGACATCACCCGCGCCATCGCCGAGCCTGCCAAGCCATCACGCACCATGGCGGTTGATACAAAGCGGGGCGAGGCAGCGCCTAAGCCTTGAATGAAACGTCCCATCAGCATGGCTGAAAAATTGGTGGCGAAGAGGCACATCAAGGCGCCCACGGCAAAGATCGCAAGACCAATGAAGATCGCCGGCTTTCGACCAATCGAATCCGATGCTGGCCCATAAATCAACGTACCGAGCGTCATACCACCGAACAAGGCCGTGATAATGAATTGCCGATTGTTCGGATCCGCCGCACCAAGCTCATTGGCGATAACACCAATGGCGGGAAGCATCGTGTCGATGGACATTGCCGTCAACGCATTCAGCAAGGCGATCAGTAGGACAAACTCAACGGTACCGTTACGATTAATCACGCCAATAAAGCTTTCAATTGAAGGGCAATGGCATGACCCATAGCACGGTGGTTTGTGGCATCAAAATGGATGCCATCAATGGGAGAGACATGCGCGACGGAGCCTAAGTCGAAAAAGGCGACGCTCTTTGCATGCGCTACAGCGGATAATTCCGATGAAAGCGCTTTGGATTTTTCTGCTCCGCCTGCAAACATCTTCCCGAGCCAACCTGTTTCCAGAATAGTCGGCGCGGCCAAGATTAAAATCTTTGGCGCTTCATGTCCGAAACATGGAGCGGAGCGAACGACATCGACGAGAACACCAACACCCGCTGCGATATCGGATGCACTAACACCATGACGTGCTTTAAGATCATTGACGCCAAGTGAAATGACAACAGCATCAAGCGGCCAATGGCTTTCGAGGCACGGCAAGAGATAGGTTTTGCCGTTTTTGTGATCGCCCTCGATGGGATCATTGTGAACCGTGGTGCGTCCGGGCAGGCCTTCTTCAATGATCTGATAGTCTGCGCCCAGTTCCGCAGCAACCACGCCCGGCCAGCGTTCGAGAGAGGCGAAGCGTGCGACATCATTCTGATCGCGCATGGGTTTGGTGCCATGCGTATTTGAATCGCCATAGCATAAAATTTTCTTCATTGCGTAAGGCCCCTACCCGATCCAAATAGTTAAAGATTAAGCGCGCCCATCGCAGCAGCCGGATAGCGCTCGCCTTTGGCAATACCCGCAGGAAAAGCCTTGTTAAGAGCGGCAAGATCGCCTTCGGAAAGCGTGACGTCTAACGCGCCCAAATTGTCTTCAAGATAGGCCAACCGCTTGGTGCCGGGGATGGGGACGATATCGTTCCCTTGAGCCAAGACCCAAGCGAGTGCGACTTGCGCCGATGTTGCTTTGTGAGTGGCAGCGATATCTTCAATGACACGCAACAAAGCGCGATTTTGATCAAAATTTTCACCCGAAAACCGAGGCGATATTTTACGGAAATCGCCTTCTGGCAAATCATCATTGGACGTGAAACGTCCTGTGAGAAACCCACGGCCAAGCGGGGAATAAGGGACGAAGCCGATACCTAAGTCACGCAAAGTTGGGAGGATTTCAGCCTCCGGCTCGCGGCTCCATAAGGAATACTCGGTCTGTAGCGCCGTGATCGGATGAATCTTATGAGCACGCCGAATGGTTTGGGGGGCTGCTTCCGATAAGCCAAGATAACGGACCTTTCCGGCTTTCACGAGATCGGCCATGGCACCGACCGTGTCTTCAATCGGCGTATTTGGGTCAACGCGATGCTGGTAATAGAGATCAATGACGTCGACACCCAGCCGTTTAAGGCTCGCATCGCATGCGTTTTTGACATAATCAGGCTTGCCGGAAATACCGAGACGCTCGCCATTTGGCCCACGTACATTTCCAAATTTAGTTGCAATGACAAGCCCGTCACGTCGACCTTTTATCGCTCGTCCGAGTAATTCTTCATTATGGCCGACGCCATACATATCGGCCGTATCGATGAAGGTTACGCCAAGGTCGATGGCACGGTGAATAACGGAGGTTGAAACGGCATCGTCATGAGCACCATAAAATTCGGACATACCCATGCACCCAAGTCCAAGTTTTGATACATGCAGGCCCTGTTGCCCAAGCGCGCGCTGTTCCATGGCTAATCCTTTTTGGTAAATGACATAGCGAATATTAGCCTAACCTATCCGATCTATCGATCCGGACATAGCCCGAGGCTGGTCAATCCTGCACGACGATATTCGCAGGTCTACTTTCTGCCAAAATAAGGCGCGCATTAGCGAGATCATTTCCTCTAGCTCTCGCTTCAGCGGTTTGCTGATCGAACCCATAACTGAGCCAGCGTTGGATCAACCGCTCTTCAATGGTTTCAATAGAGGGCTTTAAGAAGATCGTTAGATCAAAGAGCGGAAATAGCTCACGCCAATGAGGCCGATCGAGCAAGAGATAATTGCCTTCAACAATTAAAAGCCGCTGATGGCTGCTAACCATCCGTGCTGAGGCGCGCGCCAAATCCGCACTGCGATCAAATACCGGGATCGCTATGTCATCCGTTTCGTTTTTCAGCCTGTGTAAGAGAGACGAAAAGCCGCCGACGTCAAAGGTTTCAGGCGCACCCTTCCTTGCCCGCCATCCGCGCTCGTCCAGAATCGCATTGTCATAATGAAAGCCGTCCATAGGAACAGCCTCTGCTGGCCTATCCGCCAAGAGGTGATTCAACTTTTCTGCAAGCGCCTCAGCGACCGTGCTTTTACCTGCGCCTGGTGGGCCTGCGATCGCTATCAACAACCGTCGATGGCCATCATCGTGCTGTCGGACATTATCCGCCAGCGTGTCGACAATTGCTCGAAGGTCCGCCACGACAGATCAGGCTGATGCCGCTTCGGGTGGTGGTTCTTTAGCGCCCGTCATAAACGCAACGGCGTCAGCCATTGTGTAATCTTTCGGATTGATAACACACAAACGACGTCCCAAACGATTGATGTGAATGCGATCAGCAACCTCAAACACATGCGGCATGTTATGCGAGATCAAAACAATCGGCAGGCCACGCTTTTTAACGTCAAGAATAAGTTCGAGAACGCGGCGTGATTCTTTCACGCCCAGCGCGGCCGTTGGCTCATCCATTATGATGACGCGTGAACCGAACGCTGCAGCACGCGCAACGGCTACGCCTTGACGTTGACCACCTGACAAGGATTCAACAGGTTGTTCGATATTCTGAATGGTTAAAAGGCCAAGCTCGCTCAGTTTCTGACGGGCAAAATTATTCATACCTGAACGATCAAGCGTGTAGAATAATTTACCCAAGAGACCGGTCTTCAAACGCTCGCGGCCGAGAAACATGTTTTCTGCAATGGATAGCGCGGGCGACAGCGCAAGGTTTTGATAGACCGTCTCAATACCAGCCGCGCGTGCATCTTGCGGCGAGCGGAAATTGACCACCTCACCGTTCAAACGGATCTCGCCATGATCGGGCGAAATAGCACCCGTCAGCGCTTTGATCAGCGTTGTTTTGCCGGCACCGTTGTCGCCAATAACAGCGAGGATTTCACCCGGATATAAATCGAAGTCGGCATTATTAAGCGCAACGACATGGCCGTACCGCTTTGAAAGACCGCGAGCCTCGAGAACAGGTTGTTGTTTTGTCATTGCGAAGCCCTCCGCAACCATTGATCGACCGCAACGGCCAAGATGATCAACACGCCGATGGTTAGATATTGCCAATAGGAATCAACGCCAGCCAAAGATAGGCCTGTCGAAAACACGCCGACGATTAAAGCGCCAAGTACCGATCCAAAAAGCGAACCACGACCACCAAAGAGCGATGTGCCGCCAATGACGGTCGCTGTAATCGAGTCAAGATTAACCTGATCGAAGCTCTCAGGATTAATTGTGCCGACACGGCCAATCGAGATCCACGCACCAAAGGCGCAAACAAAGCCTGCAACGATGTAGACCGATAAAAGTATCCGCTTGGTCTGAATACCGGCAAGCAAGGCCGAGTCGGGATCATCGCCGACCGCGTGGACATGGCGACCCCATGGGGTGCGGTTCAACACATACCAGGCTGCAATCGCGGTGAGCACCAGAGCGATACCGCCATAGGTCACTTCAGCCCCTGCACCCAGCTTGATGGTCTGTCCGAAGAAATCAAGAAACAGTGCTTTTTCCTCGATATCTGCTGCGCGAACAGATTCGGATCCCGAATACCAAAGCTTCAAGGTTTTGAAGATTCCAAGCGTGCCCAAGGTAACGATGAAAGGCGGCAACCGCCAATACGCGACAAAAATGCCATTAAGACATCCCATTGCGCCGCCAGCGATGAAACCGACAGCGATAGCAATCCAAACAGGAACACCGGCTTCAACCGCCAGTTTACCCATAATAAGCGAGCAAAGCACCATGAGCTGGCCGACGGCCAAATCGATACCTGCGGTCAAAATAATCATCGTCTGCGCGATAGCGACGATACCGGTAACCGTCACTTGCTGCAAAACGAGAGAGAGTGTGCTGAGTTTGAGAAAGTTATTGGCGACAAAACCAAATCCAATAACGCTGACGATAAGAACAGCCGCTGGAATTGCCGTTGGGTTTGTTCTTAGAAAATCCCGAATGAGATCTAAAGGACCATTGCGATCTTGCTCAAAAGCAACAACTGACGTGTCAGCTTTTTCGAGCACCGCTTCAAAATCGGAGATGGTTTTCTCCGGCCCAGCATTCGCACCCATCAGGCTCTCCCATAATTCCCTGCCGCGTTACGGCACAGCAATCTTTACGGCAATTTAGACACATTTAACGCGGTTAGTCATGCACTTCTTACGATGTGGGGGGCGATCGCTATATCGC
>JAPJMW010000026.1 GCA_026461505.1 Beijerinckiaceae bacterium
CAATAATTCCTGCTCAAAATTTTTATCATGAAACTTAATCAATTCTCTTTGGGATCTTAATAATTCTTGTTGTATTTTATTTCTTAATTCCTTTTCTCTAGTATAAAGATTTTCTTCAACCATTGGAACGTTTTTTAAGGTATTTTGACGGAATTGACTGGCAAAGAATGCTAAGAGGATCATCACTATAAACAAAAAGCCTACGGTCATATCAGTCATCGATATAAACGCGCTTTCTTCCTCATCCTCTTGGACTGTTTGACGAGCTTCGGCTCGCATTACGCCCTCCTCGACGAAGGAATAAATGTTTCCGCACGTTCAATAACAGAACTTAAGGTATCTATCCCAGGGCCTAGAGTATCTCTCATTTTTTCAATATGGCCTTGAGCTAATCCAAGAGCTCCTTCAAGTTGCTCAGAATACTCTTTTAAGGCTTTTCCAAGCTGGTTATCAATATCGTCAAATTTAGTGGCAGTTTGGCTCAACATATTTAACATATCTCGAATGGCTTGAAGCGATTTCACAATTCCATCCCGTTCGTTGCCAAGAGCTGTCTGTGCGCTTTCCAAAATTCTTGCAGCGTCTCGCGCTACAGTTTCAGAGGAACGAGTAACTATATCGACCGCTGCTCGGGTTTGATTAGAAATAGCTTGAACAGAGTTTTCAATACGAAGATGGGATTCACGGACAGGGTCGATCGCTTCTATCATTTGGCGACTCGCGCCCCCAAATGCGGTTGAGGCTGCAGCCATAGCCTCTCCACCGGACTTGATCGCAGTAGAGGCCGTCCGCATACCGGAAGCATTTTCCATGATTGCCGCAGATATGTTTCTTAATTGTTCGACAAGTGCAAAAAGACGCGCTGTAATGTCGCCGCCGATCTGAGCCCCAATAGTTTCACCAATGTTTGCGATGTCTTGACTAGTTTTACCGAACGCTTCCATCAATGCAGCTCCCGCGCCCGCTATTGCTGATTCAGCCTTTTCCGCTACACTTTCGATCTTCAATCTCGCGGTCTCGGTGCCATCCAATGTTGCTTGATTTAATTCTGTTCTAAATGTTTCGGCCGATTTTCGCATTTCCTCCGCGGCAGAACTTATAGCTCGGGCGCCATCACCAGTATTCTGTTTTATACCCTCCAGTGTATCGTTCATTACCGAAAGCAGACGTTCAGCGCCTTGGTTCATGGTATTTGAGGCAGTTTGTCCAGTTGCTTCGACCTGCGCTTTTAAATTACTAATCGAAACGGCCATTTCCGTGAGCGCAGTCTGCATCCCTAATCCCATTTGCGCGTTTGAATTATCCATCCGTTCGACAATATGACTAATTTTCTCGGACGCTTCTCCCAATGCCTCACTTGCACGGGTTAATGCATTTCCAACTGATTGACTGATTTGACCAGATAGGTCGCCAACCATTCCCTGTAACGAAGAGGTTCCAAGTTGCCGGACCTGTTCAAACATTGGCTCCATTGCCTTAGTAATACTATTTGGAAGTTGAATTAACGGCTCGCTTAATTGAGCTACCATTGCCATTCCAACTTCTCGCAGATGCTCTCTTTGTTCTTCAGCGGCTCTTATTTGACGGAAGCCAATATCCTCCAAGCTAACAAACACTAATCGTCTTTCGAGTACTAGACAAAGATCATGCAACATCTTTTCTAATATTCCTTGACGCCACCTGATAAACAAACCAAAAATAATCGAGCATGCCAATCCAACTAAAGACATCGTAAATTTTGCAGAGGCTATATTCATTAGGCTTATAACAACTTTATCAGTAGCCTTGTTTTCAGTTAAATCAGCTCCAAGAGCACTTAGTGCAGCAACGAGACCAAGAAAGGTACACAGCAACCCAACAGATACAAAGGTACTTGGGATAATTCTATATAGTCCGGCATTGAATCCTAAATCTTCAATGTTTAAAAAATTTGAAGGTCGAACCGAATTACGCAACGTGATAACGCCATCTAAATCATCACGAACCAGAGTTTCTGCATACTCCTCCCAATTTTGCCGAATTATTTTGTGATTATTTGACTTGTATTGGAAATCAGAAAGGTCGGCTCGAAAATCTTCGAATGCTTTTGAAAATGTGTAGTTGTCGGGATATTTTAGTAATCTGTTTTTTAGATCTGAAGCTGATTGGATTTGATATATATTTCTTGCGCCATAAAAGAGTATCATAACTATGAGAGTAGTTACCATTCCAATGGCAACCCAGCCTGGCGCTCCTTCGGAAACCAACAACTGGGCTAAACTCAAAATAAGCTCTACAGCAGTTTTACCCAAATCCATCATAAGGCCCTGAATTAATTATCATAAAATCAATAATATTGCGGATGCCTAAATTTATATCAAAAATGCATAATATTGCAATTTTATTTAATTGATTCATGTGTTTAAAGGTCGAATTATGATTTTACCTTAATTTTTTAGTACTGATTAGTTCAGCACACCACCTAATAATAATGGTAACTATAATGTATTTTATAATAATCAAATTAAAGCCGTAAAGTAAATTAATATGGCTCTATTTATTATTCTACTTCAGATCTTAGCTAATGTAGAATAAATAGTGATCCCGTTTCAATATTAGTGTTATCAGGCGTATCGGACATGAGCCTTGTCTCTTGAAACAATGGACGCCAGTTTCGCGCCAATTCCTCAGCCTGGCGGAATTGATTATCGGTCAGAACCTTCTGAATATCGGCAAAACATTTTTGTGCTGTTGCTTTATTAACCCCCTCAGGCAATCCCTCAATTGCTAAGATTGCGAACTTAGCCGCATCAATAATCATAAATTCATCGTCGGCTAGTTCGGAAAGTAAGGTAGCGAGGCTTAAATAGGCAGTAGGCTCCCCACGTTCAGCCGACCGAGTATACCAATAAATTGCGTAGGATTGGCTTTTAGCGATAAATTTTCCTGTTTCATACAGATCGCCCAGATTATTCTGCGATCCAGCGTAGCCCTCTTGGGCTGCTTCCCTGTACAGTTGAACAGCCTCCTCCGGATTACGCTCAGATCCCCAAAGGCAGTTAATGGCGTTAGTGTGCTTTATATGAAGCTGATCACCCACATAGGCATCGCTCCGTATAATGGCTTCATCGAATTTACGAAGGGCAAATAAGAAGAAGTCGAATGCCTCGTTAAAAGCATCGAGCGGGCGCACATTTACCCTCGAGTCCATTTGCAAAACAACGGCCTGATTGCCGATGGGACCTGACAGAAACGCCTTCACATAGCGGTGCTCATAATTAAACCTGCCGCACAATTCTGCGAGTTGAGCGTAATTTGAGAAGCGTGATGTTCTAACACCCAAATCGAACATATAAGCGGCAAATCCATTGTTCGGATCTCCGTCAACGGCTTCATAAAAATATACAGCAAAATTATACCCCGAGGCGGCGGTGTGGACCGACGGACGACCCTCGTGATCAACCATCCCGCGATATCCCATTACCTGCAACCGTTCGGCGACTTCCTCAGGAAAAATTGAATTGACTTCGGAAAGCTTGCTCATATCTGCCTCCAACAGAAAACAAAGGTTTGGCAGGACCGGTCGTTATTCCACAACGGGATAAAGGGGCGGTCCCCATTTCGTATTTGGATTATCCATCATGAGGGTGACAAAAACTGGCACCAGAAAGGCCAAAATCTCGGCACCTTCCTTGATCTGGGAACGGTTCACCGAACTGTTCCATGTAGCGCCGCCATGGATGATCTGGTTTCTCAAAACATAAAGGCGGTCAAAAACCGTGGAGAGAATCAATTTTGTATCTTTTGCAACGAGCGCCTCATTCATGCGCCTTTTGCTCTTCGAGAAACGCTCCGCCCAATCCTGGTAGCCATCCACTCCGTTATGATGGTTCCAGAAGGGTTGGAACACGAACTGGTTGTCGATCAGAAGTCGAATGGCACCCGAGAAGCGCTTCCAGATGGCTTTATAAACGAGCTGGTCTTTGTCGAAGGAGAGAATGCGCGTGAAATAGCCATCAAACACGCTTCGCTCGGAATAATAGGTATCAACGGGCAAGCCCTCCGAGTAAGCCGCATTGAAAGCAATCCAGAGAAAGACGAACTGGCCATCCGGATCTTCGGTCGCAAGTTCGGCCCGCTGCAACCAGCTCAGCGACCGATGAACCCGAAGGCCAAGATTCGGCTCAAACCCCTCACGCAGCCTTCTCTGCTTTTCTTTCAATGCCGCAAACGAAAACTCATCCTGGATTATTTTCTTGGCCATCTCGAAGTTCCCCTTGTAAGACCGGCCATATCCTAGAACATCCGTTCACTCGGGGGGAAGCAGATGTTCGTAGGCGCCGTGTGGAAGCACGTAGAATACGATTTGCTCGTATTGGCCGATGATTTCGTCGGGCGTTACGGCTTCGGCCGTCAGTCTTCGTTTCAATACCCTGTCGAGTGCCCTGTTGAGAAGGTTAAGTTGAGGCCGAGACATGCTGTCAATCTTCGCGTGTCCTAAAACTGCTTCGGCTTTGCGCGAAATGGCGTCGTATTCCGACTGGTCAATAGACATGGCAACAAATCCTTCGGGTTAATTGGGATTAATGGGACCCTGGCAACGCCGCCGCGCGGTGACTTCCCCGCGCAGGGTTTACCTCATAAAACATGCCTGGCATTCATAGCCGAGCCTAATGCGTAAAGAGCGTCCACGTGTACGCGATTGCCATCCTTGAGGCTGCCATCGTAACAGAACGCAAATTGACGGCCGCGCTCATAATTCCAGACTTCCTTGTAGGTAAAGGCATCATAATTTATAGGGAAGCCCTTCTTGGCCTCTTCGTATCCTTTCCTGAATGCGGCGCCACTGATGATGCTGCGGTGCGTGACCTGCCGTGTCTTGGCGTTACTCATGATCAAAATACCCCTGCCCGAGTAAGAACGCGTCTTGTTCTGCTTGAAACTGCTTGAATTGGCCACGCCGTCAGGCGGCCTTCCTGACTTCAAGAACGTGCTTGCAATTGCCGCGGTACTCAAACCCCTTGCAACTGCACTCAAGGTGCCCCGCACGCCCATAAATGACGCGGTAGGTCTGTGAAGGGTCGCGATCGCTCTTGAATTCCCAAAGCCCTGTGTTTTCGATCGGCGTAGGTGTTGGCGGATCCATTTTTGGGCGCGCCTTTGCGAGCCTTTCTATACTGGCCCGAGCACCCTCCCCGCTTACATTGGCCAATCGGACTTCCTCAATGAGCGAAGGCGCCAGGATCCTTAAATCCGCTTCAATCTGCGATAACAGCGAAATGTTCGGAGCTTCATCCGCCTCCACCGCATTGATAAGGGCAATCTTTGCTTCAAGAAGCTTGGCGATATAGGTATCGAGTGATCCGTCAGCATGAAAATATTCAACCGTCACTTGTCGTGTCTGTCCCATGCGGTAACAGCGGTCTTCGGCCTGGGCATGATTGGCCGGAACCCAATCAAGGTCTTGGAAGATCACATGACTTCCCGCGGTCAATGTAATACCGACACCGCCCGCAACGATATTACAAATTGCAACCTTGATTTCTGGGTCGTTCTGGAAGCGATCAACGGCGTCCATTCTTGCCTCGGGGTCTTGTGAACCCGTTATATAGACCGCCTGATTACCGAATTCCTTCTTATGTCGCTCCACACCGTCATTAAAAACAGTGAAGACAACAACTTTCTCGCCGGAGGAAACGACGTCCTTGATCCGCTCAGATACGGCTTTGTGCTTTGCTTTGTGAAGCGCTACACGGACCTTTGTAAGACGGGCCAGAAACTGGGTGTCATTGGGTTGTGAAGGATCTGTCGCCTGATACCAGGTCAGAAATGTTTCAACCGCGCTCAAAGCCGCTGTTTGTTCGGATATATCGACCGGTACCCACGAGCGAACTTTTGGCGGGAGATCCAAGACATCTTCCTTACGCCGCCTGAGCATGACTTCCTTAAGCAAGCCATTGAGTTCATCAATATTCGATGCGCCCGTCGTAACCCAGCCATAGTCATTTTTGTAAGCACCGCAGTAACGCTTGGCGAAAGACAGGAAGGATCTGGTTGATGGATGGCCCACGCAACGCAGCAGATTGAACAAATCGCGCGGGCGCCCGGTCATGGGCGTTCCGGTGAGGAGATAAACATGTTCAGGCCCAATTACGGGAGCCTTGGCCTCATCCTGAACACCAAGAAGCTTGAGACAGTGGCGGGTTCTGTCACTCGCATTCTTGATAAAATGAGCCTCGTCCAGAATAACGCCTGACCAACCGATGTCATGGAGCTTTGAAGCCTCCCTTCGCAAAAGATCATAGTTCACGATGATCCAGCGAGGCTCGGTTATCGTCTCCTTATTAATGCCGATCACCTGAATTTTAGCCTGTTTGTCGACCAGAAGAATTTCCCGCTTCCAGTTGAGTTTCAAGGATGCGGGGCAGACCACAAGGATAGCACCCTCGGGTACAGCGGTATTGAGTGCGACAATGGCTTGTCGCGTTTTACCCAGCCCCATGTCGTCACCCAAAATGGCGCGCCTTTTCGAGATCAGAAAAGAAACGCCATCGGCCTGATGGGGATAAAGAAGACCGGGCTCGATCCTGGAGATCGCATCGAGATGCGGAACAGAAATAACTGACATTATCGTCTCCGTTTTAGTGCTGGTTGATGAGCCACCCGGGGGCACAAGCAGGAGATCAAATCTCCGGGTGGAAGAAGTTGTAGATTAACTGCCGAGGGTGACAGAAAGTGTCAGATCGTTCGACGCTTCCCGCCGAAATCGTTTGACAGAGCGATAAAGTTCTCCGTCAGAAACACCAATCCACTCTTGATCGAATTCAACGCACAGTTCCTGGCATAATTCCGAAAGCGAAAAACGATCCATGGTTGCAATCTGAATGATCAAAGTCGGCAAGGGCTCGCCTTCAAAATAACCCTCACCATTCAAGGTAGTGAACGAAGGGAAACGATTGGTAACCAGTACCAGAGCACGTTGACGGTCTGCCGGCAAAAACGCCTCTCTATTCGGACTACCCAGATAG
>JAPJMW010000027.1 GCA_026461505.1 Beijerinckiaceae bacterium
GCCGAATTGCCATCGGTCGGCCTGGTGATGTCGCTAAGCTTGAAATGGTTACAGGCGCGATGCTTCGGCTCAATACGAAGTCAAAATAATAAAAAAAATTTATGAGATATTATCGGAGGCCGCCGTGAAGCGAAATAATCGATTCAACCGCATGAACCGGCAATCCGGTTTTGGCGACGATCAGATCGCTTGAAACACCCTCGCGCGCCAAACGGATAGCCGCATCAACCGACTCGGGATTTTCACGCGTCGTCTGGCCAGCACCGCGGAATACGATTTCCAACGATTTGATTTCGGCCTGAACCTTCCGGATTGTCTCGGTGAAGGAACCCTCCAGTGCGATGCTCGAACGCACGACTGAGGAATCGATGGTTGCTAAGCGGTCGGAAAGCTCATCCAGCTTGGCTTGGGTTGAAGATTGGTGAAGCGCGTTCTTGCGATAGACGTAATAAATCGCAGCCGCTGCCGGCAAGCCGGAAAAGACCAGAGAAATGGCACATATGATAAAGAAGTCTGCGACGCTCATTGACAATAACTAACACGACCCGGTTTATTTTTCAGCTTGCGCCGAACACTGACAGTATCCTTAGCAGTCATTCGATCAGCAAGCAATTTTTCAAGTCGGATGGTTGTCTCCAAAACGTGTTCGGCGCGGGAACGCTCGTCATCGGAACCCGGTGCGCAAGCGGTGATCCCCGCAAGCGCAGCGTGAAGATCAAAGGTGAGCGTTTCGATCAACGAACGGTCGTTTTCCAAAATGGAGGATTCCATCGCAGCCAAAATGTCGGCTGTTCGACCAATCGTATCGAGTAGGACGATTTCAGACATTAGAAATAAATTCTCCAAATCCTTAATTTAACGCACCAAAACCAAGCCGGCATGAGCCACGCGGCCCGTTATCACAATGCCGCTTTTGATATTTCGAACGGCCAAAATATCGCCTTCATACCCGTCTTCTTCCGCGCGGCCTGGCGTTTCAATCGAGAAGCCATCCCCTTCTGCCGAAAGAGTAATGGTTTCCCCCTTCATAATCGTGGGAGCGCGTGCGACATTTCGCGTAGTTAGAGCAATGCCGGGGGAAACGGCGGAAGTGATTCGTAAGCCAATGGCTTCTTCGAGGCTTTTAAGCGTTGCGCCACCCGGTGGTACATCACTCACGCGTTCTTCAACCATGGAAGCGTTTAAAATCGTGCCACTGGGCAAGGATACTCTGGGAACAACAATACGCCATTGTTGAATAGGACCATTGGTCATCGCTTTGGTGGTTTGTGTCGGAACCAGGGGAATGTTTCCGTCGACATCTACGCGAATATTGAACGTCCAAGCTTGAGGACCGCTGCAATGGACAACAAGGCTCGTGCTATAGGCGCTACGAGGCGCGATATCCGGCGTTGTCCCGCAGGCGGGAACGTGCATTCGATCATCTAAAGGACCGATGGCGACTTTCGCATCAATTGGTTTTCCCGCCGATGCCATATAGGAACGTACTGCACCGCGGATATCTTCCGCGCCCCAAAAGCCCTCAGCCGCATAGCTTGCATGACCTTCCATCGAAAGGAACATACCCAAGAAGCCGAGAAGGATCCGGTGTTTCATCGTATAGGCCTTCATTGGAGGAGAACCGCTACGGAATTAGGATGCACAGCTGGGCTGGCCTTCATTAAGCGGGCGACAGATTGTGAAGCGCCTGCGGATTCAACGCGTATGATTTGCCATGAATTGCGGTCTTGCGAAGGTAATTCAACCAAGAAGAAATCACCGGGCTTCACACCGTTAGAGCTTCCCGCTGACAGCGTTGCACGATTACCACTGACCGATGTGACGACCGCTCGCAATGATTGGCAACCCACATGGTCGGCAATACGCTCGGCAATAGATTGCCACAGACCCGTGAGATCGGTCGGATGTTCTTGTGGCAAATTAATTTCGGTGCCCCAAATATGTTTATCAAGCGCCATCGTTGCATGCTCGGCAATGGTTTCTTTTACCGCACCCGAAACATTATCAATCAGCTGGAAATCTGCCGTCACATTGATGACCGCTTCGCCGACCAATTCATTATCAACGCGTTTGCGTTCAAGATTAAGCGAACCGGAAAGCGTATAAGCCCCGGGACTTTTGCTATGCCCTGCTAATGCTTCTAGATATTTGGTATTCTGTGCGACAGCGGATGATGTATAGGCAACAGGATTAAAGCGGCGATCATCGATCACGTGCAGCGTTGCTTGATCCTTCAGTTCAGAAATCAGTCCCTCGATGCCTTCCCTTGCCTGACGTTCAACCGCACCGCCAAGGCCAGGAGCAACATGTATCGCAATACCGCCAATCGCAATATCGGCCTTTTTAACCGAGCCGCATTCACTATCGTCAGTTTCGGCAAGGGCATCGATGGTCACAACGTAGTGATCGCCCTCACGATGTTCTTCGACAACATTATAGCCTTTTAAAAGACCCGATACGGCAATTCCACTTTCTTCATGGATTGTACCTGCATTCGAGAGAAAAGACGAACCGCGGACAACCATCCGAACCTGTCCTGCAGCATCATAAAGAGCCTCAGCTAAAGCCGATTTGCGAGCGCCCGCTGAATCCTTACCTGCAATGGCTGCCCGACCGACGGCATGAATAAGGCGAGTTCCGGCATCTGCCGAAACCGACATACCAAGGATCAATGCGAGCGTGGAAAGTAGGAGCAATGGGCGCATGATAAAACTTACTTAGGAGCAGGCGCGCGATTAGCCGACATGGTTGCGGCATCGGCGGCATCAATTTCTAAAATTGTTTCGTAGATGTCGGTTTTGATCGGACCGATGCTGACGGTGCGAGCGCTGCGGACAATTCCGGCGACCGTGCCGCGAAGCGTATCCGCCTGCATGACCGTTTCTGATAAAGAGGAATAGGAATTGATATCAATGCCATAAATTTTTTCGGCCAATTCCCGCATGGCAGCAAGACGGGACGCCCGAATGGCCATTAATTGCTTTTGAACGCGGGTCTTGCCCGGCTGGATCGAGATAGCCGCATAACCGACGCCGCGAATGGCGCCAGACGACATGGCCGCGACATTCGGGTTCTCCATGGCCGGAGCACAAGCAGAAAGCAAAGACCCGACAAGGGAAATGGAGGCCAACAAGGCAAAATCACGAATTTTCAAAGTACAGGCCCTTTCCAAGACACATCGCATCGTCGTCATCGATGCTCGCTACATATCGGCTCAACCCTGGTTAGCAATTTTGGTGCCAGCTCATTTTCAAAGGTTTCATAAGGATTTTGGCACATCCCTTGCTTCTCAGATTGCGCGGCCGATGCCTCCTCACGAATTCGAGGGGAATTTGGCCCTTCCGCCGAGAAATCGACGGAATTCTGACATGAAGGGTATATTTAAGTGACTGAAGTGCTGTCGATAAACCAACAGAATAGCGTGGGCCGCCTCACCAAGGCGCTTATGCTGCCTTTGGCATTGGTCGCCTTCATTGCCATGATGGTTATTCCAATCCCTCCCTTCATGCTCGATCTGTTTTTCACGGCCAATATCGTTATTTCGCTTTCGATCCTGATGGTCAGCGTAAATATGTATCGGCCGCTCGACTTCTCGTCGTTCCCGACCATTCTTCTCTTCGCAACCATCCTTCGCCTGACCCTTAACGTGGCCTCGGCCCGTGTGGTGTTGGTGCATGGGCACGAAGGAACGATGGCTGCCGGCCAAATCATTGAAGCCTTTGGCGAATTTGTTATCGGCGGTAATTTCGTGGTCGGCATTCTCGTCTTCATTATTTTGATGGTCATCAACCTGGTCGTGATCGTTAAAGGTACCGGCCGCGTCTCAGAAGTGAGCGCCCGCTTTACCCTTGACGCTATGCCAGGCAAGCAGATGGCGATTGACGCCGATCTGAATGCCGGCCTTTTGACACCCGACCAAGCGCGCAAAAGACGCGCTGAAGTGGGCAGAGAGTCCGATTTCTACGGCTCAATGGACGGTGCGACGAAATTCGTGAAGGGTGACGCGATTGCGGGCGTCATTATTCTTGGTGTTAATATTCTCGGCGGTTTGGTGATTGGTATGGTGCAGCATGGACTGCCAGCCAGCCAGGCGGCTGCAACCTATATCACGCTTACCATTGGCGATGGCCTTGTCGCTCAGATTCCATCGCTTCTGTTGTCGATTGCCACCGCAATCATCGTGACCCGTGAAGCCGGCGGTGCCGACTTGACCGAAACACTGATGAAGCAGGTCGGTCTGAAGCGTGCTTGGTGGCCAGTAACGGGTATTTTGACCTTAATCGGTATCATGCCGGGCATGCCTAACCTTCTATTCTTAGGAGCGGCAGCGATTGCGGGAGCCATCGCGTATTTTGGTAACATAGGGAATAGCAAAGCGTCTGAGGAAGCCGCCAATGCACCTGCAGCAGCCCCCCTTCCCGGTGCTGAAGAACCAGAAAGCGATACCGATAGCGAGCAAGTCTCGATCAAGGACGTCACCAATACGACGCCGCTTTTAGTGCAAGTGGGGTATGGCCTCATTCCATTGATTGAAGACCAAGCCCGTGGCGCGCTGATTTCGCGGATTACTGGCCTTAGAAAGCAAGTGTCGCGTGATCTTGGTTTTGTTATTCCGCAGGTTCGCATCCGTGACGACCTTACTCTTATGCCATCAGCCTATCGGATCACGATTGCGGGCGTCATTGTTGCTGAAGACCAAGTGATCAATGGTAAATTGCTGGCGATCCAAGGCAGCAATACGAATCTTGTGCTTCCAGGCCAAGCTGTCAAAGATCCTACCTTCGGCCTTGATGCGGTGTGGATCGATCCCGCCGACAAGCCACGCGCGCTCGCTGCCCAATATACCGTGGTTGACGCAGGCACCGTTATTGCCACGCATCTGCATCAGCTCCTTATTCAGCGGGCCGCTGATCTGCTTGGCCAAGACGATGTTCAAGAAATCATCGACCATTTTGCAAAATCTTCGCCGCATCTGGTGCAAGGCGTTGTGCCTAAGATGGTTTCGCTTTCGCAGCTGACGCAGGTCTTGAAGGCGCTTATTGCCGAGCAGATTCCGATATCGGATATGAAGCGTATTCTTGAAGCGGTGTCGGGCTCGAAGGGCCGTGAAATCGACGATCTTGTAGAAGCCGCCCGTATCGCTCTTGGACCGATTTTGATCCAGCGTATCTCTTCGCCGAAGGAAGAATTGCCGATCGTAACCATCGATGCAGGTCTTGAGCAATTGATGATCCAGAATGCGCGTCAGAATGGTCAGACTGGTAATGCCATCGAGCCTGGTCTTGCGCAAAAACTGATGCAGGCCTTTGAAGAACAAAGCAATCTACTGGCCAAAAGCGGCAAAACACTGGTTGTGATTACAACGCCTATGTTACGGCGTGAATTAGCAAGTCTGGTGCGCCAAGTAGCACCTGACGGTCTTGTCCTATCGTTTAAAGAACTCCCCGAAAACAAACGCGTAACTGTTGTTGCCGTAATCGGCGGCGCATAAGGAGAACTAAGCCATGATGCAACGTACAAAAATCGTCGCTGAAGATAGCCGTGAGGCCATGGCCCGCGTGATGAAGCAATGCGGCGAGGACGCTGTCATTCTTTCAACCCGCAAGGTGCCTGGCGGCATCGAAATCATTGCTGGTCACGAACCAAAAAAATCCATGTTCGCGTCACTCGGCCTTGAGCGTAGCTTCGGCTTGGACGACGAGGAAGAGAACGAGGAAACGGAAATCGTTGAGCGCAGCATACCTGCTCCATCGGCATCGCATGCAGGCAAGACGTTCCAGCAAGTGCTCGCAGAAAGCGGGCGCGCAGCTGATCTCCTTCGTCCATCAGGCTTTCAATTTAAGCCCGCGCCAAAGGAAGAGGCACCAGAGCCAAAGGCTGCTGAAAAGCCAAAATCCGAAACGGTTGAATCCTCCCGCCTTGATGCGATCGAGCGCTCGGTTCGTGAAATGCGGGCCATGCTCGGCTCTGAAATGATGCTGAGCGGATTAAAGACCGCAGGCGCATCCCCTGCCCTCATCTCGGTCTTCTTAGCTCAATCAGGCGCGCTTGCCTCGGTCGATCCGGACCGCCGTTTTGCCAAATTCTTGGCCGACCGGATGGTGCATAAAGCACCGCCACAACTAACAGGCGGCCCGCGTGTCGTTCTCACTTTGGGACCAAGCGGCTCGGGTAAGACCACGTTACTCGCCCAGATGGCCGCCCGTGCACGCATGGAATCGCCTGATGAGAAGCTGACCTTTGTGAATGCCGACTCCTCTCGCTTTGGTGCAGCGGAACAATTGCGCGCCTATGGACGCATTCTCGATGTGCCGGTGATCGATGTCGAGCATCCTTCCGAATTGGCCAAGCTGACGAAGAATTCGGGTCAGCGTCTCTCGCTCTTTATTGATATGCCAAGCCAGCCGCATGAAAACAGCGCGTTGTTGGATATTCTCGAAAGACACCGCGATGAATTGCCCAACATAATCAGCGTCGGCGCCATTGCATCTAATCTTTCAACCGATGCGATCGACAGAATCTTGACACGCTACCCTAACCTAGACGCGCTCGCTTTGACGAAACTCGACGAAGCACCCCTTAATTTATCGACATTTAGCCTCCTCAGCCTTCGTGGCCCAGGAATTGCTTATCTCGCTTCGACTTCTCATCTTGTGAAAGGCCTAATGGCAGTCGATTCAGAAATGCTAGAAAGCGTCATTCACGCAAGCTTGGTCGGCAGTGAAGCCGAACAGCTCAACTAACGGAATTGGGTATGAAACGTCCGCAGGCTACAGCCATCACAAGCGGTAAAGGCGGGGTCGGAAAGACAAATCTTTCCGTCAACCTGGCCCTTGCCCTTCACCGCGCCGGACAAAAGGTCGGTATTTTCGATGCCGATCTGGCGCTCGCTAATGCCCATCTTGTGCTTGGCTGCCGTCCGAACCGGACGATTGCCGACACGCTGTCGGGATCATGCACCATGGCGGAAACCATTGTCGAATCCCAACACGGGGTGAAGATGATTGCCGGCGGCAGTGGCCTTGCCGAGGTGATGGGATTATCCGACGAAACGCGTCAAAAGATTATTCGCGGCTTTAGCGAATTATCAGGCGAACTCGATCATCTGATTGTTGACACAGCTGCGGGCGTTGAATCCAATGTCATCGACTTTGTGGCAGCGTGTGACCGCGTAATCGTTGTTGTCATCGGTGAACCAACAGCCTTTGTTGATGCCTATGCATCGATCAAAGTGTTGCATCAGGAAACCGGACGCGAGCGGTTTGATATTATCGTGAACCGCGCACCGAGCCTTGCCCATGGCGACCAGATATTCTCACGTTTTAGAGCGATCACCGATAAATTCCTCAAAGTTTCCCTCAATCATTTAGGCACCGTGCCTGACGACGAAAAATTAGTTCGAGCCGTTGGCAAGTGTGAGCCTGTTATCTCCAGTTTCCCTGACTCGCCTTCGGCAAAAGCTATTCTAAAAATCGCGGAACGTATTCGCTCAACCGAACCACCGATGGTGGACGAAGGAGCGATCGGGTTTTTCCGCCCAATGCCGGATTATGTCCGCGCTACGGCAACGGGAGCCTGATACAATGGGACTTCGAGCCTATCCCCTCACATCCAATAATAGTGATGCCATCAACTCTCTTGTGCGGGCGCATATGCCGTTGGCACGTAAGATTGCGTGGCAAATTCATGGCCGTGTACGAGATTTGCTCGATATTGACGATATGATCCAGATTGGCATGACAGCGCTAATCGAAGCCGCACAGCGTTTCCAAGATACGGGCGAAGCAACCTTCGGCTCATATGCCTCCATTCGTGTGCGTGGCGCTTTGGTCGATCACGTCCGCAACAATCTAACTTTGACCCGCACAGCAGTGGCGCGGCGCGATCAAATTGCTGCGGCGCGGCGTGCGGTCGCCTCTGAAGGGGGCAACAGCGATGACTTGACCTTGGTTGCCCTTAAATTGGGAATCAGCATCGCCGAGCTTCAAGGCTGGAATGACCAAATCAGCCGCGTTGCCGATAAATCGCTCGATGAAATTTACGATGATCATTCGGTATGGTTTGCCGATGAAAGTCCGACGCCTGAAGGCGCCCTACTAACGATGGAAATGCGTCATCGTCTCGTCGCCAATCTTAAGAGATTGCCGGAACGCGATGCGATGGTGCTTCAGCTTTATTATGTTGAAGACATGAATCTGGAAGAAATAGCCGAAACCCTATCGGTGTCGGTTGGTCGTATTTCGCAAATTAAAAAAGCGGCTGTGGGCCAACTTAGGAAGTGGATGACGGCGGAGTAAGAATCTCCATGCGGTCATAGACCAGATATTCATCCATCCGACCAATTTTGATCGAATGTTTAATTTCCGCCAAAACCTGTTCGATCAAGTCTTTCGGCGCAACACCCAGAACAAGCTCCTGATCGCCCTTTTTGGTCAAAGGCAGTAAACGACCATCCCATTCGATAGAAATCACGACATTACCGTCTTGGATCTGCACAATGTGATGCTCATCGCGCCAACGGCCCGGGATAAACACTTCCGTTAGCTTACCAGTTTCCGGATCAATACGCTTTTCAACGTAGGAATAATCGGCGGGATTACAAAAATAGCGCCAGAACTCGTCAATGCGATGAATGAGCTGGTTTCTAACATCGGCCAAAGGCCGTGGTACTGTGGCGACGGCGCGAGATTTAGCCTTGAAACCTGCAAGTAATTTTGAACTGAGCATGAAACGCTTACACAATGGACCGAGTAAAATACCTCGCTAATCCTAATGATAGTTGCGCCGCTCCGCAATCATAGGATGCCGGCTTAGTGGACTGAAAATGGCATAAGACTTGCTAATCTACTCGCAGATGATCCGTGCCTCCCGATACGGGGCAGAACCTAGCTGACGATTGGAGCCTAAAAGACCATGCTAAGAATTCCGCTCACCGGTTTGACGGCAGCCTCCAAAGAACTCAGCGCCATTTCAAACAATCTCGCCAATGCGAATACGATCGGATTTAAGAAGTCGAATGCCGAATTCGGGGATTTTATGGCACCCGATTCGGCAACAGTGCTTAATTCCGAAATCGGTAAAGGCGCCACGACCATTGGAATGAAGCGTAATATTGAACAAGGATCGCTTCAGCAGACCTCCAACAGCCTCGACGTAGCCCTTCAGGGCGAAGGCTATATGGTGTTTGGTTCTTCGACATCGGCGCAAGCATCGGGCGGGGAAACCTATTCCCGTGCGGGTAAGCTGACTTTGAATGCGGATGGTTATCTGGTCGACGACAGCGGCTCGCCTTTGATGGGGAATCAATCCCTGTCGGGAACCCTGCAAAACCCGAATATGCAGCCGATTAACATCTTTAAATCCGTCGGCAATGACCCATCCAATGTCGGCTCGATCTCAATTGATTCACAAGGCTTGATCAGTGTTGTGCCAGCCTCTGGCGGAGACCCGGTTAAGGTTGCCTATATTGCGACTGCCCGCTTTGAAAATGAAAATGGCATGCAAGCCCTTGGCGGAAATAAGTTTTCTGCAACGCAAAGCTCGGGCGTTGCACAATATGGCCGCGGTGGAAATGATGGTTTTGGAACCTTTGCCCAAGGCAGCTTAGAGAATTCCAACGTCGATATCACATCGGAATTGATGCAAATGATCGCCGCACAGCAGGCCTATAATGGCAATTCGCGCGCGCTTCAAACAGGCAGCGACATGCTCCGGTCCCTTACCGAACAAGTCAGCTAATCCACGTCATCACAGCAATTTGGAGTAATAAACAGATCGGTTTCAGGCGAATCCAGCGCCCTTTGGGGTACATAAAGACGGTCTTTCAATAAGACATTCCATCTTGATGGTCTGATTTTCCTGGGAACGAGGTTTCCGGAACGGCAAGGTGTTAACTATTTTTCGTAGCGCTGAACTTAAAAATCTAGTATTGGTTGCAACCAGCGATTGTGCGGGGCCGATGGGGCTCGAGCGGTCGCGGGGAGCACCATGGCCGTCTCATCCGCAGCCTTTGTTCAGCAGCCGAACTCAAAATATCTCCCGACGCTTACGGGCGCGCCGCGCATTGCCGCCATTGATGATTCGTCCGATGTCGCCCGTCCGGTCGTTCCAACCGATCCTTCTAGCGATGGCAGCCTTGTTTCGCCTGATTTGGCGTCAAGTGTCGTCCAATTTTCGCCAGAATATCGGCGTCGGCAAAACAACAACAGTTCGGGCGGAAGCTATCGGTCGGCCGCAGGGCCTAGTGACCCGGCGCGGCAAGTCTATCTTCCAAGAGGCGCACCTTCTGACGCCGTCCCAGCCATGTCGCGGCTTGAGGCACGAATCGCCTTTGAACCTGTTTTTATGCAACACTACGCCTCGACCCTTTATGCATTGGTCTCGCGTATTCCTACCAACGCAGCTGAACGGCGGCAGGTTTTTGACCTACTTGCCTGACACAAGGCGATCCCTGTCATGACACAAGTCGAATTTCTGGATGCTATCCGCGATCTCCTGAAAGAATATGGCGGCTATACGCTCGAAGGGCCCGACTGGGCTGGCGACGTTATTTTGCGCCGACAGTTAGACGGCGAAGAAAAACGCCGGAAAGGCGCAGGCAATTTTGCCGCCGCTTTACGCCAAATCATGGGTCAAGACGGGAAGAACAACCCACCCCCCGGATTTCTGTAAGCAACAGCTTGCAATAAAGTAACGCGTTGTTTTTGCATCACAAATAACTTGGCACGATAGTTGCTAACATGTCTCTGAACCCGGTGATCCGGCTAAGTGAGACAACGATGAACGCGATCGACAACTTTTTGAAACAGGATGGAACGGCACTGTCATTGCGACAGAAGCGTCTTGATATCCTCGGTTCGAATATTGCCAATGCCGCAACGCCCCATTTTAAGGCGCGCGACATTGATTTCGCATCTGCGTTCAAAAGCGCACTTGGCGGCGGCGACCTGGTAACGACATCCGCCAATCATATCGAAGTCGGCGGCTCGCCAGCTTCGGCTGACATTAAATACCGGGTGCCTGTCTCCCCTTCGCTCGATGGCAATACCGTCGAGCTGCATGTTGAACAGCTTCAATTCGCTGAAAACGCGACGCATTACGAAGCAACCCTGCAATTTTTGAACGGTCGCATCCAGACCCTCAAAAGCGCGTTGAAAGGTGATTAATGAAATCGCTGACCATTTTTGACGTCGCTGGTCGGGCCATGGCCGCCCAACAGGTTCGCCTCAACACGGTTGCCAGTAATTTGGCGAACGTGATGTCGATCTCTGGCAGCCCCGACAATGTCTACAAACCCATCAAGCCAATCTTTGAAACGCAATATGCCAATGTGCCCGGCAATAATGGCATTGCGACGGTCGATACCGTTGGCATCGAAGCATCAAAGGCGGACCCCGAAAAGCGCTACGACCCTAATCATCCGCTCGCTGATAAAGATGGCTACATCTACGCGCCACCGATCGATCAGAATGCGGAAATGGTCGACATGCTCGAAACCTCTCGCCAGTACCAAAACAATATCGAGGTTCTTTCAACGGCAAAGACCCTTCTTCTTAAAACCATCAACGTCGGCAAGTAAACTTTAGGAATAACAAATCATGACGAGCGTTTCACCGACATCCACTTCAGGTGTTTCTCCTACAGCGCAGCAATCGCTTGATGCATTGCTTGCCAAGATTGGAGCAAAGCCGGCATCGTCCTCTTCGACGCCAACGGCACCAAAGACGAATCTCGATCAAAGCGATTTCTTAAAGTTGATGACGACACAGATGTCCAATCAGGATCCGTTTCAGCCGCAATCAAATACTGAGATGATTGCGCAGATGGCACAGTTCTCGACGGTCACAGGTATTCAGCAGCTGAACACAACGGCGAGCAACATGGCGACCGAAATTGCGCAAAATCGCATTGCTACATCGGCAAGCTTCATTGGTAAGTCGGTTCTTGTCCCAGGCAGCACTGCCCTTTCGGACTCATCGGGTGGAATTAGTGGTGCGGTAGATTTGCCAAGTTCGGCAGCAGGCCTGACGCTTCAAGTCACACGCTCATCTGGCGAATTGGTTAAAACAATCGACCTCGGAGCAAACCCTGCTGGGCTTGTTGGCTTCAGTTGGGATGGCAAGGATGATAGCGGCAATCTTATTGGCGATAATTCTTATAATGTGAAGGCCCTCATGACGAATGGTGGCGCACAAACCGCTACATTCACTGATGTCTATGGACCAATTACCGAAGCCCCTGTTCCGTCCGGCACCGATATACAAACATTCAAGGTCGGCGGTGCAGGAACCGTCAAACTTACCGATATCAAAAGCTTCAAATTCTAATCTACTTATTAGAACACATTCTTCGGAAAGGCGCGTAACACCATGTCATTCTATACCTCGCTCACGGGCCTTAATGGCGCACAGGCAGACATCTCGACCATCTCCAACAACATCGCCAACGTCGGTACGACGGGCTTTAAACGGTCCCGTGCAGAATTTGGCGATATTTTCGCGACGTCTCCTTTGCAGAACGCCTCGAGCGCAGTGGGTTCGGGTACCATCTTAAAGTCGATCAAGCAGCAGTTCACACAGGGTAACATTCAATCCTCGCTTAATGCTCTTGATTTGGCGATTTCCGGTCAGGGCTTTTTCGCGATGAAGCCAAGCCTTACCTCGAGCCAGACGGTTTATACTCGTAACGGTTCGTTCAGTGTTAACAATGACCGTTACGTCGTTGACGATAAGGGCCAGTATCTGCAAGTATTCCCGGTCAACGATGACGGATCGGTGACGTCGACTGGTGCAGCAAGCGCAACCAATCTGCAATTGCCTGTTAAATCGGGTCTACCCAACGCGACGACGCTTATTCAGTTGGGTCTAAACCTTCCAGCTGACGCCGCAATTATTCCGCAGGATCCGAAATATACCTTTAGCAATCCTTATGTGTTCAACCACAATGATCCCACCACTTTTAATAAATCGACGTCGATTACGATTTATGACTCGCTTGGCAACCCAACAATTTCAACGATTTATTACCTCAAGACCAGCAACTCGACCGATTTTGACCCAACCAATAAGTGGATGACGCACGTGTTTGTTGGCGACAAGGAATTGAACCCTTCGTTGATCACCGCGAAAGACGCACAGAGCGATACGCTCTATGTCAACAAATTCGGCCAGACAACAACCGATCCTACCCAATTTGACCCAAGCTTCGTGGCTAATCAGCCATCACCGCTTTATTATCAGGACGATCAAATAAAGCAGGTTTCATCTACGCCTGCAAAGGTTGTTGGTGAAATTCAAAATGCCAAAGGCTTTGACTTCGGTGATACGGATGCAAACAAGGTGTCGATTGTTACCGACCCTTCCGCTTATTCAACAACCCACGAAGCCAACGCCGCAGTTAACACCTCGACCTATTGGGGTAAAGACATGTTCACGGTAAGTGTGGATGGCTCGACACCACAGTCGATTAGCATCAATGCAGGTGCTTACACCGGCGATGAACTTGCCGCCGAAATGACACGTGCAGTGAACGCTAAATTCAGCGATGCGAAATATTTCCGAATTAGCGATACCTTTCGTGATGCCAGTGGTACTGTTAACTCAGGCAACGACGTTTTTAATATTAATCTTTCGAGCACAACGGCCGAAGGCACATCGATCGCACTTAGCCCTCCGCTCGAAATTGATCTTCTTGGAACGTCAGGCGCAATGGGTACACCCGCTGCTGAAACTACGACTGGCGTGAAATCACAGCAGTTAAATTATCAAGATCTGACACGTGAGGATCTTATTAGCCTTGCGCAATCAAAAGTGAATGAGCAACTCAACGCTCGCCACAATGATTTTGGTAAGGCAGCTAACTGGGTCGACGTCACTAGTCCGCCGATTATTGTGGGTTTTGATGTATCGTCACGTTCGTTGACGTTCAAGGTCGACCCTTCGCAACTTGGTTCAGATGCCCAATTACCTGAGAATCGCTATCAGAACATTCAGGTATACAACCCAACCAACGCGCTGAACGACCTCGGTTTGCCAACGCAGACTACCAGCAACCCTGCGCCAATTGGAACCAACTCTGAATGGATGGGGCAAGCAGTTCTTCCATCGGGGCCACCAATCACCGCTGCAAACGATCAACGTACGGGTATCACGGTCAACTATAACAAGGATACACGACAGTTCGAGTTTAGTTCGGGTACGACCGGCGAGTCTTCGAAAATTACCGTGGGCCGTACCACGTTGGCCCAGACGGCTGATGACACGATGACGCAAATCAATTCATATGATCTGTCGCACATGGATATGTCGAAATCTCAATCCGTAACACTCGAGTCGGACGGCCGCGCGTTTACCTACAGCTATGACCCAACAGCAGCTGGAAATTCGGTACTGACAAGCTCAGAAGCCTTTATTTCAAACCTAAAGCAGGCTCTACCAGTCTCCTTTTCGCCTACCGCAGAAAGTAAAATTGGCTCATCCGGGCAATCTGAAGTTCAGACAATTACGCCTTGGGGCAATTTGCTCTCCGGTGATCAGTTTACGATTAATTTGCAGCTTGCACCTTCAACAACTAGCACCAATACAGGGCCTTCCGTAAGTGTTTCGCCGATAACGCTACCAGTATTTGCACGGTCCGACTCTAATGCCACACGGTTGCAAAAACTTGCAGATGCAATTCAAACTGCGATCGATACACAAAACAATATTGGAGCAAACGATACGAAGCCAGTTATTGTGTCGGTATCCGGCGCATCGTTGACCTTCACCTATCAGCCTGGCTTTGTTTCCCACGAAGTTACCATTTCGCAGATCACCCGAGGCACTGATGCGACAGGTCAGACCGCGATACCATTGACGGACCGTACCGTCATCGCGGCGCCTACAGTTGTAACAAAGGCAGGTAACTCGAAGACCCAAGAAATACAAAGCATAAACCTTCAACCCGAGATCAATACTAATACACTCCAGATTCAAGCTGGTGACGTCTATACAATCATCGTTCCTAAATCCGACGGCACCGTCGTCACACAAGACGTTACGGTTGGTACCATTGCCGTTGGGTCGAACGGTCTAATGGAACTCGCCGCGGCCATTCAAGCTCAAGCTGGTGGTTCGGGTACCGGTAATCTGAAGAAGACGGGTGATACCGTTACTGCAGATCTGACAACTAACAGCATTATCTTTACTTTTGCTAATAATTCGGCCGTCGTTGGCAAGCTCGCGATAAAGCAGACGAAAACGACGCCGCCAAATAGCACGACAATTTCGATCGTTCGCCCAGACTCGATTGGCCCTCTTTCGATTTCGTCAGACAGCAACGGCCATCTTCTTATCGAAGGCAGCCCGACCGGCGAACCATTCCGGCTTAATCTTCAGACGAATGGTCAGGTTCAGCCAGCTGAACCACAAGGCGCTTCATTAACCCAGCCAGGCCGCCAGATTGGCCAATCCATGGCCGCATCTGCGACATCGCCCTTGATGTATCAAGGCAATAACGACTTGCTTGGCATCGGCGCGTCGAAAACGGCATCGATCATCTCGGGTACCGGCTTGACCTCAACGGCTGCGATAGCCTATGGCGGCACCGCGATCACGCCGATGAACCAAACCTTCGTGCTAAATGAAGGTCTTGGTGAAAACAAAATGACGTTTACCATTGACGGTATCACGGGTTCTATCACGCTTCCGATCCGCGCTTATACGGGTGATACGCTTGCTTCCGCAATTCAGCAACGCATCAACCAGATACAGGATCCTACGACCGGTAGGGTTGTTTCGGGTGCAACGGTTTCGTTCGATCCGACCAATAACCGCCTGAAATTTACATCTGGAACAACGGGTTCTTATTCGCAGTTTAACGTCGTAGGTCCCGCCAATTTCGGCTTAAACGCGGTAACGCAGAACCCTGGCAAGGTGCCATTGATCACGCCACTCACCCAGGCCGTGGACCAAAACAAAAACCCGCTCTATGTGGATGCCAATGGCAACATCACCACCGTTAAGCCATCAACCAAGTCTCAAAGCTGGGCGCCACTTTATCTTACGCCAGGTGAATTGAAATTCGATACGAGTGGTAAATTGGCATCGCCGACGCAAGGTGTGGTTTACTCACCATTTAACCCAGGTAATGGTGCTAACCCACTCAATCTAACCATCGATTACGGTAAGTATTCGACCCAGTATACCCAGCCCTTCTCGGTGCTTTCGCTCCAGCAGGACGGTTATACTTCCGGTCAGCTTGACGGTCTGAACATCGACGCTAACGGCACGGTTCGCGCCAATTATACCAATGGCCAGACGAAGGCTTTAGGTAAGATTATCCTTGCCAACTTCGCCAACCCGAACGGTTTGAAGCAGGTTGGTAACTCGAACTATGTCGCTAACTCCGTTTCGGGTGAAGCGGTTCTTGGTCAGGCTGGTGCCGATGGCTTCGGATCGATCCAGTCCGGTGCGCTTGAGCGCTCGAACGTCGACATTACCGAGGAACTGGTTACCCTGATCACCGCGCAACGTAACTTCCAAGCCAACTCGAAGGCTATTGAGACGGAAACAACGCTGACGCAGACGATCATCCAGATCCGCGGTTAATAGGC
>JAPJMW010000004.1 GCA_026461505.1 Beijerinckiaceae bacterium
AAGTTGAGGTGTTATTGGAACCTGAAGTTGTGGACGAGATTGGCGTCGGTTCGGTGCATTTTGAGGTTGCCAATTTTGCCATCTTTGTCGATTCTCATCATTGTACCACGGGCGTGCTTGATAATGATTGTCCCAATAATCCCTGAAACTAAATTGTAAAATCATTAAGCCAAGGAGTGGCGCTAGAACCGATGCAGAGCCCCGGCGACCATTATAGACGAATTGAAGGCGACTACTTGGAAGCCATCCACGCTCACCGTCGACATCAACATCGCACCAACCATAACCATTCGTACATCCATAAACATCGACCAGTGTATCTCGGGGGACCCGCTCTATCGATATGAAACTTGAATCAGGACCGGCTCGAAGCCAAGTAGAAGCCGTTGTATAGGCTTCCGTCGCGAGCGCTGCCGCGGTTATTATCATCGTGGTAAGGATGACGATCACAACGGAATATTTGTTCCTGCAAACCATCCCCACTGTCCTCGCTCATTCCCCTGCTCCAACGGAAAAATGAACGATTATATGAAGCTCAACAATTTGGGACTAATACCCATCTTGTTTTAGGTTCATGATCGACAATTGATAGCGTTGGGATTTGGGCTCCTTTGTTAGCCCCGCTCTATCCCTTACATGCTTGCGATCTGTCGTTCACGCCAAGCTGAATATAAACCGCTGCCAGCGATGATGAGTGCACCCGTTAATGTTGCAAGCGTTGGCCATACGCCAAAGACGGCGAAACCAAAGAGGCTTGCCCAAACAAGTTGGGAATAGCTAAAGGGCGCTAAAAGCGATGCGGGTAGCCGACGATAGACGATAATCGATATCGCGTTAGCTGCCGCTCCAAACGCGCCCACTGCAATACCGACAAGAGCATCTTGGGCTGAGGGCATAATCCAATAAAACGGCAAAAGACAGGAAAGAACAAAAAGACCGACAAAACCCGTGTAGACCATTGTGACTTTTGAATCGTCATGGGGCATAAGCCGGGTCGTAATAATTGCTGCGGCTCCAAGAATTGCAGCTAGAAGTGGTAAAAGCGCCGTCCATTTGAAAGCATCGCTTCCTGGTTGAACAATGATCAGCACGCCCGATAATCCGATCGCTGCAGCTATCCATCGTCTTATCTCAACATGCTCATTGAGTAGCGCAAATGCCAGCCCCATTATCACAAATGGCGCTACGAATGTCACAGATGTAGCGTCAGCGACGGGAATAATGTTCAATCCGATGATAAAAGTGATGGCCGAAAGGGCCGCAAAAACCCCTCGCATGACTTGTAAGGGTAAATGAACCGTCCGAAACGCGCCGCGAATGCCACCGCGTAACAACGGAAAAAGAATAATAACATGAACGAGATAGCGGATCCAAGTGACCTCGATGGGCGGCAAAGTCTGCGTTAAAAGCTGTGCTGCAGTATCGGAGGCCGCCCACATTCCACCATTTAGAACGATTAATCCGATGCCAATAAGTGTAGCCCGAGCATCCGGTCGACTTTGATAGCCAATTGGCACAGAATTCGTCGTATTTACTTCGCTTTTAGTCATTTTAGACGTGAATCCTAGGCTAAATATTCAATATTTTTAATCGAATCTCGTTAATTAATCGTACCTTGGCTGTGATATGTTTTCAAATCGATGAAAAATAAGAAAAATTTGATTATTGTCGGATAAACTGCGATCCGATAAAGCGGTACGGAATTCCTTTTGAAAGCCGAATAAATGTCTGAACATGCTCCTAAAATTTCGTTCGTATCCCTAGGTTGCCCCAAGGCTTTGGTGGATAGTGAGCGGATTATCTCCCATCTACGGGCTGAAGGGTATGAACTCAGTAAAACGCACCAAGGTGCGGACGCGGTTATCGTTAATACTTGCGGCTTTTTAGATAGTGCCAAAGCAGAATCGCTTGATGCGATTGGAAATGCCTTAAAAGAGAACGGAAAAGTGATTGTAACCGGATGTATGGGCGCTGAACCGGACGCAATACTTTCTGCCTACCCAAACATTACTGCGATTACTGGCCCGCAAGCCTATGAATCCGTGATCAATGCTGTTCATTCGGTCATTTCGCCGGCCCATGATCCGCATTTCGACCTTATTCCGCCGCAGGGGGTGAAATTAACCCCTCGGCACTATGCTTATTTAAAGATTTCAGAGGGTTGCAACAATCGCTGCACGTTCTGCATTATCCCGAAACTGCGTGGCGATCTGATATCAAGACCGGCCAATGAGATACTCAGGGAGGCAGAAAAGCTAATCAATGCAGGGGTTCGAGAGATACTTGTGATAAGTCAGGACACTTCAGCTTACGGTGTCGATATCAAATACGCCGAAAGCCAGTGGAATGACCGCACGGTACGCGCGAAATTCGTTGATCTTGCACGCGAGCTCGGTTCGCTCGGCGCCTGGACCCGGTTGCACTATGTTTATCCCTACCCTCATGTCGACGATGTCATACCGCTCATGGCTGAAGGTCTTGTTCTGCCTTATCTGGACATTCCCTTCCAACACGCGTCGCCTAAAGTTCTCAAAGCGATGAAGCGTCCCGGCAATCAAGAGAAGACGCTGGACCGCATTAAAGCGTGGCGTGAAGTCTGTCCGGATTTGGCCATTCGCTCGACTTTTATCGTGGGCTTTCCGGGTGAGACAGAAGAAGATTTTGAGTATCTTCTCGATTGGATGCGCGAAGCGAAACTAGAGCGTGTTGGTTGTTTCAAATATGAGCCAGTCTCTGGTGCTGTTTCGAACGAGCTTGGGCTTGAACAAGTACCCGATGAAGTGAAGCAACATCGCTGGAACCGCTTCATGGAAACGCAGCAGGCCATCAGTGCGCAGCGCTTAAAATCACGCGTAGGACGTCGCATTAAAGTGATTATCGATGAAGCAGGTCCAACGGTTTCTAAAGGCCGCTCACAGTGGGATGCTCCTGAAATAGATGGCATTGTGCATGTCGGTTCCCGCAGGCCTTTGCGTGCTGGCGATATCGTTACGGTTAAAATCGAACGCGCCGATGCCTATGATATGTTTGGTGTGGCGGTATAATTAGCTAGTGTTTGTTCGCCCAAAAATCGGCTTGTAATTGCGCAGCCTCTTCTTCGAGCAAAGGACCAACAATTTCGGTTGGTCGTTGCCCGGCTGCGAACACAATCTCGCAAGGTAATTCGAGCGTCGGGTTTTCTTCGTGATCACCCGTTTGTTCTTTGAGACCTCTCTCCGTCTGGCCGTAGACAACGCGACCGATGCCCGCCCAGTAGATTGCTCCCGAACACATCGCGCATGGTTCAGCTGAGGTGTAGAGCGTCATGGTTGCGAGTTGTTCAAGGCTATAGGATTTGGCTGCGCGTGATGCCAAGAGGCGTTCGGCATGCGCTGTGCGGTCACCACCTTCCGCGCTGTAACCATTGCCCTGTTCCATCAAAATAACGCCGTTTTGATCCGCTAAGATCGATCCAAAAGGATGATCGCCGCCATCCCGCGCCTTTTTAGCCACGTCAAAGGCTTTCCGGAGGAGTTTTTCATCATAGGGACGCTGCTTGGATGGTTGGGCCATGATTCTCTACTCCTCGTAATCAATCTGTCAGATGTGACCAATATAGCGTCATTAACCCCGTTAATTGCTCTAAATTCAAGCATGTCGGTTAATTATTCAACTGAAAGGTGGATGACACGGTCTCCCCGATGCTTGGACAGTTGCGCTGGAAATTTCCGTCATATACCGTTCAGGCGGTCGCGCTTAATCGGATGTCGACTGTGCTGGAACCAAGAGACCCGTCGTACCGATGAGCGTAGCGCCGCGACTTGAATTGATCGATGTTTCAAAGCGCTTCCCTGGCGTTCTTGCCAATGACAGGGTGAGCCTGTCTGTGAAACCAGGAGAAATCCACGCTCTTCTTGGAGAAAACGGCGCGGGCAAATCCACACTCGTCAAAATGATATACGGCATCCAAGCACCGGATAGCGGCTCGGTTTTGTGGGAAGGTCAGGAAGTTCGTATTCCCCATCCACGTGCCGCTCGCCGGTTAGGCATAGGAATGGTTTTTCAACATTTTTCGCTTTTTGAAGCGATGGATGTATTGGAAAACATTGCCCTCGGGCTCGATGGTGCTGTTTCGCGAAAGCAATTGGATGCGGAAATTCGGCTTGTGATGGAAAAATACGGGTTGAAACTTGACCCTCGCCGCCAAATTTCAACGCTTAGCGTTGGCGAGCGTCAGCGGATTGAAATCGTTAGGGCGCTATTACTCAACCCTCGCCTCCTCATTATGGACGAGCCGACTTCGGTCTTAACGCCGCAAGAGGTCGATGATCTTTTTAAAACACTGCGTCGTTTGGCATCCGAGGGGTGCTCCATTCTCTATATCTCCCACAAATTGCACGAAATTGTCGAGTTGTGCGAGCGCGCTACTATTTTGCGCGGCGGCAAAGTGGTGGCGACCTGTGATCCTAGAAAAGAAACCGCCCGCAGCATGGGCGAGATGATGATTGGTAGTGATCTTCGCGATCCTGCGCGTGGACAGTTAAGTGTCGAGGGCCCCGTTCGTCTTTCGGTCCGCGAGTTGTCACTTCCGAAGCCTGATGATTTCGGTGTCGCTCTCGAGCAGATCAGTTTCCAAGTCAAAGGCGGCGAGATCTTTGGGATCGCAGGTGTTGCGGGCAACGGCCAGAACGAATTGCTCGAAGCGCTATGCGGGGAGCATTTGGCAGATCTTCATACAACGATCGAAGTCGACGGCTCACCAGTAGGACGTTCAGGGCCATCGGGGCGGCGCAAACTTGGTCTTTGTTCCGTGCCTGAAGAGCGAAACGGTCACGCTGCCATCGGTGCCTTTTCTTTGTCCGATAATGCGATTTTAACGGCTCGTAGCCGTATGGGTTTTGAAAATCAGGGTTTTATCCATAAGGCCGGAGCTGATGAATTTGCGGCAAATGTGATCAAGACGTTTGCGGTTAAAACTTTAGGGCCAGACGCATTGGCGGGTTCGCTATCGGGCGGTAACCTCCAAAAATATGTAATGGGTCGCGAGATTATGCAGTCGCCGGGGGTATTGGTGGTTAGCCAACCCACGTGGGGTGTCGATGCCGGGTCGGCCGCTTTCATTCATCAGGCTTTGATTGATTTGGCAGCGCAAGGTTCGGCCATTGTTGTTATCTCGCAAGATCTCGACGAATTGCTTCGACTTTGCGATCGGCTTTCCGTCATCAATCTTGGCAAACTTTCCACGCCACGTCCCGTTGGAGACGTGAGCGTACAGGAATTAGGGTTGCTCATGGGTGGCAGCCACGCCACACCAGCCAATAGCGCAGGAGGCATCCATGCGGCTTAGGCTTGAGAAAAGGCTTGAACCAAGCCGAGCCATGTTGGTGTTGACGCCCGTCTTGTCCGTTATCGCGATTATGCTCTTAGGTATCATCATTTTTGATGGTCTTGGATATGACGGGCCGCAGGCGGTTTGGGAATTATTTTTCACCCCGGTTCTTGACGTTTATAAATGGCGTGACGTGGCGTCGAAGGCTGCGCCCCTTATCATCATCGCGCTGGGTTTATCTCTGGGCAATCAAGCCAAAATTTGGAACATTGGTGCCGAGGGACAGTATATTTTGGGTGCGATTGGTGCGGCAGGTGTTGCATTCGTTACCCAATCCATGACTGGATTTTGGATCATTCCGCTGATGATCCTTGTGGGAATGGTATTAGGCGCGATTTATGCCGCTGTTCCTGCGGTCCTTCGAACCCGTTACGGCGTAAGCGAAGTGTTATCGAGTTTAATGTTCGTTTATGTATCGCTGCAACTCTTGAGCTATTTGATTACGGGGCCGTGGAAAGATCCGGATGGCCATAATTTTCCGCAAACGGCGCAGCTGACTGATGCGCAATTATTACCACATGAATTATGGGATAGCGGAATTCCGCCTGGCCTGTTGGTAGCGCTGATTGGTGCCGTGATTTTCTATATTATCGTCTCGCGTACAGTCTTCGGCTTCTCGGTTCGTGCGATTGGCGAAGCACCGCATGCGGCACGCTATGGCGGGTTTAGCTCGAATGGTATTGTTTGGGCCACTTTGATGATTAGCGGCGCGATGGCAGGGTTGGCGGGCGTTCTCGAGTTGATGCAACTGACACGGCTTAATCTGGGCTATCCATCCGGCTATGGCTTTACGGCGATTATTGTTTCGCTGTTAGGTCGGTCTCATCCCGTTGGTGTGTTTATCGCCGGTATTGTTTTGGCTATTACCTATGTTGGTGGGCAGGTGGCGCAGACGTTTGTACATGTGCCGAACGCCACGGCGGGATTGTTCCAAGCTCTCTTGTTATTCGCCATTCTCGCCAGTGATCTCTTGGTGCGGTATCGCATCAGGATCAGCACGACGTCTCCTTCGACCAAGGGGGCGCACTCATGACTATGACGTTTATCATCGACGCGCTTGTGACCGTTATCGGCATTACGACACCGATTTTGTTGGCGGCCTCCGGCGAATTGGTCGTCGAGAAAAGCGGCGTTATCAATCTCGGTGTTGAAGGCATGATGCTTGTAGGCACCATTGCTGGGTTTGCGGTTACCTTCGAAACGGGAAACCCGTGGCTAGGTATTTTGGTCGCAACGCTTGCTGGAGCGGCTGCTGCGACGATCTTTGCGGTTTTGGTCTTATCGCTTGGTGCCAATCAAGTTGCGACCGGATTAGCCCTTACAATCTTTGGTATTGGGCTTTCGTCCCTAATCGGATCGAATTACGTCGGTATCGCGATTGATCCGCTTGAATCGCCCTTCCCTGACGCGCTCGCCAATGACAGTTTCTGGCGGGTAATTTTTGGCCATAGCCCATTTGTTTATTTTGCCATTTTACTCGTTCTAGCGATCGGATGGTTCATCAACAAAACCAGAGCGGGGCTCGTTTTGCGAGCCGTCGGTGAAAATGATCTTTCTGCCCACTCGATTGGCTATCCGGTCATTGCCATTCGCTATGCAGCTGTTGCCTTTGGTGGTGCGATTGCTGGTATCGCGGGTGCCGATTTCTCGATGGTGATCAGTCCGCTTTGGGCCGAACAAATGACGGCGGGCCGCGGTTGGATTGCGCTGGCGCTGGTCGTCTTTGCCGGGTGGCGTGCGGGCCGCCTTTTAGCCGGTGCCTATTTCTTCGGTGTACTGATGGCGCTTGAGCTTTATGCAAAAGCCTCCGGTCACGCGATTTTTCCATCTCAGTTTTGGGCAGCGATGCCCTATCTCATTGCGGTTATCGTCTTGGCGCTTATTTCGTCCCGCGACGGAAAAGACGGTAAAGCCCCCGCATGTCTTGGTAAGCCTTTCATTCCGAATGGCTGAAATTTTTGTAAAACTCTAGGAGGGTATTCATGACCAAGTTTACGAGACGCGATTTTGTTAAAGCGGTAGGTGCAGCCTCGGCACTTCCGCTCCTTGGCGCTTCGGCTCAAGCAGCAGAACCATTTAAAGTCGGGTTCATCTTCTTAGGCCCAGTTGGCGATTACGGCTGGACCTGGGCGCATGACAAGGGCCGCCGTGAAATGGAAGCTGCTCTCGGCGGCGCGGTTAAGACGACCTATGTCGAAAACGTCAAGGAAGATGCTAGTGCGATTCCAATTCTCCGCGACCTTGCCCGTCAGGGTAACAAGCTGATTTTCGCAACCTCATTCGGTTATATGGATCAGGTCCTAGAAGTCGCGAAAGAATTCCCAGATGTGAAGTTTGAACATTGCACGGGCTTCAAGCGCGCCGCGAATGTTTCGACCTATAACTCACGCTTCCATGAAGGCCGTGCGGTAACCGGAACGATTGCCGGTAAGGTGTCGAAGTCGGGCGTTATCGGTTATCTCGGCTCGTTCAAGATTCCAGAAGTCGTGATGGGCGTGAATGCGTTCACCCTTGCTGCCCAAGCAGTTAATCCAAAGATCCAGACCAAGCTTGTCATGATTGACTCGTGGTTCGATCCAGCGAAAGAAACCGCTGCGACGGAAACATTGGCCAACCTTGGTTGCGATGTGATCGCAACGCATACGGATAGCCCTGCTCCATTGCAGTTCTGCCAGAAGAAGGGCATTTTCGGTTTCGGTCAGGGTGCCGATATGTCGAAGTTTGCTCCTAAGGCGCACTTGACGGCCATCGAAGACATTTGGGGCCCGCATTATACGGCACGCGTTAAGGCGGCGATTGCTGGTACTTGGAAGTCGGAAGATTTCTGGGATGGCATCAAAGAAGGCGCTGTTAAGGTTTCCGCCTATAACGCATCGCTCGCCAAGGACGCTCAGGACGCAGCCAATAAGGTCATCGAAGGCTATAAGGCCGGTTCATATGACGTGTTCACCGGTCCTATCTATGATCAGAGCGGTGCGTTGAAGGTCAAGGAAGGCCAGAAGATGGGTCTCGGCGATCTCGCGACGATCGATTGGTACGTCAAGGGTATCCAAAGCGCTTAAGGATTATTTCTTTAATAGCAAAATCAACGCCCGCCCTTTGGCGGGCGTTGTCATTTGTAACGGTTAAAGCGAGGGTGTGGGAGTAGAGTACCATTTACCAAAACTTACTTTTTGATTGGGTTTTATCGAAAAAAATGGGAGCCTTGGTTTGTTTCAGTATTTTCGAAAAGTAGCCGGACGGGATAGAAATGAGCATTACGACCAGCATCTTGCGCAGTTTTTGACGTTTATTGCTGGTGCAGCGAATGCTGGGGGATACATGGCTATCCGCCAATATACTTCTCACATGACGGGGATTGCTTCTGCCGCAGCCGATGCGCTGGCTCTGGGTGATCTCATAAAAGTTGAGGCTGCATTGGCTGCGATTTTATCATTCGTTGCAGGCGCGGGGACCTCGGCGATCTTGATCAATTGGGGGCGGCGAAAGGGTATGCAAAGCCAATTTGCCCTGCCCTTGTTATTGGAAGCGGGCTTGCTCGGCGGGTTCGGCTTTTTGGGAGAATGGTTGCAATCTTATAAGGGCTTTAACGTTCCCCTCACCGTCATGCTGCTCTGTTTCATTATGGGATTACAGAATGCGATGATTACTAAGCTTTCGGGCGCGCGTATTCGCACGACCCACATTACCGGAATGGTCACCGATATCGGAATTGAATTGGGCAAGTTTGTTTATTTCAATCGCAACACGGATTTAACTGAACGGGTGGTGGCCGACTTGCCGAAACTGCGCCTGCTAGCGATGCTGATTTTTCTTTTTTTCACGGGCGGGGTTTTAGGAGCGATCGGGTTTAATTATTCGGGCTTTATTGCAACGCTTTTTCTGGCCATATTGCTCTTATTATTGGCCGTCATTCCGGTTATCGAAGATCTGATGGCTGCTCCCGCCGCAACAGGCCGAGGGCGAGAAAATAAAACCCAATAAGCCCCAGCGTCCATTTTGTTAGCGGATCAACGACCATATCC
>JAPJMW010000028.1 GCA_026461505.1 Beijerinckiaceae bacterium
AAAACACTTCCAAAAGCCCCAGCGCGGGCGTCTGTCGATGATCTCCTGAAGCGCATCAATAACCGGCTGATCCCGCTCCAGCCGGTCTTGCTTTGGCCGATAAAGCGCCGTCCGCGACAGGCCTACAATCCGGCAGGCCCTGGCCTTTGGCAGGTGATGGTCAACGGTTAACACCTCGACCGCCTCCTGCTTTGCAGCCGGCGTTACAATTTTCGGGAAAGAAAATCCTTGATGGCAGTGTTCTCAAGCGCCAGTTCGGCATACATCTTCTTCAACCGGCTATTCTCGCTCTCAAGCTCCCGGATGCGCTTCAGCTCATTGACCGAGACGCCCGCATATTTGCTCTTCCACTGATAATAAAGTGCATTGCTGATCCCGTGCTTCCGGCAAATCTCTGAAACCGCCAAACCGGCATCACCCTCCGCCAATATCCCCACAATCTGGCTTTCGCTAAACTTCGACTTCCTCATCAGACACCCCCTCAAATCGAACAGGCATCTCTACTTTCAACCTGTTCGCAAAAAAGGGAAGTCTACGCTGCCACCGGAACCCCGTTATCCGCCTGCTTCAATATCCCCATAATCTGAGGCTAGCTAAATCTGCTGATCTTCATACCGAATCTCCTCGTTCATTCAGCCGAGAAAATTCTACTTTTGAACCCCACTAATTTCCGGGGGAATTACCATAAATGTCATGCTATATAAATATTGAATAATGTGTATATGGTTATATGCGAACGGCAAGCTTCTAAAATTTAGTGATAATTTGAAGTATCATTTAAAAATCGTGGAGTACAACTTGAAAAATATTGGAACGCTTGTAAGTGGAAAGATGTCGTTTACGGCCCTTTTTAATCCTAAAATGAGAGCCTTATCGAAGATAAATAATTATAATTTGAAATATTTTTTGCCAACTAACAAAGACAATTTGGAAATACATAAGTTTGATATTGAAAGAGCGAAGCAAGTTTTAAATAATTCAAGCTTCCATCAGTTTTTGAGAGTTATTCGCCGATTTTCGGTTAAAAACGAGTCAACAAGAATTAAGTATCTCGATTTTATATCCGAAGATATTTTTAGGCGTGACGAGTTACGTTCATTGGCGGGTTATTTTTCAATATTGTTATTATCAAACTTTCCAAAGATTGATGCATTATGCCGCCTAATCGAAAGAACTGCTTTCGATGATAACATTTTTAGCGTAGGTCAAATTAACAATGACATTAATTTGGCGCTAGTTTCGTCAGTTGGAAATTTTGGCTTTGAAGTAGAGACAATATTCGCGCGGGAATGTTTGAATAATAAAATTCCAGTGGTATCTATTGTTTCAAATTACGATAATTTTCTTAATAGGGGTGCAGCTGGATTTTTACCTACGAAATTATGCGTTTGGAGTAAATATATGGCCGATAATGCAGTCAAATGTGGAATCCCTGCGAATTCTATAGAGATTATTGGTGCACCCTCATTCGATGAGTTGTTTACAAAACCCATTATAGGTAAAGTCGAATATCTATCAAAACTTGGTCTTGATCCAAATAAGAAGACTATTCTTTATGCGGGCGGAGTTTTAATTGGCCAGACTTTTCAAATTTTACAATCACTAATTGACTCAAAACTAGTCGGCGAGTGTAATTTGATATATAGACCATATCCGCACAGTAAGGTTAATTCGCTGAAACTGGATAGCTTAATTAATAATTACTTATCGGAAAACAATAATATTTATGTTGTTGATAATAAATCTTTATCGGAAACGATTGATTCTGAATTCTCAAGATTTGATTTAGCTAATTTCGATTTTTTGGACGAAAAAATTGAACAGTTAAGGCATAGTGATCTTGTTATTAATCATTTTTCTACGATAGGGTTAGAAGCGTGTGCGCTTAATAAGCCCGTTGTACAAATTGGTTTTAATGGTGATGTGATGTTTTCAATTAAGAAAGCACTTCATCCATCTGTTAATATTAATCAAGTACATAATGTTGCACAGAGGAATTTTAGTGCATCTAAGGTAGCATTCAGCGATATCGAGTTGCTTCGGTATGCTAACGAATACCTTGATAACCCTGAGCTCAATAGCGATAATCGTCTCAGTTACGCTAAATTTGAATGTGGGTATCTTGATGGGCTCGCGACAAACCGACTATTTTCTGTGATCAATAGTTTAACATGACAAGCCTTAGAACGAAGTAAGGTAACTTTTAAAGATCTTGTCGGTATTAATCAAACTCGCCTACCGCATATAGTTTATGAAAAAGTTTGAGATTTATAATCGATCCTGTTGCTCGAGAATAAAATGGTTACGCAAATTCGTCCAACTAGCCTCGTCTGAATGCTTAGATATTACTAATATTCTGAGCAAAACTAAAGGTTTTGCTTAAAAAGAAGATAGATCCCTATTTTAAAAGAGTAGCTTAAATGAAAGTTGCAATTAATACTGTTCCGCGGAGCGGACCGTGGGGCGGGGGAAATCGCTTCGTTGAATCGCTCGCCAGCGGACTAGCCAAACGAGGCGACTTTGCAGTTTTCGATCTTCTGCAGGAAGATATTGATATTATTCTGATTGTAGATCCCCGCCCTCGAAACCCTCAAGTTTCCTTCACAGTCAGCGATATAATTTCCTATGTCGACAGTCATCCTGAAACAATTGTTGTTCATCGAATAAACGAATGTGATGAGCGCAAAAATACGCATACAATGAACGCCAGATTAAGAATTTGTAACCGCGTTGCAGACCACACTATTTTTATTGCCAGCTGGCTCATGAATCTTAATGTATGGTCACGGCAAAGTGCTCATAGTGTTATTTTAAATGGTGCCGATGAAAATGATTTTCCACGAGGTTCAGCCGGGTATTGGGAAGGTGCTGAGCCACTTCGACTTGTTACACATCACTGGGGTGCTAACCAGTTGAAGGGTTGGGATGCTTATCTTGAAATTGACAAGCTTCTCTCTTCACCCGAATGGAAGGATAAAATAAGTTTTTGCTATATTGGAAATTTGCCGCCTAAAATTAGAGTCCAAAACATTAATATCGTTGGTCCCCTCAGTGGGATCAAGCTTAGTCAAGAACTTTCGTCACATCATGCATATATTACGGCTTCGCAGAACGAGCCTGCGGGAATGCATCATGTCGAAGGAGCCATTATTGGTCTTCCAATTGTTTATCGTAACAGTGGAGCCTTGCCCGAGTATTGCACTGGCTTCGGAGAAATATTTGAAGGGCCGCGTGATGTAGGAGCGGCTTTGTCCCGCATGCTTAAAAATTATCCTATGTGGAAAAATGAAATATCGAAGTATAACAATACAGCATCTCACATGGTGTTTGAATATTTAGCTTTATTTGATCGCTTGGTTGCCCAAAGAGACGAAATTGGCATGAAGCGGAAACCTACAAATGTACTCACGCGCATTTTAAATAAGCTTTTAATATGAAAAAGAAAGTTGCCCTGATAGTTGGAGTGACCGGTCAAGACGGCGCTTATCTTGCACACTTTTTGTTGAATAGAGGATATTTCGTCGTAGGTAGTTCTCGTGATGCTGAAAAGGCGCACCGATCCCGTCTTGAACAGCTAGGAATTTTAAATAAAATGCAACTCGTAACAATGGTGCCAAATGACTTTCATTCGGTATATGCCACTATTGCAAAAATTGAACCTGACGAAATTTATAATCTGTCCGGTCAGTCTTCAGTCGGATTATCTTTCGTTGAGCCAGTTCAAACATTGGAGAGTATCGCGGTTGCTACTTTGAACTTGCTAGAAACTGTACGACTGATTAAACCAAAGATTAGGTTCTTTACTGCGGGTTCGTCAGAATGCTTTGGTGAAACGGTTTCGTGTCCTGCCACGGAAGAAACGGCATTTTCTCCTCGAAGTCCTTACGGTGTTGCCAAAGCTTCAGCTTTTTGGAATGTTGCAAATTACCGCGATGCATATGGTTTATACGCATGCTCAGGAATTCTGTTTAATCACGAATCTCCATTGAGGTCCGAGCGCTTCGTCACGCGCAAGATTATCTCAGCTGTATGTAGAATTGCTAACGGATCAAAAGAACAATTACGCCTTGGCAACACTCAAATCGTGCGCGATTGGGGTTGGGCGCCCGAATATGTTGAAGTCATGTGGTTGATGTTACAACGCGAAAATGCAGACGATTTTGTTATAGCAACAGGCTCGGGACATTCGCTTCAGGCTTTCATTATCAAAGCGTTCAATGAGGTGGGTCTGGATTGGAGCCAGTATATTGTGGTCGATCAAAATTTGATTAGACCTACGGATATTTCGGTCTCGTTTGGTGATGCTTCGAAGGCTCGGAGACTACTTGGTTGGTCTCCTAAGGTCCATTTTGATGAAATAGTTAGTAGGCTTGTTGCGGCCGAAGCGGGGTCGAAATGAACCATTCACTCAGGTCGTTTATCACTAGGTCGAAGCAAAGGTTTACCCAGCTCAAGTCGGTAACACGCAGTGCAGAGGCCGTCGCGATGCAAGCTGCCGACTTCGCCGGCTTGATTCCGGAACGACCTCCAGTTGGAATAATTATTGAGAAGGCTGATTGGGCAATTCGATGGTACGGTACATTCACCGCCGATGCAGCCAATATATTGCGGCCTGGGACGGCGTGGGTGCATACTAATCCGGCGCGGATCACGCGAGGTATCATTGAGTTTGGCTCTCAGTATCAGTGGGTTGACTGGAACAGCTTTATTAGTCCGCGCTGTCGAACGGTTTCAACTTTTTTTCATGGCAAGCCGGACGATGGGGATGCGGTGGCTCGCCACATCGACAGGTTTATGTCAACTATACCGCGCCTCGATAAGGTAATTTGTTCCGCTTCTATAGTGCGCGATCGCCTTATTAATTGGGGGGTTCCTCAAAGCAAGTTGGCACTAATTCCGATTGGTTGCGAAACAGAACGCTTCGTGCCACCCACACCAGATCAGCGTAACACAATTCGCGCGCAGTTGGGTTTTCCGGAAGATGCAATTGTCGTGGGTTCATTTCAGAAAGATGGAGAGGGCTGGGGCGACGGTAATTCACCAAAATTGATTAAGGGGCCAGATGTTTTTTTAGCAACAATTGATAGGCTCAGGCGAAATCATAATATATTTGTTTTATTGACGGGCCCTGCTCGCGGCTATGTAAAGAATGGATTGGACCGTATTGGTGTGCCATTTGTTCACCGTTACGCGGCCGACCGTGATGAATTGGCGAAGCTCTATCATGCGCTTGATCTATACCTCATTACTAGCCGTGAAGAAGGAGGACCGATGGGCCTTATGGAAAGCATGGCATCTTACGTTCCAGTTGTTTCGACTCGCGTAGGCATGGCGCAGGATCTGATTGTAAATGGACTGTCAGGTTTTGTTGTAAATGATCCAGATCCCGACCTACTTGCTGCCCAAGCCAGTAAAATTTTAATACTTACCGACAAGGGAGCTACGGTAAAGGCAAATGCGCGCGTAGCGGTAAAATGTACTGATTGGGCTGTTGTTGGACAACGTCAGCTTGATGAAGTGTGGCGCCCTCTACTTTCTGAGCTTATTTGAAGGAACTGACTCGTGTCCAGAAAACTCTAATTTTATTGGGCCTCAGAATAGACTGCACTTCAAAAAACAAGCGCTTTGTCATTAAATTGAAAGATACTTGGCTCCTGGCTCAGGGCCACAATATTAACTATTATCCAGCGACACCTTAGCTGAGTGTCATAATAGGATTAATCAAACGCTTTTGTATTATCAGCTGGGGTACTATTTTATATTGTTTAACAAAATTGTTTTATAAGTTAAAAGTCCGGATATGAATAATGCGAAAAGAGCCAATTCAACAATAATGGCAGCTTTGAGAGCTGCTTATAGTTCAAAGCTTTTGCTTAACAGTATATTTAACCTTCGCTTGAAGGGTGGGGATGATGTGCCTAGGGTGTTTTATGGGGGGGCGCGCAGCGGCAATCTAGGTGGTCCTTTGGTAAAAGTTCAGCGCCTAAAGCAATTTTACCCTGAGTATAAATGGAACTACAATCTAGTTTATTGCCTAAGCAATGCGCCATATTTACCTGACGCGGCTTTGGATATTCTGCGAATACGTGGCATACCAATCGTCCATAATCAAAACGGCTTGTTCTACAGAGCATGGTATGAAGGCGATTGGATGAGACAGAATGCCCGGATGGCGAGAACTTACCATCAGGCTCGTCACGTCTTTTGGCAAAGCGAGTTCTGCCGGAGGTCGGCGGATAAGCTCCTTGGCAGTCGTATTGGTTCTGGGGAAGTACTTTACAATGCCGTAGATACGGAGCATTTTCGTCCAATTGGACGCATTCCAAATGCTAAAACTACGCTACTACTAACGGGAAAGATTGACGATCACATGTACTATCGAGTTGATAGTACACTGCGTGGACTGGCAACGGCTGTTAACCACGGATTTGATGGTGTCTTGAATATTGCTGGCTGGATCGCACCATTAGTGCGAAGTAGGTCTGATACATTGGCCGCAGAGTTAGGTATTGTTCAACGCGTTAAGTATCTTGGACCATATACGCAAAACGACGCTCCAAGAATATATTCGGATGCGGATATATATATCATGACTAAGCACAACGACCCTTGTCCAAACGCTGTCTTAGAGGCAATGGCGTGCGGTTTACCTGTGGTTCACTCGATAAGTGGGGGAGTTCCTGAATTAGTGGCCAACACAGGTGCGGGCGTTATTGTTCCCGAGGACTTTGAACGTATCCACGTTCCAGCCCCCAACGCGTTAAGCGATGCAATTATGTTCGCAGCGGCGAACCAAGGTGAGTTGTCCGTGCAAGCGCGAAGACGCGCAGTGGAATGCTTCGATATAAGCAAATGGATAAATCGTCACAGCGAGTTATTTATCAGCCTGCTAAAATAAATTATTGGAAAAATTTTCTTAAGCGGCGTCAAATAAATCGAAATTAAAAATCATAAATTGTGCTGAAAAAATAAAACTTGGATTCATGCACGAAGTGCAACTCGGTTGAAAGATTTGGTAAAAACCTCGTGAGGTGTTTTGTATCCAAGTCGCTTTCGTGGGCGATTATTAAGA
>JAPJMW010000029.1 GCA_026461505.1 Beijerinckiaceae bacterium
CTCCTCAGCCCTTTAACCGCGGCACGCTTGGCATGGCGCGTTCGAATGACCCAAATTCCGCCAATTCGCAATTCTTCATCTGCTTTGGCCCCGCTGCTTTTCTAAACGGGAAATATACGGTGTTCGGCGAGGTCGTATCCGGCATGGAATTTGTCGACAAAATCAAGCGCGGTGAACCTGTAAAGAATCCCGATAAAATCGTTAAAATGCAAATGATGGAAGACGCTAAGTAAAAGGAAGCGAGTACGATGGCTAAAGACACTACAACAACCGAAAAGAAGCCAGCAGCCAAAAAGGCGCCAGCTAAAAAAGCAGCTGCACCTAAGGCAGCAGCTCCTAAAAAGGCCCCTGCTGAAAAGAAGGCTGATGGCGTCGAGCATCTTGTGCTTGAAACAACCAAGGGTACGGTTGTTATTAAATTCCGTCCCGATTTAGCACCTAACCATGTGGCGCGAATTTCCGAACTCGCTAAGTCAAAATTTTACGATGGCATTGTGTTCCATCGCGTCATCGATGGGTTCATGGCGCAAACGGGGGATCCGACCGGAACGGGTATGGGTGGATCGGGTCACAAGCTGAAAGCCGAATTCAATGCAGAGCCGCATGTGCGTGGCATTTGTTCTATGGCACGTTCGCAAAATCCTGATTCTGGCGATAGCCAATTCTTTATCTGCTTTGACAATGCCCGTTTCCTGGACCGCCAATATACCGTCTGGGGTCAGGTCGTTGAGGGTATGGAGAATGTCGATAAGATTAAGCGCGGCGAACCTGTTCGCGATCCGGATAAGATCGTAACAGCAACGGTTGAATTGCGCTGAGAAAAAAGGACCGGTCGATGATCATGAGTGTATCATCGACCGGCCAAGACTACACTTACTGAAAATGCCTGCCTTAAAAAATTGCTGCGACCCCGTAACAGTTTCGGGACAGCAATAAGTGTGAAACAAATTTTGTGTCATCACGCAACGTAATGCCATACACTTATTGCGGGTAAAGTTAAGAAGCAGATGGTGTTTGAATTAAAATCGCACCTAATTTTTCCTTGGTTTGAATTTTGGAAAAGTCTTAACAAATAGCTAACATCTTATTGAATTTTAGGGATTTTAAGAAGCCGATGCGCGTTGAAGAATTCGATTTTGATTTGCCAACGGATCGGATTGCCATACGTCCGGCTGAGCCACGCGCGAGTGCACAACTACTGGTGGTTAGGCCCGATACCGAATCTCTCTTTTCTGATTTCCATGTTTCAGATTTGCCCAACTTGTTAAGGGCAGGCGATTGTCTCGTCGTTAATAATACACGCGTATTACCGGCTCGATTGGTAGGCAGGCGGCAGAGAGGCTCATCGATTGCGGGTATCGAGGCTACCCTTCATAAACGTGAAAACGCGAATACTTGGCGTGCCTTTGTTCGTCCTGCTAAGAAGCTCGTTGTAGGAGAGGATGTACAATTTCAACGCGATGAGCTTGGCCTTTCTCTCTCGGCAGAGGTGATTGAGAAAGGCGATGCAGGCGAGGTACTTTTTCGCTTTGAGGTTGCTGGTGATGCGCTCGATGCAGCCATTCGCAGCGTCGGCGTTATGCCGTTACCGCCTTATATCGCCGCAAAAAGGCCAGAAGATGAACAAGACGAGCGCGATTACCAAACCATGTTTGCCGGTCGCTCTGGTGCCGTTGCAGCGCCTACAGCGGGTCTCCATTTTACGCCGGAACTGATCCATAGGCTTCAACAATCTGGCGTCCAGTTCACTGAGGTGACGCTTCATGTCGGCGCGGGTACGTTTTTACCCGTGAAGGTCGACGATACCGATCACCATAAAATGCATGCAGAATGGGGCGAGATATCATCGGCAACGGCTACGGTTCTTAACGAAACCAAGGCGAAGGGCGGTAGAATTGTAGCAGTTGGTACGACTTCGCTCAGGCTATTGGAGTCGGCAGTTGATGACGATGGAACGTTCAAAGCATGGTCGGGCGATACTGCTATTTTTATTACACCCGGTTACGTTTTTAAGGCCGTGGACGTTTTAATGACCAATTTTCACCTGCCACGCTCCACCTTGTTCATGCTTGTCTCCGCATTTTCAGGGCTCGACACAATGCGGAAAGCCTATAAACACGCGATTGAAAAGGGTTATCGTTTTTATTCTTATGGCGATGCCTGCCTATTGCACCGCGCGTTTTAAGGGAATTTGATCCCATGCCGTCCGATCGTTTCGAATTCACTGTCACCGCCCGCGATGGCAAAGCGAGAACGGGTTATGTTGCTACCCCGCGTGGCGATATTCGTACGCCCGCTTTTATGCCCGTCGGAACCGCAGGCACGGTCAAAGCGATGCACCCGGAAGAAGTGCGGGCCTTGGGTGCCGATATCGTCCTGGGTAATGTCTACCATTTAATGTTGCGGCCGGGTGCCGAGCGTATGGCCCGCTTAGGCGGGTTGCATCATATGATGAATTGGCCCCATCCAATTTTAACGGATTCAGGCGGCTTTCAAGTCATGTCGCTCGCCAAATTGCGCAAGCTTACCGAAAAGGGGGTGACCTTTTCCTCCCATATTGACGGATCGAAACATGAATTAACGCCAGAGCGCTCCATCGAAATTCAGGGCCTCTTGGGTTCCGATATCCAGATGCAATTGGATGAATGCGTCAAGCTTCCCTGTTCAGACAGTGAGGCGGAACGTGCCATGGAATTATCTCTTCGTTGGGCCGAGAGATCAGCTGCAGCCTTTGGCAATCAACCGGGCAAAGCGATGTTTGGCATTGTTCAGGGTGGAGCGGTTGAGGCGCTTCGCATTCGCAGTGCCGAGGCGTTGGCTGCCATGAACCTCAAAGGCTATTCCATCGGCGGTTTGGCCGTAGGCGAGCCACAAGAGATCATGTTGCGCATGATTGAAACGGTTGAACCTTTCTTACCACAAGAAAAGCCGCGTTATTTGATGGGTGTAGGTACACCCGATGATATAGTCGAAAGCGTTCGTCGCGGCGTTGATATGTTTGATTGCGTTATGCCAACGCGCGCTGGTCGGCATGGTTTAGCCTATAGCCGTTATGGTAAAATCAATTTACGTAATGCGCGCCATGCCGATGACCATCGTCCGCTCGATGAAACATCTAACTGGGCACCAGCGCGTATCTATAGTCGAGCCTATCTGCACCATCTGGTAAAGGCGGAAGAAATTTTAGGCATGATGCTGATTACCGGTATCAATCTCGCTTATTATCAGGAGCTGATGGCTGGGTTGCGCCACGCAATATCCGTTGGCCAATTAAATGATTTTATTGCTCAAACAAAACAAGGTTGGGAGCAGGGCGATCTACCCGCTCTTTAATACATTAACGAAAGATTAAAATGACCGGAACGATCCTTTCCAGTGCTGATCTTGATCCGAGACGGCGTAAAATTTTATTTCGAGCTTGGCATCGGGGTTTACGCGAAATGGATTTGATTATGGGCCAGTTCGCGGACAGTTTTCTAAGTACAATGAGTGTTGACGAGTTAGATGGTTTTGAACTTCTGATCGAGCAATCTGACCGTGATTTGTTGCATTGGATTTTAGATGCTCAGGATATTCCTGCTGAATTCGATACAGCCCTGCTGAAGGCAATCCGGGACCATCACAATCACGCCGCCCCGATCAATATCTGAAGAATGAGCAGGCGGAATTCTCGATGTCTAAACTTCTTCAGACCCTAAATGCTGCGATCAAAGATAGGCGACACGTTGTTCTATCCTCGGTGCCTGATGGCTTCGACGCCATTATAACGGCGGAGATGGCCCGCGCCTTAGCGAAGATGGGTCATGGCAAAGCAGCAGCCTTGGTTTTTGTCGCCCGCGATGGTCAACGTCAAGCAGCAATGGAATTGGCGTTAGGGTTTGTGGCACCCGATATCGAGGTGCTGAGTTTCCCGAATTGGGATTGCCAACCTTATGACCGCGTATCGCCTAATAGTTCGATTACGTCACGACGTATGACAGTATTGGCGCGTCTCGCCCGTTCGCAGACGAGCGAAGATCAGCCCCGGATCTTGATTGTAACGGCGAATGGTCTGATGCAACGTGTGCCTTCACAGGCCCGCGTTGGGTCGGACAGTTTTTCAGCCGCCCCCGGCAATCGGGTTGATACAACGGCACTCGGCCTTTGGCTCGAAAACAACGGATTTATGCGACAATCCACTGTTCGCGAAACGGGCGAATATGCGGTACGCGGCGGGATTATCGATTTATATGCCCCTGGTATGACCGGACCAGTCCGGCTCGATTTTTTCGGCGATACGTTGGAATCGATCCGCAGTTTCGATCCTGAGACACAAAGAACAATCGGGCAGCTTCGCTCGCTTGATCTTGTACCGATGAGCGAAGTGCAATTAACGACGGAGTCGATTAAGCGCTTTCGACAGGGTTATGTCGCAGCCTTTGGCGCCCCCGGTCGCGACGATCATTTTTATGAAGCGATCAGCGAGGGAAGAAGGCCAGCCGGATTGGAACATTGGTTACCTTTGTTCCATGAAAGCCTCGATACGGTCTTCGACTATTTGCCCGATGTTCCATTCATTCTGGATCCATTGGTTGAAGAAGCGGCTAATGAACGTATAAAACAAATCAATGATCACTATGAGGCACGGCGTGATGCCATGTCTCATACGCAACCTGGTATCGCGCCTTATAAGCCGCTCCACCCTGATCGATTACATCTCAAAATTTCAGATTTTGAATCTGCCTTTCAATCGCGTTCTGTTGTCCGATTAACATCCTTCAACGTGATTGAATCGAACCCACTCTCGGTCATTGATGCGGGTGCAAGGCAAGGTAGGATATTCGCCGCAGAACGCGCGGCTGCGGAAGGTGCCGATAAGAATGACGAGGGTAAAAATGTCTTTGATGCTGTCGTCGGACATATTGGCGATTTGCGTCAATCGCAGCACCGCATTTTGGTTGCTGCATGGTCTGAAGGTGCTCGCGAGCGATTAGGCCATGTTTTATCCGACCACGGACTTTCTGGCCTGACACCTGTTGCGACTTACACGCAAGCCTTAGCGCTAAAAGCAGGTGAGGTGGGTCTTGCCGTCTGGGGCATAGAGCGCGGTTTTGAAACCGATACGCTGGTTGTCGTTGGTGAGCAGGATATTCTTGGTGATCGTTTGGTGCGTAAAGCACGTCGCTCGAAGCGAGCACAGGATGTGATTTCGGAGGCAGGAAGCCTGACGCCCGGTGATCTCGTCGTCCATGTCGATCACGGTATTGGACGTTTCGTCGGTCTTAAAACGATTGATGCCGCGGGCGCGCCGCATGATTGCGTCGAACTTCATTATGCGGGTGGTGATAGGCTCTTTTTGCCCGTTGAAAATCTGGACCTTTTATCGCGCTACGGATCTGAAGATACCGAAATTGCGCTAGATCGCTTAGGTGGCGGCGCTTGGCAAGCGCGTAAGGCGAAGCTCAAACAACGCATCCGCGAAATGGCGCATGCGCTGATTAAAATCGCCGCCGCCCGTCTGATGAAAGAAGCACCAAAGCTCACGGTTGCGCATGGTCTCTACGAAGAATTCTCGGCGAAGTTTCCTTATGATGAAACCGAAGATCAGCTGAATTCAATCGACTCCGTTTTAGGCGATCTAGCTTCGGGC
>JAPJMW010000030.1 GCA_026461505.1 Beijerinckiaceae bacterium
AAAAAATGCAGGTCACAACACAAGGAATCTTTTTCGAAGAACAGATTGGAAGCCCCCTTCTATCCTGGACAAGCAGGCCTTGGCACGGATCGCAAGAAGCCGTTCTTCATACAAACCGGCACATGCTTGAATCATTCCGTGCGGGACGTACTGCTGATACATCAGGTGAGGATAATCTGAAAACCTACGCTCTGGTTGAAGCAGCCTATGAGGCGGCGGCAACAGGCCGCGCTGTCAAGCCACCCGCATGGACACCAAAGTCCTAATCGAGGCTTATAAAGGCAACGCTACCGAATATTTAATTTGATCCAAAGCGAAACTCGACTCGATTGAGGCAACGCCGTCAAGTCGTGTTAACTTCTGGCGAAGAAATTGCTCGTATCCCATGTGATCGGGAGCCACGACGCGCATGAGATAATCGCGTGTGCCTGTCATCAAATAGCATTCAACCACTTCAGGCCATTTTGCGATTGCACTCGCGAATTGCTCAAGTTCCTTTTCTTTCTGCCTTTCCAGTTTAACGGACACAAAAACAGACACCGGCAAACCAACGACTTTTTGATCAACCATCGCTGAATAGCGCGTGATGATACCGTCATGCTCGAGGCGGCCAATGCGCCGGTGACAGGGTGATGCGGTCAGTCCAACCTGATCTGCGATTTCCTGAAGTGTTAGCCGACTATCGGTTTGAAGCAGCGCGATAATTTTACGATCGATAGCGTCAATGATCATTTGGAAAATCCTTCCGCTAATTTTCAATTATTAGAAACATATTCTAAAAATATAATTAAATACACAAAATTTGCATGAATTTACCTTGCTCTTCAGCATAAAATGCCTTTGTCACCCTCGCGGAGGATACGGCCATGATTTTACCCATAGAAAGTGCTCAGATCAGTACCTTACGCGCTATTGAACAAAAGTTACTTTGGCTTTCGACATGGATGATTCATAACGCGAATCATATTCGGCCCAATGAGGACGGCCTGAAAATTGGAGGACACCAAGCTTCATCGGCTTCTCTTGTGACGATTATGACAGCGCTTTGGTTTTCTATTTTGCGCCCTGAAGATCGGGTCGCTGTTAAGCCTCATGCTAGTCCGGTTTATAATGCCATCCAATATTTGCTGGGCCACCGAACGCGGCATGAGTTGGAACATTTCCGCGGATTTGGTGGAACGCAATCCTATCCATCCCGCACCAAGGATGGTGAAGATGTTGATTTTTCAACTGGTTCGGTGGGCTTAGGCGTCGCGCAAACCCTTTTTGCTTCGCTTACTCAAGATTACGTTCACCTGAAGGGTTTCATGAGTCATCGGCCGGAAGGTCGATTGGTTGCTCTTGTGGGTGATGCTGAGCTGGATGAGGGGAATATTTACGAAGCGCTGATTGAAGGATGGAAACAAGGGCTACGGAATTGTTGGTGGATTATCGATTATAACCGCCAAAGTCTCGATGCTGTAATCCGTGAGGGTCTATGGGAAAAAATCGAGACAATTTTTCGCAATTTCGGTTGGGACGTCGTAATTCTTAAATATGGATTACGGATGGAAGAAGCATTTGAGAAACCGGGCGGAGCCGTATTACGCAGCTGGATTGATCAGTGTCCGAACCAGCTCTATGCCGCCTTATGTTTCCAAGGAGGAGCTGCTTTTCGTAAGCGCCTTCTTGATGATATCGGCGATCAAGGTGATGTCACACGCCTCATAGAACACTATTCAGACGATGACTTATTGGTGCTTATGTCAAATCTCGGTGGACATGATTTACCGACGTTGATCCATGCCTTTTCAAGCGCCGGTCGGGATCGGCCGGTATGCTTTATTGCCTACACGATTAAAGGGTTGGGATTACCTTTTCAGGGTCATAAGGATAATCACTCAGGCCTAATGACGCCTTTGCAAATTGAAACGTGGAAAAAAGGCCTCAATATTCGAGACGGAAAGGAATGGGATTTTTATGAAGGTCTTGGATCTCAACTGGTGGAATGCCAGAAAATAATTACGGATCGTGCCGAGATCTTCTCTCAGCCAAGACGATTAGCGGCGAAGGCCATTACGGTTCCCGATAGGTTAGACTATCGCCAGGAAAAGGTAATGTCGACGCAACAGGGCTTCGGCTTGATTTTGCAAGATTTAGCAAAATCCGATCATCCAGTCGCCGATCGGATTGTAACCTGTTCTCCTGATGTCACGGTTTCCACCAATCTTGGATCATGGGTTAATAGGCGCGGTCTTTTTGCGCATGACACGGTTGCTGATCTCTTTCGAAAAGAAAAAATACAATCCACATTCATGTGGGATTTTTCACCGTCTGGACAGCATTTTGAATTAGGCATTGCCGAAAATAATCTTTGCTTGATGCTCGCTGCCTTGGGTCTTTCGCACAGCATAAATGGCGAGCGTCTTCTGCCGATAGGGACACTTTATGATCCGTTTATCAGTCGGTGTCTCGATGCACTTAATCATGCCTGTTATCAAGATGCACGTTTCATTCTCGTCGGAACACCATCAGGCGTAACGCTTGCGCCGGAAGGTGGCGCGCATCAATCGATTGGCACACCCTTGATTGGCATAGCCCAAGATGGGCTGGCGAGTTTCGAGCCTGCCTTTGTTGATGAACTCGAAGTAATCATGCGATGGTCTCTGAATTACCTTCAGAAATCGGGCGCACGTGCGAAGTCAAATGAGCTGTCAGGAACGGAATGGGTGCGGGACGAGCAGGGTGGATCGGTCTATTTGCGGTTATCAACACGGATGATGGAACAACCGCTCCGTGAGCTTGATGCCGAGTTAGAAGAAAACATGATTGAAGGCGCGTATTGGCTGCGCCAACCGGGCCCAAATCCCGATTGTGTGATCATAGCCACAGGCGCCGTGATACCAGAAGCGATTCAAGCAGTTGGCCTTCTTGCAGGTAAAAGGCGTGACGTTGGTCTATTGGCGGTAACGTCGGCCGATCGATTAAATGCGGGATGGAATGCCGCAACAAAAGCGCGATCTCTGGGTGAGGCTCGAAAAATATCAGCCATTGAAAAACATATGTCGCTTCTAGCATCCCATACGCTTTTGGTAACCGTTATGGATGGACACCCGGCCACACTATCTTGGATTGGTAGTGTGCGTGGTCATCGCACCATTCCACTGGGTGTCGAACATTTTGGACAGAGCGGTACCATCAAAGATCTATATAGGCATTTTAGAATTGACGCCCAGGCGATTCTGGAAGCCGTTCAATCCTCCTCCGCTGGCCGCCGCCTGATTTAAGTCGGGTTTGTTGGTGAAGCCGCAACGGCGGCTGCCTTCGCTTGGGGTTTACGATATCTCACGCGCTGGGCATCGATAAACATAGCGAACATGATGATTAACCCTTGGATCACTTTGACCCAGAACACCGAGACACTCATCAGGTTAAGCCCGCGATCGATTGTCGACAATAATAGAACGCCCCCCAAGGCGCCCAGCATCGTGCCGCGGCCGCCTTGCAAGCTGATGCCGCCAATGACTGCTGCCGCCATTACGGTAAAGATATAGCCGTCACCGAGATTGACTTGAATAGAACCGACGCGGCCCGCCAGCATCCAGCCAGCCAAAGCCGCAAGGCCGCCGCTTATTATATAGGCCTGCCGGACGCGCTTATCAGCATCAATTCCCGATGCGATGGCTGCCTGCTTATTACCGCCAATGGCGTAGAGTTCACGGCCGAACCGGCGATGGTTGAGAACAATATGACCGATGATAAAGATAAGGCCTGTCGCCACAACGCCAACGGGAATTTTAATAAGATCCGGAATTTCAAAAAGCGATTCATGGCCGAGCCAGAAATATATTTCGGCCGGTGGAAAATTTAGTCCGCTAATCGGCTTGCCTTGTGTGAAAGCCATCATCAAACCGCGCAAAATGAGGAGCATTGCGAGTGTGACAATGAAATTATTCATTTTGCCGACGGTTATCAGCAGCCCGTTTATATAGCCGAACAGCGAGCCTGTAATGATGATAACCGCGATGGAGAGATAGGGATTAATCAAAACTCCGCCGCCCCAATAGGGGGGCGTCGCAGGAACGATCAAATACATGCCAAACAGCGCGCAGACACCGAGGGTTGATTCAGAGGAAAGGTCAAAATTGCCGCTGATAAGCACGAAAGTTTGACCTACCACTAAAATGCCAAGTACCGCGGCGGCGGTAAAAATATTGGTGATATTGGTCGACGTCAGAAATACCGGCGATTGAAAGACAAAGAAGATAAATACACCAACCAAAATAACCCAAATCAAATGATCCAGAAGGGTGGGAATATGTTTAGACGCTTGCATTGGTGGTCTCCAAAGTCTCGCCTTCAATTGCGGCTAATAAAAGCGCTGTCGTAATCGGTTCACGATTCTTTCGGAATTCGCGAATAATCCTGCCACGATAAAACACGACAATACGATCGCAAATGTCCATCAATTCGCTAAGCTCGTCCGAGACTACCGCGACGGCCACGCCACGTTGGCTGAGTTGATCGACAATCCGAAGCAGTTCAACCTTTGCCTGAACATCGACGCCCTGGGTCGGTTCATCCAGTATAAGCACTTTAGGCTCAGTGGCGGCAAGTTTGGCCACAACGACTTTTTGTTGATTGCCACCGCTTAGATTTTCTACAGCCGTCTCCATGCTCGGTGTCTTGATACCCAAAACATTGATAAAATCGGACACAAGCCTTTTCTCTTTAGCACTGTCGATCAGGCCCAAAGATTGCTCCAGTCTGTCAAGCACCGACAGCGAAACATTGTCCCGGACGCTACGGATTGCAACGATTCCAAGCCCGTGCCGGTCGCGTGGCAGATAGGCTAATCCTTGTTTTAGCGAACTGATCGGGCTGCCATCGATATAGGGAGCGTCATTCAGCATCACGCTGCCGCTGCCCAAGGGCTCCAACCCGAATAATCCCCGCGCCAGTTCACCGGGGCCGCTCCCTTCCAAGCCAGTCAAGCCGACAACTTCGCCTGCATTTAGCGTTAATTGAACATCCGTATAGGCACCAGGTCTGTTTAATCCATTGATGGACAGGACGGGATTGCCGATCTTTCCGCTCTCTCTTTTGTATCGCTCAACATTGGCACCGCTGATCAGCCTGATCAATTCGGGTTGAGTAATGTCCTTTACAGGTGAAACTCCTGCCACAACGCCATTGCGCATGACAGTCACGTGATCGGCTACTTCAAAGATTTCTTCCAAATAATGTGAGATGTAGATGAAGGAGGCGCCACGCGCTCTTTGCCGCCTGACAAATTCGAAAAGCTTTGCGACATCATGCTTGGGTAAAGGCGCTGTCGGTTCATCCAGAATAATGACGCTTGCATCCGCAAAAAGGGCGCGAGCAATTTCAATCATTTGACGTTCGGCGACCGTTGTATCTTCCATCAACCGAGACACATCGATATCGATGTCGAATTGTCCCAGTTTTTCCTGGGCGTCGCGATACATTTTTTTCCAGTCGACGAAACCACCCCAACGGAGCGGCAGCATGCCGGAATAGACATTTTCCGCGATACTCAGTCCCGGTACAAATTTGGCATGCTGTGCCACGAGCGCGATACCGGCTTGTTTGGCTTTGGCCGTGTTCAAATTTTCATGGATTTCACCACGTATCCGGATCGTCCCCGAGTCGGGTGTATAAAGACCCGTCAATACGTGCATCAAGGTTGATTTGCCAGCGCCGTTTTTCCCCAACAAGGCATGAATTTCTCCTTGCTTTACAGAGAACGAAACTGAATCAAGTGCCCTTACTCCAGGAAACGCCTTAACGATATCGACCATTTCAACCACAGGAGTGGAATGTTCATCGTCCATCCTGGATCTCCAATCCGCTTATGGGCCACATCATTGATAAACCGGCGCGGCTTAATATCAAATCAAGCCGCGCCCTGTTGTTTCCTAGATAGGATGATTAGCCGCCATTCTTCTTCTCGATGTTGCCCCAAAGGCGTTCATCGTTCATGTTTGACTGGTTAATCGCCGTCGTTGACAGGAAGAGCTGCATACCAACGTCGGACTTTTCAACGCGAGCAGGCGACCAAAGCGTGCCGTCCTTCTTGACTTCACCTGGCGTTGCAGGTTGTCCCTTCAGTTGCTTTTCGATGAAGTCGGCGGCAAGAACGCCGAAGTCAGGAATAGGCTGGTTTGAAGCATGGTCGAACTTCTTGGCGCGCATCAACTCGAGTGCCGATAGGCATGCGTCAACGCTTGCAAGGAAGATGTGGCCCTTTTCACCGGACAAAGCGCTCTTGCCAAGCTCCTTGAGGGTTTGAACGGTGCCTTCCGAATATACGCAATCCGAATGCATATAAATGCCGTCGAGATCGGCCTGGGCCGACGCTACGTCGCGCACGATATCAACACCCTTTGGCGCATCCCAATCACCGACCTTGGTGATAACGGTAATGCCAGGGTTCTTCTTGATAACGTCATTGAAGCCCGCGCCGCGAAGCTGCGCTACGTTTTGCGCAAGGTTGCCAGTGATTTCCAGCACCTTGCCTTTGGCTGAGCCATAGCGTTCTTTCAAGAAGGCCACCATGGCTTCGCCGGCTTGCTTGCCGGCAAGATAGTTGTCCGAGAGAACAACCATGTCGATTTCGCAGCCCGATGGCGCACGATCGATCGTGTAGAACGGAATTTTTGCAGCTTTCGCCGCTTTGACGGCCTGGCAAATGCCTGCGCTATCATCCGGAACCGCGACGATTGCGTTCACTTTACGTGCTATCAAGTCATTGATATCGTTTAATTGTTTTTGTGCGTCGCCACCGGAGGTGATCGTTACAACCTCCCAGCCCTTAGCTTTGGCGCCGTTGACGAGGCCCGCTTGAATTTGCCCTTGACCACCAAGAAGGGCCGGCGCGGAATAGCCGATCACAACCTTGTCCGCTGCCGAGGCAGAAGAGAATACGGCTGCGGCCATGAGAGCTGACAATAATAATCCGCTTTTCATTAACTTCATGTTTTTCCTCCCGTTTTTAGCGATTCACTTTTTTGAAATCGCTTTTTCTTTCCATATTGCAGGGATTATCTTATAGCTTTTTTGCGAATTGAAAAGGGTTGTAAGACAATAATTGTCTGACAAGTTAAAGTGATGTAAGATTCAATTATGTTGGAAGCGAAATTAACGAGCCGTTTGAAATCGGATGCGCCACAAGAGATTGCGGATCTCTTGTCGCTTCATATTAGAAACGGGGAATTTCCTGCCGGTGCACGGCTGCCTTCCGAGCATGGGCTAGCACAACATTTCGATGTTAGTCGACCGGTGGTGCGGGAAGCCATTTCCCGGGTTAAGGCTGACGGGCTGGTTGAGTCACGTCAGGGCAGTGGTCTGTATGTGACGGGACTTTTGGAACGGCAGTCATTTAAAGTCCATACAGAACTCAGCAAGGATTCGTCCGCGGTTATAAAGCTGTTCGAATTGCGGATGCCGATTGAGATCATGGCGGCTAGGCTTGCGGCTACCAGGCGCTTGGACGAAGATATTGCGCAGATGGAAATGTTCCATACGGAGATGGAGCGATCAGAAGACGGCGATCCCGAAAGATTTGATTTGCAATTCCATCTTGCGATCGCGAATGCCACGCGAAACCAATATTTTACCGAATTGATGGCTTATCTTGGCGGCATTATCTATGCCGGTATCCGGTTTGCGCGGTCCAGCAGCGGCCCCAAAGTTCATCGCAAAACAATTTTGGAGCATGGCAGGATCCTATCCGCCATTAAAGACCGTCAGCCGGACGCCGCAGAGAAAGCGATGCGAGCCCATATCAACGGCGCCTTACGCCGCATGAATGCGGATAAATAATGGGATTCTATTGGTACTTTATCCGCCGGTTTGTCTAAATTTCAAAAGCGTCTAGATGCATTAAAAAATTACACTTTTTCAATTTTATAGAATGTCCTCGATTTAGCTATGATTGATGATCAACTCATCGGTTATCAATTACATTTAAAATATAAGCTTGGTCTTGAAAATTAGTCGATTGACAATTGTGCCTACAGAACGTTACCGTTTCGCCAATCTATAAATCTGGGGTTATTCTACCGTCCATCAAGCTGCCCTGACCCCATACAGAATACTTCGTTAATAATAAGTCATGCCGACCATCTAATATGTTGTGCGTGATAATCGGATTGGGGGGGGATATGAAGGAACATAGTTTAAAGGATATGGCTCGTTCGGTCGAGCCAAAATTTGGCAGTTTTGTTGTTGAATTTGCTACACCAGGCATCGGGCATATTTTTAAAGCATCCGGTTGTGACTTTGTTTTATTTGATATGGAACATTCGGGCTTTAGCATTGAAACCGTAAAGCAAAGTATCCGTTATTTCGAAGCCGCTGACGTTCGTATGATTGTTCGTGTTCCGTCAAAAGAATACGATCACATTGCACGCGTCTGCGATATGGGGGCGGAAGGAATTATGTTGCCGATGGTCAACGACGCGATCGAGGCACGCCATATTCTGGACAGTATGAAATATTTTCCTAAAGGCAAGCGGGGAGTGGCGCTTGGCGTTGCCCATGACAATTATCGTAATATTGGAACGGTAGCCGAACGCCTGAGTGCGGCCAATCATCGTACCACTTTATTTTGTCAAATAGAGACAGCTGAAGGCGTGAAAAACGCTGATGAGATAGCCGCATTAGATGGAGTTGATTGTTTATGGGTTGGCCATTTCGATCTTTCTGCATCTCTTGGAATTCCGGGGGATTTTAACAACAAAATATTTACAGATGCGATTGCTAAAGTTGCCGCTGCTACCCGCAAGCATGGCAAAGCTCTTGGTCGACTTGTACCGAATGTTGAAACAGGTATTGAATATAACAAGTTAGGTTTTGATTTTATCTGTTATTCGGGCGACGTTTGGATGTTACAGGCAACACTTTCAGATGCAGTTGATAAATTGAGAGTATCTTGCGTGGCAAAATAATGAGGTGGACCTAATGAATGCTCTTTTTCGTGTCGCGCTTTCGGGCGATTTTAAGAAGCCTGATGGATCGCCGACATTTCCCGACTTTGATCTAAGTCCGCTTTTTGATGCGCCAGGTATAGAAGTCGTTTACCTTGATCCTACGCCTGTAATCCGCGCCGATCAAATTGAAGATATTGACGTTCTTATTCTTCTTGTTCCGCAGTTCAATGCGACGAGTATTCATCCCAATGGACGGCTAACTGCCGTTGCACGCTTTGGTGTTGGCTATGATAGCGTTGATGTTGATGCCTGCACAAAAGCCGATATTGCCCTTGTAATCACACCGGACGGTGTAAGGCGCCCAGTGGCTGTTTCTATTTTAACTCTCATTCTCGCGCTCACCGGTAAATTAATGATCAAAGACCAGTTAACCCGTGAGGGTCCGGATGGCTTCAACCGCCGCGGTCAACATATGGGTGTCGGCCTTGTTGGTAAGACATTGGGCTCGATTGGGATTGGCAATATCGGCGCTGAAATGTTCAGGGTGTGTAAACCACTCGATATGCGCTTCATTGCGCATGATCCATTTGCCGACGCTGACATTGCCGCCGAACTAGGCATTGAATTGGTTGGGCTAGAGCATGTCTTTCGGCAAGCTGACATTCTTACGGTCAATTGCCCATTTACTCCGCAGACGAAACATCTAGTAAACGCCGAGCGCTTAGCGCTTATGAAAAAAACAGCATTTTTTATAAATACAGCGCGCGGGCCGATTGTGGATCAAGCAGCCTTGACCAAGGTACTGCAAGAGCGCAAAATTTCAGGGGCTGGTTTGGATGTCTTTGAAGTCGAACCCCCTGTTGCGAATGATCCGATCCTAAAACTTGATAATGTGATTCTTACTCCTCATGCACTATGCTGGACGGATCAATGTTTTGCTGGAAATGGTTTAGCCGATGTGCGCGCGACACTGGATCTTCAAAAAGGTTTGGTTCCTCGCGGGATTGTAAACCAGGCGGTTATTGATTCCGCCAGCTTTAAGGCTAAGCTTAAAGAATACGCCAATCGTTTTACTTGAGACGGTAGGCGCAACAGATCGGCCTTCTGCGAGTGATGGCTGATACATGAAGGGCGAATGCAGAAGGCATTTGTTTAGTTAAAATGGGAGGATGGTCATGAATCTTATAAAGAGACTTGGCTTAACAGCTGTTGGCGCGTTGATCGCGGCTACTACTGTTTCAGCCGCATGGGCAGAAAGCGCAGCTGACAGGGCTGTCAAGGAGGCTCAAAAATATAAAGGCCAGACGATTACGATCGTTTGGGAAGCGGGCCTTCAATCGCTTGATCCGCTCAATTTCTCAGGTCCGCTCTGGGAAAAACTAACAGGCATGAAGGTAAAGGTTGTCGAAGTACAAACGGCTGAGATGTTCACAAAAATCATGCAGGAATATCGCGCCGGAACGGGTGCTTATGATGCACTGAACGTAATGCCATCTTGGATGCCGGATCTTGCGAATGCAGGTGCACTTGAGCCGCTTGATGCTTATGTCGACAAATATGGCTATAAGGATGAGTTCCAGAAGATTGCACCCATCTATCGCGATAATTGGGCAAAGGCAAACGGCAAAATCTACGGTCTTCCGGATGATGGAGACGTGTTCATCATGTATTTCCGGAAAGATATTTTTGAAGATCCGAAAATAAAGGATGCCTTCAAAGCCAAGACAGGCCACGATCTTTCCGTTCCGAAGACATGGAAAGAGTTTGGCGAGACAGGCTCCGCTCTTACTGAGATATTGAAGCCACAAAATGTTTACGGAGCTGCCTTCTTCCGTCAGCCTCCGTATACGATGTTCATGTTCCAAGAGCGCTTCCGTAATGAAGGCGGTAAATTCTTTGATGCGGAGACAATGAAAGCCACGATAAATAGTGATATTGGTGTGAAAGTGCTCACCGATATGCGAAATGAGAATAAGTTCATGCCACCTGGTGTTGAACAGTGGGGCTTCGTTGAAAATCTTGCAGCCTTCATGGCGGGTCAAACTGCAATGACGATTTCTTGGCCACCATATGGTCGTTGGGCTGCAGGATACGGTACAGATGACAAGGCATTGAATTGGGTTCCTAAATCGACGGTTGGCGGCAAAGTTGGTTATGCACTGCCACCAGGCGGGCATCCGGAGCTCGCTGCAGGCTTTGATCTTTCGATTGCCTCGACATCAAAGAACAAGGATGCAGCCTATCTCTTCATTCAATGGCTTAACAGTGAAGATATCTCGCTTCAACGCGTGAAGCTTCCGACAACGCTCCGTGACCCGTTCCGTGACTCACATTATACGGATGCTGGTTATTTGGCGCTATGGCCAGATGCGAAGGATTATTTGAAGACCCTGAAAGATGCTTCTCTTGCAGGAATATTCGATTTGTCCGTCTTGCAAACCGACAAATATGAAGAAGTCCTTCGTCAGGCTATTGGAAAGCTTTGGGCTGGTGAAGATCCAAAAGCAATCCTTGATGCCGCTGCCGGCGAATGGGATGGGATCACCAAGAAGATCGGCGTTGATAAACAAAAGGCAGTATATGCTGATTGGGCGTCGAAATCAGGTGCCTACCCTAAATAAAACAATATAACGAACCACCTGCTCCAACCCTATTAGGTTGGGGCAGGTTTTTTGATTTGGATAAATCTATGACTTCTGCGTCGCCTTTCGTTCTATCCGTTATTGCTCGTCCTCCGTCAGGACGGATGCCGGACCATAATTTTAGGTATTGGATTATCGCACCTTCGGTTTTTTTACTTCTTCTTATCGGTTTGTTTCCGCTTATCTATTCGCTTGTCGTAAGTTTTCAGCAAATTACCATGACGGATTATGATACTTCTTTTGCTGGGCTCACCAATTATGCGCAGTTATTTGACGACGCGCGGCTATGGCAATCCATTGCCCACACTCTGATTATCACGATTATTGCCTTACCCGTTGAACTGGTGTTTGGCTTAGCTATGGCGCATCTGTTTCTTGAAAGAATGCCGGGACGCCAGATTTTTATTTCGCTAATCGTGCTTCCCACGGTTATCTCTCCTGTTGTTGCAGGAGCAACGTGGCGCCTTTTGTTTGATCAACGCTATGGGCCAATCAATCAAGTCATTGGTTGGTTTGCGGGGCATGAGGTCGTTATGCTTTGGAACATAACGCCTCATCTCGTTTATCCTGCCATTTTGATTTGTGAGATTTGGCAGTGGACGCCATTCATGTTTCTCATACTGCTCGCTGCTTTGTCGAATGTCGACAAGTCATTGACTGAAGCGGCTGAGCTGGATGGCGCTGGTTTCTGGCGTATCTTTTTTAAGATTGTACTTCCTGCCATTTGGCCTGTTATGGCAATTGCAATTTTGATCCGGGGGGTCGATTTATTTCGGATCTTTGATGTGATTTGGGCTCTGACATCAGGAGGCCCAGGAACAATGACAGAAACGATCTCCATTTACACTTATGTGCAAGGCTTTCAGCAATTTGAGTCAAGTTATACCGCCGCTATTGCCTTTCTTATTGTGGGGCTGATGTCAGTTATCGTGATATGGGCTATTCGACGGATGGGACTTGCGAAATGACTAATTTTTCACTGGCAGCAACTCGTCGCTGGAAACTTGCATGCCGATACGGTTTGGCCAGTTTATTGCTGGTATTTTTTGTTTTCCCAATTTATTGGCTCTTTATCATTTCTTTTAAGACTCCAGATGAAATTTTTCACTTTCCGCCCGTCTGGTATCCGAAGAGTTTTCAATTTGCCAATTATGCGGTTTTGTTCAAAGACGGTGACGCGGTAAGCGTTTTAAATAGTCTTATATTGGCAGGTGTAAGTACCGTTATTGCGATGATTTTTGGTACGATGTGCGCTTATAGTTTGGTGAGGTTTAAAACCGGCGGTGAAGACTTCGCCGTTTGGGTTATATCACAAAGGCTCATGCCGCCGATTGCTATTATTTTTCCAATTTTTCTTCTTTATGTCTATCTCGGCTGGGTCGACTCTTATGGCGGTCTGATTATTTTATATACAGCATTTAATTTGCCTTACGTCATATGGATGATGCGTGGTTATATAGAAGACATCCCTCTTGAACTTGAAGAAAGTGCTTTAGTCGACGGTTGTTCTAGATGGGCTGTGTTGTGGAAAGTTGTCTTTCCGATGGCACGTACAGGTCTATTCGCAACCGCAGTCTTTACCTTTGTTTTTGCTTGGAACGAATTTATTTTTGCACTTGTGCTGACGCGAACCGAAGTGGTGACTTATACGGTTCAGGTAACCCACTATTTTGGTGGACAATCTAATTTCTGGGCAAAAATAGCAGCAATGTCAGCACTTGGAACAGTTCCTGTATTTATAACGGTATCCTTATTACAGAGATTTCTTGTCCGTGGCATCTCAATGGGTGCGGTCAAAGGTTAAAGATGAGATTAGTTCTCGGAAGGGCTAGGCATGTCAGACGTTAGGATCAGCGAGCTTCATAAGACTTTCGGCACTGTTCATGTTCTGAAGGGAATTGATCTCGAAATTCCGGCAGGGGAATTTACCGTTTTGGTTGGCCCGTCAGGTTGTGGAAAATCGACTCTTTTAAGGACGATTGCAGGCCTTGAAGAAGTTGGGCAAGGCGACATTTTGATTTCTGGCGTGAACGTCAATTCGCTCAGACCACGTGACCGCAATATTGCCATGGTCTTTCAAAATTACGCACTTTATCCCTATCTAAGCGTTTTCGAGAATATTGCATTTGGATTGCGCGCCCGTAAAATGGAAGATCACGAAGTTAATCTCCGTGTGAACTCGGCAGCTGAAATGTTGGGTATTACCGGACTTCTAGATCGTTTCCCCAAGCAATTATCGGGTGGGCAGAGACAACGGGTCGCTATTGGAAGGGCCATTGTTCGTAAGCCGCAACTTTTTCTGTTTGACGAGCCATTATCGAATCTTGATGCACAATTGCGCGATGAGATGCGTGGCGAAATTAAGAAGCTTCATCAGGATCTCGGGATAACAATGCTTTACGTTACCCATGACCAGATTGAAGCCATGACATTAGCTGACCGGATCGTGCTCATGCGCGAGGGCCGGATCGAGCAAATGGGTTCCCCTCTCAATGTCTATGAACAGCCGGCGACACGATTTGTTGCAGGCTTTCTTGGAAGTCCTAAAATCAATTTCATTTCCGGTGAATTGGTCGATGCGGGAGATAGGCAAGCCATGCGGTTGAGCGATGGCGAAATTATTCCATTACCGAAGCGTATTCAGGCATGGGGACATTCCATAGTATTGGGCATTCGACCTCAGCATCTCGGGCGCTCGACAGATAGCAAGGTTAAAGCTGGGGAAGTTAAACTTTCTCGCCCTATCGAGATTGTTCAGCCTACTGGATCACGTACCTATGTAACGATCAAGATAGGTGGAACTCAATGTATTGCAGAAACCGAGTCGATGGAGGCCGGCCGACCAGGGGAAATTATCGATTTAAGTTTTGATCTTCAACATGCCATATTTTTTGACCCGACTTCAGGTGCTGCAATTTTTTAAATTTTAACTCTTGATCTAAGGGGGAACTGGACATGTCAGCTAAACCTTCACGTGGCATTTGTCTGTTTGGGACTGACGAAAGTGTTGAACCGCCAAAGCTTTTGACAGCCGGCCCGCTTTCGGCGGAATTTGAAGCTGGTAACCTTCGATACATTCGTTTTCACGGTATCGAAATGATACGCGCCCTGTCCTACATTGTAAGGGACAAAAATTGGGGAACCTATAATCCGCGGCTGAGTAATCTTCTCCTCGAGGAGAAGGGCGACAGCTTTACGGTTAGTTATGATGCAGAGGCGGGTGATGCAGAACAGAGTTTTCGCTATTCGGCACGGATAGTGGGTAAATCAGACGGTTCTTTGCGGTTTGATAGCAAGGGCGCGGGTCTTACGAATTTTGTTACAAATCGAACAGGCTTTGTGGTCTTACATCCGATTGACGGTGTCGCAGGCTCACCTGCGACAATAGAGCATGTTGATGGGCGGGTGGTAGACACTCATTTCCCGAGCTTGATTGATCCTGTGCAACCAATGATGGATTTGCGTGCAATCACCCATGAATTTTCGTCGGGTGCCAGAGTTAGATGTTTAATGGAAGGCGATACGTTTGAAATGGAGGACCAGCGTAACTGGTCTGACGCATCCTATAAAACCTATGTAAGGCCTTTGGCTTTGCCGTGGCCTTATATTCTGGCCAAGGGTGCTGTAATTGAGCAGTCTGTATCTCTTTCCATATCAGGAATACCATCGACTTCATTGAATAGCGGCAATGATGTTGTAAAGCTCACGATCGGAAGCGAATTAGGAAAGATACCGCATCTTGGTGTTGGTCTAGATGTCGATGATTGCGATGAAGCTCGCGCAAATCTTTCAATTTTAAAGCAGCAGAAGCCCCATCATGTCATCTGTCATTATGATCCTCGTCGTGGGCATTCATTGCAAAGCCTTAAACAACAGGTAGAGCTCTCGCATGATCTTGGCGCCGAGCCGTGGTTGGAGGCTATCATTGCTCAGGTTGATGGCTGGGAGAATGAAATTGTAGGTTTGGGAAAAACAGTTGATCGGCTCGGGCGGCCGTTTCCTTTTGTTATGCTATCGCCTGCATCGGATCTTAAATGTACGTTACCGGGCTCGGTATGGCCGCCATGTCCGCCTGCCGACGAACTTTTTAAGAAGGCACGGACCGCTTTTGGTGATGTCAATTTGACGGGAGGGATGTTTAGCTATTTCACGGAGCTTAATCGTAAGCGCCCCCCGACGGACGTTATGGACAGTGTGAGCTTCACCACCTCTGCTATGGTCCACGCGGGTGACGACCGATCCGTTACTGAAACACTTGAGTCTTTGCCACATATTGCACGAAGCGTCCGGGCCATGGTTGGAGATAAGCCATGGTATGTTGGTCCAAGTGCGATTGGTATGCGAGATAATCCTTATGGCGCGAAGGTTGCTGACAATCCGAACGACATTAGGCAGGCTATGAACCGGAATGACCCCCGTCAGCGCGGCTTACTGGGTGCCGCGTTCGATATCGGTTATTTCTCACACTTTGCCTATGGTGGGGCCGCAGCAGTAGCCCTTGGTGGGCTTGTAGGGCCGTTTGGATCTGTGCACATTAAAACGCCATGGAAGCAACCTTTTTTTGATGAAAATATGGGCTTATATCCTGTGTATCATGCAAGGCGTGCGCTATCGCAACTTGCTGGTGGCAAGCTTCTGTCCGTCTCAAGTTCGTCACCGCGTAATGTACAATTGATCGCGGCGAAAACCGACCGTGGTACTGAACTAATAGTTGTAAATTTGACGGGTGAAATCGCTTTGTTGGACGTGTCAGGTTTGAGTAAGCTTGCGCGTATTATAGTATTTGATGAGACGAGTTTTTCTGTTGCCGCGGAGGATGCTAAATTTTTGAGTAGAGAAGGCACTTTGATAGTAGATGGCAGAATTCAATTGTCTGCATATGCCTTCGCGCATATTCTAACATATTGAATTAGTCGCTCATTAAGTTACAATTTGCAAAGGTATTATTTAGAACGTGGATGATCAATCATTACATCAAGTCGCCTCTTTTTTATGGAAGAGTTGGCAAGCAGGTGCCACTTTATCTGAAATTCCTGACGCTATTCGTCCGAGGTCTCGCGAAGATGGATATCGGGTTGGAAAGAGGATTGTTGAACTATCTGGACAGGCAGTTGTTGGCTGGAAAATAGCAGCGACAAGCGAAGCAGGACAAAAACATATAAATGTTGATGGTCCATTGGGTGGGCGTATTTTATCAGGTCGACTTTTATCTCCCAATGGATCTGTTGAACTTGGTCAAAATATTATGCGTGTTGCGGAGGCTGAGTTCGCCTTCAAGTTTGCTCGCTCGCTGTCACGGCGACCTCACATCTATCTACAAAGCGAGGTAATGGATGCTGTCGAAAGCCTTCATTTATCGATTGAAATTCCTGACTCCCGCTATCGTGATTTTACCGTTGTTGGTGCGCCAAGTTTGATCGCGGATACGGCTTGTGCATCATGGCTGATGCTTGGTCCGGCGGTTCAGGCACCATGGCGAAATATCGATCTTTCTGAACACGCTATTTATGTTCATTTGAACCAACAAAAAGTTACTGAGGGCCGCGGCAGTGCCGCACTCGGTGATCCGCGTATTGCTCTTACTTGGCTTGTTAATGAGGTTTGCCGTTACGCGGATGGTATTAAGGCAAATGATTTTGTGACAACAGGAACCTGTGTTGTACCTGTACCCATCAAACCTTCGGACCGGTTGCTTGTTGATTATGGCACGCTCGGATCAATGTCGATTAACATTTTATGATTTATTTTTAGTCATTATATAAACTAGAAAGTCAAAATAAAATATACTGTTTGTTTTTAATTCAGCTGACCGAATTACTGGCACTATAGGATTAAAAGACTTTAACTTGCTTTTTATGAGTGGTTCATAAGAGTAAAGCCAAATCAAAGTGATTTAGTCGTTGATGATCGAGTAATGTTTGAAGGCTTAAAATCCGATTTTTCCGCAGGACGAGGCTCTTTTACCCAAACTTCGCGGTTCGGGTGAAGTCCGCCGCCGCGTATAGCTGGCACAGCTGTATGGCGTGCACGATGTAGAAGGCGTGTATCAGCAGTTCCGCATTTTGGATGGCTACCTCCATTATCGGCCACAGTTTTGTCCCAGATCGCCCGGCGCTTGTCTACGACCGATTGATCTTTCAGAGCCGTGCAGTTCAATTCATTAATATTGAGATCAACAACAATTTCATCACCTTCTTCAATTAATGCGATCGGACCACCAAGCGCTGCTTCCGGCCCAACGTGCCCAATCACAAGACCAACTGATCCACCTGAGAACCGAGCGTCTGTCATAAGCGCAATCACAATGCCTCGCTCCCGACATAGCATTGTTATTCGTGAAGTCGGATCGAGCATTTCAGGCATACCGGGCGCTCCGTTCGGGCCTTCATAGCGAACGATTATCATATCCCGATCAGCAAAGCTTTCTGGCTGCTTATCGAGAGCGTTCAAAAGTTCTCGCTCGCCCTCAAAAACACGGGCACGGCCCCGGAACACATTATTCTCTAAGCCTCCTTCTACACCTGCTAATTTGAGAATTGCCGAATAATCCGGACAAAGATTGCCGCCCAGCATACGCAGGCCGCCTGTTGCTTTAAAGGGCTTATCAACCGAATGAATCACGTTGCCGTCTGGACGCTGAGGGTCTAATCGCTTAATCTGTCCTGTAAGAGTTTCGCCTGTGCACGTCATCACGTTGCCATTAAGCAATCCCGCTTCAAGTAATTCGCGTACGATCACCTGTATCCCGCCGATTCGGTCGATATCGACCATTGAATATTTGCCATATGGTCGGGCATTGGTGAGCACAGGAACAACATGTTGCGAGAGATGATTAAATTCGTCTTGTGTCATCACATCTTTCCAGAAATTCCCGTATCCGGCAGCACGAGATATCTCAGGTACATGTAAAACAACATTTGTTGATCCACCGATCGCCATAGACACAATTACAGCATTCCGAATTGAATCACGCACAACGATATCGCGTGGCTTTAAACCTTGCTTCATCATTTGGCTTAGATATTTGACTAGCTCTTTTGGAAATGTAGTTAATCGACGCTTATCGTCGGAGGCAGGCGCAACCATATCGAGCGGCTGCATCCCGACCACTCCAATGAACGTTTGCATCGTATTATAGGTGAACATTCCACCGCAACTGCCTATTCCTGGGCATGCATGGCAAGCGATATGATGACGATGTTCCGCATTGGCATGTCCCGCTGCTTGAAATGCCGTTATGATATCTAGCGTCTCCTCTGTTTCGGGATCCTGTCCCGGACGGATGGGCCCATCGGACATTATTATGCCGGGCTGATTATGTTCTAGAATAGCAGCAAGCGTGCCAACAGGAGGCTTGTCGCATGCGACGACTGCAATTACGCCGGCTAGGCCTGTCGCTTCAAGATGCTCACATAAAGCATCATTCGTGACTTCCCTACCGATCAACGAATAACGCATTTCAGGTGTACCGTTACGCATGCCGTCGGAGGTCGCGATCGTATACTCAGGCTGAACGAGCCGCAACTTGAGCTGATTGGGTTCTTTACCAATCTGCGACTTCAAATGCTCATGGATTGCCTCCACTTTGGACATGACGCCGATATAGCACTGGCTGTCTCCCTTGGTCCCAACGACCCCCACAGAGGGTTCGTGAATCAGATCTGGGTCGGTTCCCAACTGACGCGCGATTCCCAACGTTTGAGTAGAGCGTCCAGGGTGATGATCGATGATAACGATACCTTTACCGCTCATAATAACACCTTAGGTTTTTTAGATTTATACGGCTAATATTTTCGGCTACTCTAATCTTAGGTAGGATGGAAATGTCATATAATAGCATGAATCTCATTATCTTAGCTGACCAAGAATTGATAAATTTTAACCTTATTTTAAATTAGAATGCAACATGGCTTAGGTATTATCATTGATTGTTATTCGAATTTATCGTCCTAACTAAGATGCAGTACGATGCAGAAATTTTTAAAAGATTGAATTGAATTAGCTGGAAGAATGAGTACTAGCGGTGGCAGTGCCATTTGCGGCCTTATGACAACCACGGAGCTGAAGCCTCGATTAACGCCAGATGCCCATAATTAATGCTGAAATATCATTTGGTGGATGAATCTAGTGTCACATTCGAAGTGTAACTTTCTTGAACCTGTTGAGATGGCTGAGATTGCGTCTAGATCTTTGTTCTCGTTAGAATTTTTGCCCCTTTAAAGAATATCTCGTGATTAGATCGCATTTAATCAATAAAGTGGCTCCCATTTATATCACGACTCATAATTAATGGCTGCTCGGATTTGATAATTGAAGTCCTTTGCGAAGCCGGGTATCGTTTACGGCGTTTGGTTGGCATGGGGGCTCTGCCTTTCGGCGTAATCATTGAGATTGAAGCAATAGAAATATAAAATTATAGCGCTTGAAATAATACTTACAGGGGATTCATGAAAGCCGTCGGGTATTGGAAGAAAGGATTGGCTATTTCTGAGCCGAAATCTCTCGAAGATATTGAGCTTCCGGATCCTTTAATGCCGGAAGGTCGCGATCTGCTGATCCGGGTCAAAGCAGTTGCCGTCAATCCCCGCGATATCAAGAGCCGTCTTAGCGTTGAACCATCTGATGGTAAGCCAGTGGTTCTGGGTTATGATGCGTCTGGGGTAGTTGAGGCGATTGGCTCTGAAGTACGGTTCTTCCAGCCAGGCGATGAGGTCTTCTATGCAGGTGTGCTTAATCGCCAAGGAGCCAATGCCGAGTTGCAGTTGGTGGACGAAAGAATCGTTGGAAGTAAACCGTCAACAATTGATCATGCCGCTGCAGCCTCGCTTCCCCTCACCAGCCTTACCGCCTGGGAGATGCTCTTTGATAGACTACAGGTTCCTCAGGATGGTGGTGATGGAACGTCGCTTCTAGTGATTGGTGGTGCCGGCGGTGTGCCTTCCATGGCAATTCAGTTGGCACGACAGCTTAGCAAAGTTGATATCGTAGCAACTGCATCACGCGCTGAAAGCGAAGCCTGGGTGCGTTCTCTTGGCGCCCATCATGTAGTAAATCATTCTCGACCTTTAGCCAATCAGGTCAAGACGATCACCGGGCTCGCTCCGGTTAAACGCATCTTTTCTACTCACACTAATGCCGCCAGTTGGACAGAAATGTCAGCAATCATAGCTCCTCAAGGCCAAATTGGCCTAATCGATGATCCTGAGCCTTTAGACCTGCGACTGATGAAATTCAAGAGCGTTTCAATTCACTGGGAAGCGATGTTCACCCGTCCAATGTATTACACCGACGATATGGAACGCCAGCATGAAATACTTGACGCAATTGCTGACTTGATTGACGAGGGAAGAATTCGGGCGACCTCAACGACAAACCTTGGCCGCATTAACGCAGAAAACCTACGGCGCGCGCATGCCTTCATTGAAACCGGTCATGTTGTAGGAAAAATTACGCTCTCGGGGTTCTGACCACATCCATAATCTGTGCAAAGGATTGCGTCAATGGAAAGTATTTTCAGGCCCAAACTTTAGCTTGACTATAACAGGTATAAGGCAGACTACGTATGATATGCGATTTGCATAAATAAAGTTTCGCTATTTTATAACTTGGTGGCCGCCAGTTGCCGATGCGAAGTTTTTTCGTTTAACCAAGGCGGTTTATGATGTTCCGAGCTTTTAGCACGGTATTTGCTGCGTGCCTTTTAGTCCTATCCGTAAACTCGCCCACCCGAGCTAAGGTAGAGAGTTTAAACGTAATTGCAGCCGTCTCTCTGAAAGAGGTTCTCGAAGAGGCAGGTAAGACGTTCACTGCTAGCGGTGGCCCAGAGGTAAAGTTTTCATTCGTATCGTCGGGTCACGCGGCCAAACAACTTGAAGCCGGGGCACCTTATGACGTCTATGCTTCTGCAGATGTTAAATGGATGGGTTATGCCGCCGAAAAGAAACTTATTAGACCTAATACGAGATCAGACATCTTCGGAAATTCATTGGTTATCATTGCGCTCGAAACCAGTAATCTAAAGGAAATACCTTTAACATCCGAAGCCATAGCCCGCGCTATGGGCGATGGAAAGTTTACGATGTCTGATACTGATAATACTGCCAGCGGTAATTATGGAAAATCAGCGTTCAGAAAATTAGGCCTGTGGGACACCATCGAGCCTCGTCTATTGATGGCAAGGAATGATCTCGCGGCAACCATTTATGTAGCGCGTGGTGACGCGCAACTAGGGCTTGTATATTATACAGAAAGTAAGATCGAACGGTCTGTTAAGGTCGTAGCAACTCTTCCCGAAGATAGCCATGAGCCTGTCATTTATAGCTTTGCCGCCACTGCATTTTCAAAAGGGGATACCGCAAAGCTGTTCACCGAATATCTGAAAACACCGTCCGCGACCGCTATTTTTGAGAAGGCTGGCTTCACAGTTCTGTCCAAGTAGAACTTCGTAAAATCTCTCGCTTCAGCAATTGTTTTTGTATTTTTGTGTATGAATTTTTTGCAATAAAATCTTGAAATTTCAATATATTATCATGCCCCCATTAATTTTTTGGGATTTCTACCCAAACGGTGCTGTATAGACCGTAGCCTCCCTCCGCTACCACTGATACATCGGTTTGTTGTCCAGGATTATCGAGAAGCGCTAACGCGCTCATATCACCTGCTATTTTTAGGTTAATATGATCTTTCTACCATAAAGTCTGTACTTCGATCGATTGAATGAGCGATCGGAATGATTACTGTGCCTGGACGTTCAACTTAGGTTCTTTTGTGAGATGGTCTTGCAGATGATCAATCCGTTTTTGTGTAGGATTGTACTAGATTGATCTGAGATCAAGAGTTGAATATTGGTCTACGGCTTGCGAGTTATATGTTTTAGTTCTGCCGAGAAATCGCAATATTTAAATCCGCAAGGGTCTTTCCAAACGAGGCGAGGCCGCGCAACAGCGCATCGCGTTCTAGCCGCACAAGCTCCGCGCCGTTAAACGACGTTTGATCGAGAATAATTCTGGCCGGATCAAACGGCGGCTTGAGATAGCGGAATGATCCTTCACCAAGACGGACATCCTCTTGCGGGACGCGCCCAGGCTGGATTCTCGCACTATAGGCCCACACATTTTCGAAGGTGAAGCGGCGAAGACCCGCATCGTAAAGCCTGCGCGTCAAAGCTGCGATGGGGAGAAAGCCGTCGCCCATCGGCACGCCTGCGACGGTGAGATGCCCAGCGTCTTTGGCGCTCACAATCACATGGTCTTTGATATGGACGGAGTGCACATGCTGCAAAACGGCTTCGAGCGTACGCTCCGGATCTTCAAGCACCATTTGGGAGTTGCCATAGTCATAAAGAATTTTGAGCCGTGGATGATCGACTGCGTTCACAATTTCCGCCAGTTCCGGCCCCGTAAAATCCTCATGATTTTCGAGGACGATTGTTACGTTGACCTGATCAGCATGAGCAATGACCTGTTCGAGATCAGCAATCGTTTTCTGAATCATTTCAGCAATCGTGCCGGTGTGCCGCGTATAGGTCCGCAAAGACAGCGCACCCATGCGGTGCGCGACGTCGAGCAGCGTTTTCATATGGTTTGGTTCAGTGCCGCTCGTATCAATTTCGAGGCTCATGTTGGAGGCCGCCAAATGGCTGCGCACCTCATCCATGCGCCAGTGTTCTTTGCCTCCCAAATGCCGGTAATTCGAATTGTTAAGCGAAAGATTGATGCCGGTGAAGCCCAACTCTTCAGCCAGATCAATATAAGCAATCGGCCCGAATTGCGGCGCGTGCGCGAAATGATGCCACAGGCTGAAGGAGTGGATCGCAAGGTCAATGGTCATCAGCCATTTATCCTTTCCAATTCCGCTTCGGCCGCGCGAATATAGCGGTCACGAACCGCGATATCGCTGTCACCAACGGTTTGATAGCGCAAACAACAATAGCCTGCCATGCGATACGCAAACGATTGTTCCAACGTGTGGTATCGCTGTTTGACACGGGGCATATCGAGCGCATCGAAAAACTGTCTGCGTGCTGCCTCGCTAAGCGGCTGGCACAGATTCAAAATCTGGAAGGCAGGCGAGAGAAAGCTATAGACATCTTCCGCAAGGTCGCCCATCGCGGGGCATTGCCAGTCGACAAGTCGCAAGTCTTCGCCGTGGCCAATCAGATTGGTCGCACCAATGTCGGTATGGATCAGTGAAAGGCGCTCCGGTGTTGGTGTCGCTAAAGGAGATGGGCGGCCTCTTTGAAAGGCAGAATAGAGTTTATCCATCGTGCAGCGCGCGAAGAGCGCATCGCCTTCCGTTAAAATGCCTTCAGCCGTTATGGGCACCACTCGAAACCCGTGTGGGTCGGCAGCTTCCTTGCGGCGGAGTAGATTGGCCATGCCAATCAGATCATCCTGCCAGCCTTCGCCTTCGACATAGCCGTAAACGAGAATGCCGTCATCGGGCCAAAAGGCCAAAGGCTCAGGCGCGACGTTCAAGCCGGATAGCCTTTGTAATGCTGCCGCTTCCGCGTCGGGTAAATTCGGAAACAAACTGTCTTTCAAAACTGCGCGGTAGCATTTGACCACATAGGTGCCGGACGGATTGGAAACTTTGAGCACATCGTTCCAATAGCCGCCCGCGAGTTTCTTGATCTGATAGGGACCATCACCCAAACCGCGAGCGGTAAGAAAATCGGCGGCATGGGTGATATCGAACTGTGACGGCATCAAATCGCCATGCCGCGCTCGTTCCTCACAATAGCCGCTATGGCGTTCTCCGGGCAGGCCGTCCTCCGCAATATTAGCTGTATGAGAACCGAACACAGCGCGGTTGTGCAGCGCTTTGTTGCGTAGTTGCAATGGTGTAGAAAGAGATTTGAATTGGCTCATCGCAGCGCGCTTACGATTTTGCAAAGCCTACAAGGCGATCGTGAAGATCGCGGGGGATAGGAAGCCCCGCTTTCTCCAGTTTCGCGTGATTGGCCTCGCGGCGCGAATTGGGAAGCCGCGCGCCTTCTTGCGAGACGATGTTTTCGACAAGATCGTCGATGATCGCATTGAAAAATTTTGACCCGAACGCTTTGGGAGACAATGCGATAAAAAATTGACCATTGTTGATCGGCACATCATCGGCTTCGGTGAATGATCCCATCTGGGTGCCCAGCGCGCTGCCCGTCATCGCGGCGCACAAGACCTCAACAATGAGCCCCTGGCCAAAGCCCTTGAACCCACCGGACGGAGCCATTGAGCCTTCAAGTCCTTTGACGGGATCCGTGGTGGATTTTCCATCTTTGTCGAGTGCCCACCCGAGTGGAATTTTGCGTCCATCTTCCTGGGCTCGTTTAACCGCTGTCCAAGCGACATGGGAGGAGGATTGATCGATCAGAAACCGGATTTTGCCCCGCCGTCCCGGGACGGCAAAGGACATCGGATTGGTTCCAATGATCGGTTTTTTGCCGCCAAAGGGCGCGATGGCAGCAATCGAGTTGGTAAAGCCTAGAGCCAGCAGTCCCTGTTTTGCCAATGTTCCGGTGTGATAGCCCAGCGTCGCGGCGTTATAGGAATGGGCGACACCCATCGCGGCGATGCCGAATTTCTCGGCGGCGGGAACGAGCTTCTCAAAGCCCTTCTCGATGGCAGGGTGCGCAAAACCGCCTTTGGCATCTACCATAAAGGCAGTGGGCGTAATTTTTTTGACCTTTGGTCGCGCTTTACCGTCGATTTTTCCGCTTTTCACATGCAGGCAGTAATAGGGAAGCCAGTGAAAGCCGTGACCTTCAAGGCCCGAAAGTTCGGTGTCGAGAATGGCTTCGGTAAAATAATGGGCGTTTCGCGGGGCGGTTCCGACGCCCGTCAAAGCTTTATAGATCAAGGACCGCGCTTCTTTGACGCTCAATGTCATGAGATCCGACATTATTGCCTCCCCTTTATTTCCGTTTTTCTTTCAAGCTAGGATACAAGCTCAAAAAAAGCGAACCCCTTCGATCCGACCATTACGGCGTTTGAGCGCAATGCCTTACGACAGATGGAAAGCGTTTGATGACGACTTATGCGGATTGATATCGCCTTATCGAGGAGGCAATGCGCAACATCGTGACAGACTTTGGCGGCGATTAAGCCAAGTCCTTTGCCTATCGGCACTTGAGTCGATGAGCGCCAAGGAGTTCGGCCGTGGCATCAAGCATTTAGGTCTGGATCAATAGTGGAATAAAAGGTGCAATTATCACCAACTTAAATTATCTCGAGCAATGCTCAATCGTGGAATTTATTTGACAAAATGGAGCATAAAAATATATCTAAACGACCATAACGATAGGATTTTGGGCGTTAATGACATTCCAAAAATCAATAGAAGTCTGTTTTTCGAAATACTTCACATTCTCCGGACGAGCTTCACGGTCGGAGTTTTGGTGGTTCTATAGCTTAACGTATTTAATTGAAATTTTAGTTAGCGCCATTTCTCCAATGGGCGGCTTTGTAATTAGTGCAGCGTTTATGATCCCAACTTTTTCAGCTGGATCTCGTCGACTTCACGACATTGGAAAGACAGGTTGGTGGCAAGCGGTACCTGCAATTCCCTGCTTGGTCATAATAATTAAATCGATAAATGGTTTTATGGATGTCGAGGTTAATAAATTAAATCAAGAAGAATTACTTTCTTCATTAATTTTATGGTGCTTATTTTTTGTTTTACTAGAAATTACGCTGTTAATATTTTTTGCCTCTCCTTCTCAAAAAGGAAGCAATAAATACGGAAATGACAGTTATGATGTAGAAGATCCAATTAATATTAGTAATAAAAAAAATATTGATATTTCAATAAAAAATAATGATGACGATTTTGAAAAATTAGAACGTCTTTATCAAATGCAAAAGAATGGGAT
>JAPJMW010000031.1 GCA_026461505.1 Beijerinckiaceae bacterium
AAGCAAGGCTGGATGTCGACCAATCCGGACGGACCAAAGGACTCACTCGGACCAATGTTCGATATGATCTTGGCCCATGTTGCACCACCAAAGACCGAAGAAGGCGCGTTCCGCCTCATTGGTACGATTTTGGAAGCCAACCCCTATCTCGGCCGTATCGTCACGGGCCGCATCACATCGGGTTCGGTCAAGCCAAACCAAGCCTTCAAAGTGTTGGGCGCTGATGGCAAGCTCATCGAGCAAGGCAGCGTCTCGAAAGTGCTCGGCTTCCGTGGTCTTGAACGCGTGCCTGTTGATGAAGCGGTTGCGGGCGACATTGTTGCCATCGCCGGCATGGTCAAAGGCACGGTCGCTGACACATTCTGCGATCCATCGATTGATGTGCCACTGCCTGCCCACCCGATTGATCCACCAACCGTTACCATGCAGTTCCGTGTGAACGACTCGCCGCTTGCGGGCACGGAAGGTGACAAGGTGACGAGCCGCGTGATCCGCGATCGGTTGTTCAAAGAAGGCGAAGGCAACATCGCGCTGCGCATTACGGAATCGGCCGACAAGGATTCGTTCGAAGTCGCAGGCCGTGGTGAATTGCAGCTTGCTATTTTGATCGAACAAATGCGCCGCGAAGGTTTCGAACTTGCCGTGTCACGTCCTAAGGTCGTGTATTCGCGCGATCCGGATACCAATCAGGTTCTGGAACCAATCGAAGAAGTCGTCATCGACGTGGATGAAGAACATTCCGGCGTTGTCGTGCAGAAAATGTCGGAGCGTAAAGCCGATATGATGGAAATGCGTCCATCGGGCGGCAATCGTTTGCGCCTTGTGTTCCACGCTCCAACACGTGGCTTGATCGGCTATCTCGGAGAGCTGCTCACCGATACGCGCGGCACCGCGATTATGAACCGTCTGTTCCATGGCTACGCACCCTATAAGGGCGAAATCGCTGGCCGTCGTAATGGTGTGTTAATTTCCAACGATATCGGCGAAGCGGTGGCTTACGCGATGTGGAATTTGGAAGATCGCGGCCCGATGATGATCGAGCCAGGCTGGAAGGTCTATCAAGGCATGATCGTGGGCGAGCATACCCGCGAAAACGATTTGGAAGTGAATTTGCTCAAGGGCAAAAAGCTAACCAACGTCCGTGCCGCCGGCAAAGACGAAGCAGTACGCCTAACGCCTCCAATCCGCATGACACTCGAAAAGTCGCTCGCCTATATTCAAGACGACGAATTACTTGAAGTTACGCCAAAGTCCATTCGCCTGCGTAAAGTGCACCTCGATCCGAATGATCGTAAGCGCGCTGAACGCTCGAAGGAAGCTGTGGCTTAAGGCCAATCTAATGACGGAACGGCTCACCCTCATTCTCGGCGGTGCCCGTTCCGGCAAGACGCGCTATGCGGAGACGCTGATTAAAGCGCTTCCGCAGCCTTGGACCTATATTGCAACGGCCGAAATCTGGGATGAGGAAATGCGCGAGCGCATCGCCCGCCATCAGGCCGACCGCAGCGAAAAAGGTTGGCTAACGGTCGAAGCGCCCGTTGAAATCTGGCATGCGCTTGATGTTCATGCTCCAGTGCTGGTCGATTGTCTGACCCTTTGGCTCACCAATCTAATGCTCAGTGAGCATGATATTGAAGCCGCCATTACCCGCCTCGAACAGATTCTTGAAAAGCGCACAGCGCCGACTTTTCTTGTGGCCAATGAAGTGGGGCTTGGCATCGTGCCGGATAATAAACTCGCTCGCGATTTTCGTGATCACGCAGGCCGATTACACCAAAGGCTGGCAGCACACGCCGACCGTGTTGTGCTGATGGTGGCGGGATTACCGCTCACGGTTAAGCCAAGTGCCTAATGGCGTTTCAATCACCATGCCTGCTTTGGATGATGTTTTTGGTCTTCTTTTATCGCTTGATGCAATTAAGCCGCACCCATCTCTACCAAAGCGTCTCGGACCTCTGCTACGGGATTTAAAAAATCCTGTTTCATCGCGTGACCCCGGACAGCTCGTAGAACTCATCCATGCTTTGTGGATTTCCAATCGCGATCCAATGGCCGAAAATGAAATGGCGGAAGCCATAACGGCGATCGATCATGGCGATTCGAATCGCGCCTATGAAGTGCTACTTCGTCTCTCCACTCTTAAGCCAGAATGGCCCGAAGTTTCCTACAAGCAGGCCATCGTTGGTTTGATGAAGGGACAGACGGAAGCCGCAATCGGTCATCTCGGTGATACGTTACGGCTCGAACCGCGACACTTCGCCGCTTTATCTCTCTTTGGGCAAATCTGCCTCGATTGCGACCGTTTATATGAAGCGCGCATCGCCCTCCAGAAATCGATTCAGATAAATCCCCATCTAAAAGGGGTTAAAGAGGCGGTTTTGGCGATTGATCGTGCCTTGGATTCACCGAATAATCGCCTGAACGGATAATATTCTCCAATTTAAATTGTAGATTCACTTGCACGCTGGGCAGAAAACAGCTTGGATAGGGGTCTCAATCTGCGAGCAGAAGGTGCGTTTATCGGCCAACTGCGCTTGGGAAACTGAAAAAGGGAAAATCCATGTTCAACTCAAGTCTAAAACTCGCTGCCAGCGTCGGCCTCGCGGCGATGCTGATCGGCGCTTCGGCTGCATCGGCCAAAACCTTGGTCTATTGCTCCGAAGGCAGCCCAGAAAGCTTCACCCCTGCCATGAACGGCACCGGCACCAGCTTTGACGCTGACCGTCCGGTATTCGACAAGCTGACCGCGTTTGAACGCGGTGGCACCAATGTTGGACCAGGCCTCGCAACGAGCTGGGACGTGACCGACGGCGGCAAGACGCTGACCTTCCACCTCCGTAAGGGCGTCAAGTTCCATTCCGGCGTTAACGGCTTCAAGCCGACCCGCGATTTCAACGCCGACGACGTGTTGTTCTCGTTCAACCGCCAGTGGAAAGAAAACCACCCCTACTTCAAGGTTTCGGGCGGCAAATACGACTATTTTAACGATATGGACATGCCGGCATTGCTCGACACCATTGAGAAGACCGACGATTACACCGTCGTTATGAAGCTCAAGGAGCCAAACATGCCAATCCTCGCCAATTTGGCGATGGATTTTGCTTCGATCCATTCGGCTGAATATGCCGATTTCTTGATGAAGGCCGGTAAGCCTGAACAGTTCGACCAGATTCCAGTTGGCACGGGCCCGTTCATCTTCGTGACCTATCAAAAGGACGCGATGATCCGCTTCAAGAAGAATGCTGATTACTTCGGTGAAAAGGCGCTTGTTGATGATCTCGTTTTCGCGATTACGCCAGATCCGACGGCACGTCTTGCAAAGCTTAAGGCAGGCGAGTGCCATTTCGCAATTGCACCCCGCCCGGCCGATCTTGAAGAAATCAAGAAGGACAAGGCGCTTAGCCTCATCAGCCAATCCGGCTTGAACGTTTCTTACTGGGCGTTCAATACCGAGAAGGCTCCTTTCGACAAGACGGAAGTCCGTCAGGCGTTCAACATGGCGATTGACCATGATGCCATCATCAAGGAAGTTTTCCTTGGTTCCGGCTCATCGGCCAAGAACCTGATCCCGCCAACCCTCTGGTCCTATAACGATAAGGTTCCGGCCTATTCGTTCGATCCAGAAAAGGCCAAGGCAATGCTGAAGGCTGCTGGTGTTACAACGCCGCTCGAAATAGATCTCTGGTATCTTCCTGTTCAGCGTCCATACAATCCTAACGGCAAGCGTATGGCTGAAATGATGCAGGCTGATTTGGCCAAGATCGGCGTCAATGCCAAGCTCGTAACCTACGAGTGGGGCGAGTATCGCAAGCGGATGCAGAAGGGTGAGCACATGACCGGTCAGCTCGGCTGGACCGGCGACAATGGCGATCCAGATAACTTCTTCTTCCTTCGTGGTTGCGCAGCATCAAAGGGCGGCTTGAACGTCACGAAATGGTGCAACAAGGAATATGATGACCGTCTGAACAAGGCCAAGAGCCTCTCGGACATCAAAGAGCGCACCAAGCTCTACGAAGAAATGCAAGTCATCGAGCACGAAGAAGCTCCAGACATGAAGATCGGTCACTCGATCGTGTTTGAAGCGATGCGTGCAGAAGTGACGGGCTACAAGCAGAGCCCATTCGGCAGCCATGAGTTCCAAGGCGTCGATGTGAAGTAATCACCATCGTTCTCCCCCTCGACCCACGGGCGAGGGGGAGAACATCTTCGATAAAAAGAACCTACGCAGGACATTCCGCTTCCCATGATCAAATTCATCCTGCGCCGATTATTGCTCACGATCCCGACCTTCGTCGCGTTAATGTTCGTGACCTTTATCGCGATCCGTCTTGTTCCCGGCGATCCTGTTGAAGTCAGAACCGGTGAACATGGTATTTCCCCCGAACGTCTCGCTTACTTCCGGCATGAGCTTGGCCTTGACCAACCTGTCTGGAAGCAGTTTCTCGACTATGTCTGGCAATTGCTGCACGGTGATTTTGGTGTTTCGCTCTCGAGCAATGAAAAAGTTCTCACCGAATTTCTAACCCTCTTTCCCGCCACGCTTGAGCTTTCGTTCGCTGGCATTTTATTTGCCGTTATTCTTGGCATTCCCGCAGGTGTCTTCGCCGCTGTGAAGCGCGGAAGCTGGTTTGATCACACGCTGATGGGCGCAGCCGTTGCAGGCTTCTCGATGCCGATCTTCTGGTGGGGCCTGTTGCTGATCATGCTCGTCTCTGAAGGCTGGCATTTAACGCCCGTTGCGGGGCGCATCGACATGATCAAATATTATTTCGAGCCGACAACGGGCTTTATGCTGATCGACTCTTTGCTATCGGATCAGAAAGGTGCATTTTTATCGACGCTGCACCATCTCGTCTTGCCGATGATTGTGCTTGGTACAGTGCCACTCGCCGTTATTGCGCGTATGACGCGATCCTCGATGCTCGAAGTGTTGAGTGAAGATTATGTCCGCACCGCACGCGCTAAGGGCCTTTCAGAATTTCGCGTGATTTCGCTCCACGCCTTGCGCAACGCGCTAATACCGGTGGTAACCGTTGTGGGTCTGCAAGTGGGCGGATTGTTGGCGGGCGCCGTGTTGACCGAAACGATCTTCTCTTGGCCAGGTGTCGGTAAATGGTTGATCGATTCCATTGGTCGCCGCGATTATCCGGCTTTGCAAGGTGGCATCTTGCTGATCTCTTCGCTTGTTATCATCATTAATCTCCTGGTCGATTTGCTGTATGGGGCCATCAATCCGAGGATTCGTCATGGCTAATGCCCCTGCTCCTGTTACCGCCCAGCCTGCTGGTCCTTTTGCAGCCTTCTGGAGCGCATTCTCACACAATCGTGGCGCTGTTGGTGGGTTGATCATTCTGCTCACCATTATCGTTCTGGCGATTTTTGCAGAATGGATTGCGCCCTACTCCGCAATTGAACAATTTCGCGGCATGACCAAGCTTCCCCCCGCATGGGCGGAAGGCGGCGACGCGCGCTTCGTTCTGGGAACCGATGCGCTGGGTCGCGATATGCTGTCGCGTCTGATTTATGGCGCGCGTATCTCGCTCTTCATCGGTCTATCGGTTATGAGCGTATCTGTCGTCATCGGTATTACGCTTGGCCTTGTTGCCGCCTTTCTGGGTGGCGTGGTCGACTCGGTCTTGATGCGGATCATGGATCTCATCATGTCGATCCCAAGCCTGGTGCTCGCCATTCTGGTTGTGTCGATTTTGGGCCCAAGCCTCACCAATACAATTGTTGCGGTTTCTGTTGTGTATCTTCCTAATTATGTGCGCTTGGTGCGCGGCTCAGCGCTCGCGGAATTCGGCAAGGATTATATTATTGCCGCCAAGGTTGCGGGCGTTGGCCCGATCCGGCTGATGTTTGTAACCGTGTTACCAAACTGCTTGGCTCCGCTCATCGTGCAAGCAGCGCTTGGCGTATCGAATGCCATTCTCGAAGCCGCAGCGCTGGGCTTTCTTGGCCTTGGTGCCCAACCACCAACGCCGGAATGGGGCGCGATGTTGGCGGACGCGCGTGAATTTATTCGCTCCAATCCATGGATTGTAACGCTGCCGGGATTAGCCATTCTCGTATCGGTCGTCTCGATCAATTTATTCGGCGACGGTTTGCGCGATGCGCTTGATCCGAAATTGAGAAGGAGCTGATTTCTATGGCGCTTCTCAACATTAAAAATCTCTCGGTATCATTCAACACCCGCAACGGTCCGTTTAAAGCGGTTGATGGAATCGATCTCGCGGTTGAACGCGATGACGTGCTGGCCATTGTTGGTGAATCGGGCTCCGGCAAATCGGTGGCCATGTTGGCCGTGATGGGTCTCTTGCCTTGGACAGCGACGGTCACAGCCGACCGAATGGAGTTTAACGGTCTTGATCTTCTAACCATCTCGGACGAGCAACGCCGCACCATTGTACGCCGTGACATTGCGATGATTTTTCAAGAGCCGATGACATCGTTGAACCCTTGCTTCACGGTCGGCTTTCAAATTGGCGAGACGCTGAAGACGCATTTCGGCCTTGATAAAAAGGCACAGAAAAAGCGCTCGATCGAATTGCTCGAACAAGTAGGCATCACCGACCCTGAAAAACGTCTAACAGCATTCCCGCATCAGCTCTCAGGCGGCATGAGCCAGCGCGTCATGATCGCAATGGCGCTTGCTTCCGAGCCTAAACTCTTGATTGCGGACGAACCAACAACCGCGCTGGATGTAACCATTCAAGCACAGATTTTGGATCTGTTGTTACGGCTTAGAAATGAAAACGGCATGGGCCTTGTGCTGATCACGCATGATATGGGCGTGGTGGCTGAAACTGCTCAGCGTGTTGTTGTTCAATATGCAGGCCAACAAGTCGAAATGCAGGATACGCGCGGCCTCTTCCGCGATCCGCATCATCCTTATACCGCAGCTCTCTTGGCAGCTTTGCCAGAGCGCGCGACAGGCCGCGTGCTGCCTTCTATCCCCGGCGTCGTGCCAGGCCAGTTCGATCGCCTGCAAGGTTGCATGTTCGCGCCCCGCTGCGCTTTTGCCAATGATCGCTGCCACACCGAGAAGCCCAAACGCGCAACGGCTGAATTGGGACGGGCATTGTGCCACACGCCGCTTGTCCATGGCCAAGCATTAATCTCGGAGGGCACGCGATGAGCATCGTCTTGGAAGCCCGCAATCTGACGCGGGATTATCAGGTCCGTCGCGGAATGTTTTCACCCGATGCCACCGTGCACGCGTTGGCGGGCGTCAGCTTTGATTTAGAAGCTGGAAAGACCTTGGCCGTTGTGGGTGAATCAGGCTCCGGCAAATCCACGCTCGCGCGACTTCTGACGATGATTGAGACGCCAACAGCGGGAACGCTGCGCATCAACGGCATTGATCTCGTTCATGCTACCAAAGCCGAACGCAAAACGCTTCGCAGCGAAGTGCAGATTGTTTTCCAAAATCCCTATGGCTCGCTCAATCCGCGCCAGACGATTGGTGCGGCGCTTGAAGAGCCTTTGATCGTCAACACATCGATGACATCCGCTGAGCGTGGCGAAGCGGTTGCCGCGATGATGGCTCGCGTCGGCTTGCGACCGGAATTTAGGGATCGTTATCCGCACATGTTCTCAGGCGGCCAGCGCCAGCGTATCGCGATTGCACGCGCTTTGATGCTGCGGCCAAAAATTTTGGTACTAGATGAGCCTGTATCAGCGCTTGATGTGTCGATCCGCGCGCAGGTGCTGAATCTTCTAGCCGAATTGCAGGAAGAATTTGGCTTGGCCTATCTCTTTATCAGCCATGACCTTTCGGTCGTGCGTCACATCGCTGATCGCGTGATGGTGATCTATTTGGGCCATGCGGTTGAAACGGCGACACGCGAGCAACTCTTCGCTTCGCCGCAACACCCCTATACCAAGGCGCTTTTATCGGCGACGCCCGTTGCTGATCCCGATGCGAAGAAAGAGCGCATCGTGTTGCAAGGTGAATTGCCTTCGCCTTTCGATCCGCCTTCGGGTTGCCCGTTCCATCCACGCTGCCCGTAAGCCTTTGATCGCTGTAAATCAGAGACACCGCCCATCACCTTAAAGCAAGGCCGCGATGTCGCGTGCTGGGCGGTCGAATAACCAAACCATAAGGAGCATCTCTCATGCGAATTAGCGATATGAACTGGATGCAAGTGGAAGAATATTTGAAGCACGATGACCGCGCCATCGTGCCTTTGGGTTCGACCGAACAACACGCGTTTTTAAGCCTGTCGGTGGACTCCATTCTCTCGGAAAAAGTAGCACTTGATGCATCCGAGCCTTTGGGCATCCCCGTGTTCCCCGTGCAGGCCTATGGCATCACGCCCTATTTCATGGCGTTTCCCGGCTCGGTATCGCTGAAGCTCTCAACCTATGCCGCGTTGATCACCGATATTCTTGATTCACTTTATGCCACGGGCTTTCGTCGTATCTTTCTGTGCAATGGTCATGGCGGCAATTCGCCCGCGCAAACGGCTGCGATTGAATGGATGGGGCGCAACCCCGGCTCCGCCGTTCGCTTCCATAATTGGTGGAATGCGCCCAAGACCTTTGCCAAAGTGCAAGAGATCGACAAAGTCGCCTCGCACGCGTCATGGATGGAAAATTTTCCATGGACGCGTTTGCCGAATATTCGCGGGCCTGAAGTGCAAAAGCCGATGACCGATTTGGAGACGATGCGTCTCAAAGACCCCGCAGGTGTTCGCAAAATGTTGGGCGATGGCAATTTCGGCGGCGTCTATCAAAGAAGCGATGAAGAAATGCTGGCGCTTTGGCACGTGGCCGTTGAAGAGACCCGCGCGCTGATGGAAGGGCCATGGGCATGAGCGACCCCATCGTCATTTGGGGAGCAGGCGCGATTGGCGGGGCGATTGGCGCGTTTTTTGTGCGTGCCGGCCATGATGTCTTGTTCGTCGATCAAGACGTGGCCCATGTCGAGGCGATGAACCGTGACGGGCTCACCATTGAAGGGCCGATCGATCAATTCACCGTCAAGGTACGCGCCCTAACTCCTACACAAGTCGAGGGCACTTTCTCTCGCGTGTTGCTATGCGTGAAAGCCCATCACACCGAGGGAGCCACACGCCAGATCGCGCCGCATTTAGCGAGCGATGGCTATATTGCGTCCTATCAAAACGGCCTCAACGAATTGGTCATTGCCGATATCGTCGGACGCGAGCGTACCATCGGTGCGTTCTTGAATTTCGGTGGTGATTATATGTCACCGGGAATTATTCAATTGAGCGGCCGTGGCGCGGTTGTGCTCGGTGAATTGGATGGCGCGATGAGCGAGCGCCTTAAAGCGCTGCATGCACTGATGCTGATTTTTGATCCAAACGCCAAAATGACGGATCATATTTTTGGCTATCTCTGGGGCAAGCTCGGCTATGGCTCACTGCTCTTTGCAACGGCGCTCACCAATGCCTCGATTTGCGACTCACTTGCGGCTGCCGATGCGCGACCGTTGCTGCGCAATATCGCGCGGGAAGCAACATCGGTGGCGTTAAAGCTCGGCTACGATCCATTAGGCTTTAATGGCTATGTGCCAAAAGCGTTCACACCAGACGCGCCGGAAGCTGACGCACACGCATCCTTTGATGCGATGGTGGTGCATAATGCCAAATCCATCAAAACGCATTCTGGCATCTGGCGTGATCTAGCGATTCGCAAGCGCAAAACGGAAGTCGATGCGCAGCTTGGCCCGATCGTTGAGCAAGGCGCAAAGTTAGGCATTCCAACCCCGCTTGTCGCTCGGATGATCGCGATGATTCATGAGATCGAAAATGGCAAGCGCCAACTCGATTGGGCGAATTTAGAGGAGCTTGCGCGATCTTAATGGCAAACTCTCCACCGTCCTTGCGAGCGCCAGCGAAGCAATCCAGCTAACAGAAATTATAAGAATGCGACGGTGCAGTGATACGCTTTCCTTCACCATCAACTGGGTTGCTTCACATTCGTTCGCAATGACGGTTTGAAATAACCGCGCAAATTAAACGGCAAGAGGATAATACGATGCTCATCGACTTCAAAGGCAAACGCGCTCTCGTCACAGGTGCGGCCCATGGCATCGGTCGTGCGATTGCTTTCGCGCTCGCGCGTGATGGTGCCACCGTAACAGGCGTCGATAACCGAGCGGTCGAGCCGAGCGAGAACGGCCTCACAATTGCGGCTAATAGCTGCGACCTCACCAAACGCGCGGCGATTGACGAGCTTGTGAACACCAAAGGGCCGTTCGATATCCTCATCCACAGCGCGGGGGGTGTGTGCGGGCAAGTGGGCCGTCCTTTGGAAGAAATCTCCGAGGACGATTGGGACGCCATCGTCAACATCAATATGAAGGCGGGTTTTTTCCTTGCGCAGGCCGTTGCGCCGCATATGAAGCAACAAGGCTATGGCCGTATTGTGTTGATCTCGTCCGGCGCGGGGTTGGGCGTGAGCCTCACAGGCATTCAAGCCTATGCATCTGCCAAAGCGGGTGAGATTGGCCTCACAAGACAACTCGGCCATGAGCTCGGAAAATTCGGCATCACGGTGAACAGTGTTGCACCGGGCTTCGTGCGATCCAATCCAACCACCGAGCGGCAATGGGAAAGCTATGGCGCTGAAGGCCAGAAGGCGATGTTGGAACGCATCGCCACGCGGCGTCTCGGCAAGGTCGATGACATCGTCGCTGCCACCTTGTTTTTCGCGAGCGAACAGGCGGAATGGATTACCGGACAAGTGCTTTCGGTGGATGGCGGCAAATGAGCGATCCTTGGCATTCAGCACCGATTGAAAAGCGCCTCTTGAGCGATATGCCGAAACATATCGAAACACTTAAAAGCTTTGTATCGATCCCAAGCGTCTCGACCGATCCCGCCTATAAAGAAGGCATCCTGAAGGCGAGCGAGTTTGTGGCCGCCGAGCTTCAAGCAGCGGGCCTCACGGAAGTCGCTATTCTACCCACCTCAGGGCATCCCGTTGTAACCGCTGCATGGCGTCATGCGCCGAATGCACCAACGGTATTGGTTTATGGCCATTACGATGTGCAACCGCCTGATCCGATCAGCGCGTGGAAATCCTCACCCTTCGTCCCTGATATTCGCGATGGCAGGCTTTATGCGCGTGGCGTGTCGGACGACAAAGGCCCGATGCTGATCCCGATTGCAGTTGCTGCCGCCTATCTCGCCGAGCAATGCGCGCTGCCCGTCAATATGGTGTTTCTGTTTGAAGGCGAAGAAGAAGTCTCGAGCGCGCATCTCGAAGATTTTGTTCGTGAGCATAAAGAGACGCTCAAAGCCGATTTCGCGCTATCCGCCGATGGTGCCCAATGGCGCGCTGATCTTCCGAGCGTCACGGTGGCAAGCCGTGGCATTTGCGCTTTGGAAGTCACCGTCAAAGGCCCGGGGAAGGACCTCCATTCGGGTCGCCATGGCGGCTCGGTTGCCAACCCCATTCAGGCGCTTGTAGCGCTGCTCGCGAAGCTCCATACGCCGGATGGCGCGATTGCCGTGCCGGGCTTTTATGACGGGCTTGATCCGGTTAATCCCAATGAAGTCAAAGCCATCGCTGCGATCCCGTTTGATGAAGCCGCCTACCTCGCTGAAGTAGGCGCAAGCGAGGGTGCGGGCGAAGCGGGCTACACGCTGTTGCAGCGTAATTGGATAAGACCAACGCTCGAATATAACGGCATTGTGGGCGGCTATACGGGACCCGGCAAAAAGACGGTTATCCCGTCTGAGGCTTCCGCCAAGATTTCGTGCCGTTTGGTGCCAGGCCAAGACCCCGACCGCATCGTGGCCTTACTCGCAACTTTTCTTGAGGCCAACGCGCCACAGGGAACGCGTGTCAGCGTCAAACGCGAGACGGGCGGCACGCCTGCCTATGCGGTGAGCCATAACCACCCTGCACTCGTGCTTTCGGAAGATGTGCTTGAATCGGTGCTCGACCGCCGCCCCGTCCGCGTTCGCATGGGAGCCACGATCCCGATTGGTGATATTTTCAAACGCGTGCTCGGTATCGATACGGTGTTTTTCTCCTTCTCGACGGTCGATGAAGATTATCACGCGCCAAACGAGTTCTTCCGCCTTTCAAGCTATGAGCGCGGCATGGTCGCGTGGGCACGCTATCTCGGTAAGCTTGGCGAGACATCGGCGACGGATTTCTTTAAAATAAAACCATGAGCCCTTTGCCAACGCTGAACTCGGACGAACTTGAACGCTATGCGCGGCATATCGTGCTGCGCGATATTGGTGGGCCGGGGCAGCAAAAGCTCAAAGCCGCACGTGTACTCGTGATTGGTGCCGGAGGGCTTGGCGCACCGCTCTTGCAATATCTTGCAGCCGCAGGGGTTGGCACCATCGGCCTTGTCGATGATGACATGGTATCGCTCTCAAATTTGCAGCGGCAGGTAATCCATCGGACGGAAGATGTAGGTCGCCCGAAAGTTGCGAGCGCGACGGATGCGATCCACCATCTCAACCCGCATGTAACAGTTGAAGCGCACGCCACCCGCATTACGGCGGAGAATGCGGCGGAGCTGATTGCAGCCTATGATGTCGTGGCCGATGGCTCGGATAATTTCGCGACGCGCTATTTGGTATCGGACACGTGCTTTTACGAAGGCAAACCGCTTGTCACCGCAGCGCTTGGCGCGATGGATGCAACGCTTACCACGTTACGTCCGCATGAGCTTGCACAAGACGGAACGCCCAACCCGACCTATCGGTGCCTGTTTCCCGAGCCGCCGCCCGCAGGCATGATACCCGCATGTGCAGAGGCAGGTGTTCTAGGCGCGCTTGCAGGCATGGTTGGCAGCATGATGGCGCTGGAAGTCATCCGCGCCCTTGTGGGCTTTGGTGAGCCTCTCGTCGGCAAGCTTTTGATGATGGATGCCCGCGCAATGCGGTTTGAAACGATCCTCTATGATCGTGATCCCGATAATCCGCTCAATGGTGATATCGCATCAGCCTGATTGCGAAACCCGCGTCGCCATATATTTCGAATTGTGCAAAATCACCTTTGCGCCAATCGAGACGCGGTTGTAGAGATCCACAATATCTTCGTTGAGCATCCGCACGCAGCCGCTCGAGACCTGCTCCCCAATCGTCCATGGCTCATTGGTGCCATGAATGCGGAACAAAATATCCTGCCCGTTTTGATAGAGATAAAGCGCGCGTGCACCGAGCGGACTATCAAGCCCACCTTCCATGCTGGCCGGAAGATCAGGAATGATCGAGCGCATCGTCGCGGTTGGGATCCATTCAGGCCACGCGCCTTTGCGACCAACGCTTGCTACACCTTGCCAGGAAAAGCCGCGCCGCCCGACACCGATGCCATAGCGAATGGCCGTGCCGTCACCCTGATAATAAAACAAATGCCGCCCATCAATATCGACGACAATCGTATTAGCCGGGTAATCCTCCGGCGCGTCGACCGTTTCGCGTCTGAGATCAGCACGCAGGCGCGAGCGATCCACCAGCGGAATGTTGTAAGGCTCATCGGGTAGAGAACCAATATACCATTGATCCGCATCCTCGGGCGGTTCAATCGGCTGAAAATTTTCAGCGCTGGCCGCAGCAACCCGATGGATTTTCGCATCCGTGCCCGTTTCGCTTGCATAGGCCGAGCCGCAAGAAACCAAAACGCCCAAAAAGAGCGCTGCCCCTAAACCGAATGAATTTGCGCGCGTCACGTTCAACATGGTTCTGATCACATCCCTAACAATGCGTCAAAATTATCAGTTGAATCATAATGATTCATTACCGATACCAGCAGAACACCCTTAGCCGCGCAGCACCGCTCCGGTCTTTTTCGTAACCTCGGCGACGATCCGCGTCGAAACGGCGTCAATCTCCGTGTCCGTCAGCGTTTTCTCGACCGGTTGCAGCGTTACAGCGAGGGCAATCGACACCTTGCCTTCCGGAACGCCCGTACCTTCGTAAACGTCGAACACAGCGATGTCCGTAATCAACGTCCGTTCAGCCGCTTGGGTTGCCTTGATCATGTCCGATACCGGAACAGACTTATCAACGATGAACGCAAAGTCGCGGCTGACAGGTTGGAACTCAGGCAGAACAAGTTTCGGCTTCATACGTGTTGGGCGCGCCTTTGGCGGTGGCAAGAGATCGAGATTGATCTCGCACGCAACAACAGGGCCCTTCACATCAAGCGCTTCAAGAATGCGCGGATGCACTTCACCAAAGGCACCTACAACCATTTTAGGTCCGAATTGCAACGTACCGGAACGGCCGGGGTGATACCAAGAAGGTCCCCCTTGCACCACTTGCAAGCCAGCGACGGGAATGCCGAGCGCTTCGAGCAATGCGAAGGCATCGGCTTTTGCGTCAAAACTATCCACCGATGCATCGCCCTGCCAGTGGCGGCCTAAGCCGTTCGGGCCAGCCAGGCCGCGGCGTACCGATGTCGCAACAATCGACTGATCTTCAGGCTTATCGCCCTTGAAGACCTGCCCCACTTCAAACACCGTAACATCGGAAAGGCCACGCGCCACGTTGCGCCCAACCGCTTTCAACAGACCGGGCAAAAGGCTCGGCCGCATGTCGGAGAGATCGGAGGCAATCGGATTAGCGAGCGACAATTGCGGCTTGCCGCCACCAAACGCTTCCGCTTCCGATTTGCCGATAAAGGACCATGTCACCGCTTCAACCAACCCACGCGCGGCAAGCGCGCGCTTGGCAAGTCGCGTGCGTTTTTGGATCAGCGTCAACACAGGCTTGATCACCGTTGCGACTTCGCGCGGAAATGGCGTCATTTCAACCTGATCAAGCCCTGCGATACGGATGATCTCTTCGACGATATCAGCCTTCTGCTCGACATCCGGACGCCATGACGGCACCGCGACTTTGACTTCTTTGTCATTGCCGGAAACCCAGAAACCAAGCTCCGTCAAAATCGCCTTCATCTCTGGCACGAGCATGGAAACGCCCGTGAGGCGCTTTACTTCCGACCATGGGAAAGTGATAATTTTTTCAGGTGCCGGAACTTCACCTGCAACAATCGCTTCGCTTGGTGTGCCGCCACACAGCTCCATCACCATATGCGTTGCGAGATCAAGACCCGGCCCGCAAAAGGCCGGATCAACGCCGCGCTCAAAGCGATAACGCGCATCGGTGTTAATGCCGAGTTTGCGACCTGATTGTGCAATGTTGAACGCATCCCAAAGTGCCGATTCAATCAACACATCGGTTGTGTTTTCATCGCAACCGGAATGTTCACCGCCCATAATACCGGCAATCGATTCAACGCCATTGTCATCGCAAATCACAACGGTTGTTGGATCGGGACGATAGGTCTTGCCATCGAGTGCTAAAATCTCGTCACCGTCTTTCGCGTGACGCACCACGAGATTACCAGCGACCTTTTTAGCATCGAAAACATGCAGCGGACGGCCGCGGTCAAACGTGATGTAATTGGTGATATCGACCATCGTGTTGATGGGGCGCAAACCAATCGCCTTCAAACGGCTTTGCATCCATTCAGGGCTGGGGCCGTTTTTAACACCGCGCACAAGACGAAGCGCGAAGGCGGGCGCTAAATGCTTGTCGTCCGTCGCAAAATTGAGCTGCACGGAGACAGGGCAAGCGCCCTCGCCTTTCACAGGCTTCAAATCATGCCGCTTCAACGAACCTAAACCTGCAGCGGCGAGATCACGTGCCACGCCATAAACGCCCAACGCATCAGAACGATTTGGCGTTACTGCAATATCAATGATCGGATCATCAATCTTGGCGTAATCAACATAGCGCACGCCCACAGGCGCATCCGCAGGCAAATCAATAATGCCGTCATGGTCTTCCGACAGGCCAAGCTCAAAGCCCGAGCACAACATGCCCGCGCTCTCCACACCGCGCACCATGCCGACCGAGATCGTGATGTTCTTGCCCGGAATATAGGTGCCAGGTGGCGAGAACACGCTCTTCATGCCGGTCCGCGCATTCGGCGCGCCGCAGACAACCTGCACCGGTTTGCCGTCGCCAATATCGACCATGCAAACCCGCAAACGATCCGCATTCGGATGCTGCTCGGCAGAAATCACATAGGCCGTGATATAGGGCGCGAGAGCCTTGGCAGGATCTTCCACGCCTTCAACCTCGAGGCCGACTTTCGTCAGGCCGTCGACGATAGCGTCAAGGGATGCAGAGGTATCAAGATGCTCTTTGAGCCAAGAGAGGGTGAATTTCATCGGTCGCTCTCCTTAAACGCTCAAGCCGCCGGTCAGCGTCGGCAAATCCAACGGCCGGAATCCGTAATGCGATAACCAGCGGACATCAGCCTCGAAGAAGGGCCGCAAATCCGGCATGCCGTATTTCAGCATGGCAATGCGGTCGATGCCCATGCCCCAGGCGAAGCCTTGGTATTCATCGGGATCAAGCCCGCAATGGCGGATGACATTCGGGTGCACCATGCCGCAGCCCAAAATCTCGAGCCAATCCTCGCCCTCTCCGAAGCGGATTTCGCCGCCTTTGCGCGAGCACTGAATATCGACTTCGACGGACGGTTCCGTGAACGGGAAGAAGCTTGGGCGGAAGCGCATTTTGACGTCGTCGACTTCAAAAAAGGCTTTGCAGAATTCGGCCAAAATCCATTTCAAATGGCCCATATGCGAGCCCTTATCGATGACGCGACCTTCGACCTGATGGAACATCGGCGTATGCGTCTGATCCGAGTCACAGCGATAGGTGCGGCCCGGAATGATCACGCGGATCGGCGGCTTCTGCGTCATCATCGTCCGGATTTGCACAGGGCTTGTATGGGTGCGCAACAGCTTGCGTTCGCCATTCTCGTCCGGATTAAAGAAGAACGTATCGTGCATCTCGCGCGCCGGATGGCCGAGCGGAAAATTCAGCGCGGTAAAATTATAAAAATCATTTTCGATATCGGGACCTTCCGCCACCGCAAAACCCATATCGCCAAAAATCGTGGTGAGTTCTTCGATGACTTGGCTGATCGGATGGATGCGGCCACGCGCATTGTCGGATGGCTGAACAGGTAGCGTGACATCGACGCGTTCGGCTGCAAGGCGGGCTTCGAGTGCTGCGTCTTTCAAAATGGTGCGGCGCGTGGCGAGCGCTTCGGTAACGCGGTCGCGCAAGCCGTTGATCAACGGGCCTTGTTCTTTGCGTTCTTCCGGGGTCAAAGCGCCAAGCGTTTTGAGCAGGCCGGAAATGGAACCCGCTTTGCCTAAGGCTGCAACACGAATGGCTTCCAGTGATGCCTCGTCAGCGGCTGCCTTGATGGCAGTGACAAGTTCGGATTCGAGCGACGAATAATCGGTCATGGCAACACCGCAGGCTAATGACGAATGAAGATCAATAAAAAGGCCCGCGAATGCGCTCGCGGGCCCTGAAGCGATTACCTGTGCAGTATTACTGCCAGATTAAGCAGCAACCGCAGCGATATGCGCCTTGGCCTTTTCAACGAGCGCAGCGAACGCCACAGGCTCGTGAATGGCGAGATCGGAGAGAACCTTACGGTCGACCACGATGCCAGCCTTGTTGAGGCCGTCAATGAAGCGCGAATACACAATGCCATGCTCACGAACGGCAGCGTTCAAACGCTGGATCCAGAGCGCGCGGATCGTACGCTTCTTGGCCTTACGATCGCGTGTTGCATATTGCATCGAACGATCAACGGCAGCCTTAGCTGCGCGGATCGTATTTTTGCGACGGCCGTAAAAGCCCTTCGCAGCCTTGAAAACTTTTTTATGCTTGGCGTGGGATGTTACACCCCGTTTGACACGTGCCATGACTGATCTCCTTCGGAAGAAACACTAAAAATGTGATGGAAAACTTTTACCCTTGAGCGATCAGCCGTTGGGGAGGAAGTATTTCTTGACGTTGTAACCGTCGGTTTCGAACATCACATTGGTGCCGCGCAGATTACGAATCTGCTTGTTCGTCCGCTTGATCATGCCGTGGCGCTTACCTGCCTGAGCATACATCACCTTGCCGGTGCCGGTGATTTTGAACCGCTTTTTGGCGGCCGATTTGGTCTTCATCTTGGGCATTTTGCTCTCCTTGGGGCGGCCGAAACCGTCCATTCTTAATAAAATCAGCGTGTTGCCACACTGTTCGCATCGACAATGAGCGAAATAAACCGCCACGGCAGCCCTTAATCAGCCGGGCGGTTTGAAGCCTGGGTGTATAGAGGGAAAGCTGAGGGTTTGCAACGGGTGAGGTTGCGAATTTTCTATCCCCACCAACAGGGTTTGGCTTAAAACCGATACCCATGACCGATTCAACCCTCATTTTACCCCCCGATGGCCGGCAATCCGAGACGGCGCTGATGATCGCGCGTGGAACACGGCGGCTTTTGCGCGATTTAGGCTTTGCCAGCGTGACCGAATTGACGCTGGCCTCAAACCGGCGGGCCGATCTGGTGGCCTTGGGCGATGATGGCACCATCTGGATCGTCGAGATCAAATCCAGCATTGAGGATTTCAGGGTGGACCAGAAATGGCCCGATTACCGGCTTAATTGCGACCGCCTCTTCTTCGCGATCCCCGAAACCGTGCCGACCAACATCATGCCGGAGGACGCGGGCCTCATTTTGGCCGATTCCTATGGCGCCGCCGTGTTACGCGACGCGCCGGAGCATCGATTAGCAGCGGCAACGCGCAAAGCCATGCTGGTGAGGGTAGCCCGGACCACGGCCGAGAGGCTGCATCGATTGGCGGATCCGGAACATTATTAAGGTCGAAAAAGCAATCCACCCACCCGTCAGCGATTAAGCATCCGCCATGCGTTCAAATTGGCCGGCTTTACGGAAGCGGTAGAGATAGCTTGGCACGATGGCTTCTACCGTCTCGCCTTCAACTCCCATGCCTTCGAGCGTCAGGCCGTTTTTCTTGGCCTCGTCGGAAACGACATTATCGCGTTCAAGCAAGGTCACCTGATCGCGCGTCAGGCGAAACGCCGATGGCATTAAAAGGCCAAAGCTTACCGTATCAATCAATTCAAAAAGGCCTGCCTGAAGCCGGGCCAACGGAAACGGCAGCGGCAATAAAACGCGCTTGCGGTTGGCAATTTTCAGCGTGATCTGCATTAATTCGCGGAAGGTTTTCACCTCCGGCCCGCCCAATTCATAGGTCGCACCCGCCTTCAACGCGCCATCAACGGCTTTCGCCACCGCTTCGGCCACATCACCCACAAACACAGGCTGAAACTTCGTATTCCCGCCGCCGATCACAGGCAGAAAAGGCATGACACGGGCAAGGGCAGCGAAACGGTTGAAAAAATCATCCTCGGGACCGAATACGATGGAAGGGCGAAGAATAATCGCCTCATTCACCGCGGCGCGAATGGCGGCTTCACCAGCGGCTTTCGTGCGCGCATAGACCGAAGGCGATTCCGAATCGGCACCAATGGCGGAAACATGGACAACGCGCGAAATGCCATGGCGCTTGGCCGCCTCGGCGATCGCTTTCGCACCGTTGACCTGTACGGCATTAAAGCTCTGGCGGCCGCTCTGTGCCAAAATGCCGACGAGGTTCACCACCGCAGCCGAACCCTTCACCGCATGATCAACCGACTCAGGGAAGCGAAGATTGGCCTGCACCGCGTGAATTTGACCGACATTGCCGAGTGGCTGGAGGAAATTGGCCAAATCAGGCCGACGAACCGCGACACGGATGCGATAGCCGCGCTTGGCCAGCGCCCGCACAACATGACGGCCTAAAAAGCCCGAACCACCAAAGACGGTTACAACCTGTTCAGATGCCGGAATCATAAGCGTCGCTCCTCAATCGAAATTGTGCAGTGCTTCTAGTCAAAAATGGGGGGCTTGGGAAGGCCGTCGAAAATATCAGACCTATTAAGCGGCAAAATAACGCCGGATCAGCCCGAGATAAATCTCCGAAAGCCGAGCAATATCGGCGGCAGGCACCCGCTCATCGATTTGGTGCATGGTCTGGCCCACCAAGCCAAACTCGATGACGGGGCAATAATTCTTGATAAACCGCGCATCCGAGGTGCCGCCTGTCGTAGAGAGCACGGGCTTGATACCGGTTGATTCCTCAATCGATGCCACCGCCATGTCGACAAACGCGCCAGGCGCAGTAAGGAAGGCATCGGCATTCGAGGGCTCAAACGTCACCGTGTAGCGCACCTCATTGCCCGCCAATTCCCTTAAGCGGCGCTCAATTTCGGCGGCAAGCGTGGCATGCGTCCAGAGATCGTTGAAACGGATATTAAATTTAGCTTCGGCTGATTGCGGAATGACATTGCCCGCTTTGTTGCCGACATCGAGCGTTGAAAATTCGAGGTTCGACGCACCAAAATGTACCGTGCCTTGATCGAGCGGCTCGGCCATCAAGCCGCCGACGAGTTTCACGATGCCGCGAATAGGATTATCGGCCAGATGCGGATAGGCGATGTGGCCCTGTTTGCCTTCCACCACCAAACGACCCGAAAGCGAGCCGCGACGGCCAATTTTGATCATATCGCCCAAGCGCTCGGGATTGGTTGGCTCGCCTAAAATGCAATGGTCAAATTTTTCGCCACGCGCCTTCGCCCATTCGAGCAATTTCACCGTGCCGTTGATGGCCGGGCCTTCCTCATCGCCCGTGATCAGAAAAGCAATCGAGCCTTTAAAGCTGTCGCCTGCTTCTTCCAGATAAGCGAGCACGGACGAGACAGACGCCGCAACACCGCCTTTCATATCCGCAGCACCGCGACCATAGAGCACGCCGTCAACAATCTCTCCCGCAAAGGGCCCATACGTCCAGCGTGTTTCATCGCCCACGGGCACGACATCGGTATGGCCCGCAAACATCAAGCAAGGCGCGCCCTTTCCAATACGGGCGTAGAGATTATCAACGTCGGGCGTGTTGGAATCCGCAAAGCGGACGATATGGCTCTCAAACCCCGCTTCTTGCAAAATGCCATGCAGCAACTGCAACGCCCCGCCCTCTTTCGGCGTCACCGACGGGCACCGGATGAGGGCTTGGGTTAGAGCGATGGCATCTTTGGGGTTAAGGCTCACCGGAGATCAATCCCGGAGCAGCTCATTAATTCCCGTCTTGGCGCGTGTCTTGGCATCCACCCGCTTGACGATAACGGCGCAATAGAGCGACGGGCCCATGGTACCATCCGGCAAAGGCTTACCGGGCATCGAGCCCGATACAACCACCGAATAAGGCGGCACGCGGCCCATAAAGACTTCGCCCGTTTCGCGGTCGATCACTTTTGTGGATTGGCCGATGAACACGCCCATCGAGATCACCGAGCCTTCACCGATCACCACGCCTTCGACGACCTCCGAACGCGCGCCAATAAAGCAATTGTCTTCGATAATCGTGGGCCCTGCCTGCACCGGCTCCAACACGCCGCCAATGCCGACGCCGCCGGAAAGATGCACATTCTTGCCGATTTGCGCGCACGAGCCGACCGTCACCCAGGTATCCACCATGGTGCCCGTATCGACATAGCCGCCAATATTGACGAAAGACGGCATCAAAATCGCGTTTGGCGCGATAAAGGCGCCGCGGCGCACGGTGCAATTCGGCACGGCACGGAAACCGGCCGATTTAAACTCCGCCTCGCCCCAACCTTCGAATTTCGATGGCACCTTGTCCCACCAGGAGGAGCCGCCCGGACCATTCGACATCAACACATTGTCGTTCAAGCGGAAGGAGAGCAACACGGCTTTTTTAAGCCATTGATGGGTGACCCACTGCCCGTCCGTCTCTTTGGTGGCCACCCGCAAGGCGCCCGAATCCAGCCGATCAATGGCATATTCGACCGCTTCGCGGACTTCACCCTTGGTGGAAGGGTTCAATTCCGTCCGCTTTTCCCAGGCGACGTCGATAATGGAGGCGAGAGCTGAATCATGCATGGCAATTCGTCCGTTTATAAGTTGCAAGGCGTTGGAGCGCTTCTTATCAAGGGTTAAGGGATGTGTCACCTTGGGCGGCACCGATGATGAAGCAAATGAGGATAAATAATGCGCCTACACCTCAAAAATCCGCTCGCCATTCTCGCTGACAACGCGGCTGGCGGCCTCGTGATCGAGCACGGGCGCATTGTGGAGCTGCTTGCCTCGGGCCAGTCTCCCTCCCAGCCGGTTGATCAAACCTTTGACGCGTCGCGGCATGTTGTGTTGCCGGGGCTGATCAACACGCATCATCATTTTTATCAGACGCTGACGCGCGCCCATCCTTCCGCCATCAACAAAGAACTCTTCCCTTGGCTTAAGGCGCTTTATCCGATTTGGGCGCGGCTTGACCCTGAAACGTTCCGCCTCTCCGTTCGCTTGGCGCTCGTCGAGCTTTTAATCTCGGGATGCACCACGGCGGCGGATCATCATTATCTTTTTCCCGCAGGGCTTGATGAAGCCATCGATATCGAAGTTGATGAAGCGCGCAAGCTCGGCATCCGCATGACGGTGACGCGCGGCTCGATGAATCTGTCCGAGAAAGATGGCGGCTTGCCGCCCGATAGTGTGGTGCAAGATGAAGATACAATTTTGGCCGATAGCGAACGCCTGCTCAACCGCTACCATGACAAAAGTGAAGGCGCGTTTATTCGCGTGGCACTTGCGCCTTGCTCGCCCTTCTCGGTGACGAAGCGTTTGATGAGCGAAAGCGCTATGCTTGTCGAAAAATTCGATGCACGGCTTCATACGCATCTCGCTGAAACCAAAGATGAGGATGCCTATTGCGCGGAAGTGTATAAATGCCGCCCGATTGAATTGCTCGAAGAAGTGGGCTGGCTCACGCCGCGTACATGGTTGGCGCATGGCGTGCATTTTACTACCGATGATTGCACCAAGCTTGGCAAGCACGGCGTAGGCATTTGCCATTGCCCGACATCAAACGCGGTTCTCGCTTCAGGCTTTTGCAAAACACGTGAGTTAGAGCGTGCTGGCGCGCCCGTGGGCTTGGGCGTTGATGGCTCGGCCTCCAACGATTCTTCCAACATGATGGAAGCGGTACGCCACGCTTTAATGGTCAATCGCTTACATTATGAATCAGCCGAAGCGGTTACACATCTCGATGCCTTGCGCTGGGCAACAGAAGGCTCGGCGCGGTGTTTGGGCCGTGACGATATCGGCAAGATTTCAATAGGCAAGCAGGCGGATCTAGCGCTTTTCACACTCGATGAGCCGCGCTTTTCAGGGGGGCATGATCCGCTCGCAACGCTTGTGTTATGCGGTGCGCATCGCGCAGATCGCGTGATGGTGCAAGGACAATGGCGCGTTATCGACGCAATGCCCGTTGGCTTAGATTTAGCGCAACTGATGGCGCAACACGGTGCGGCGGCGTGGAAATTTGCTTAAAATAGATCGTCATTGCGAGCGAACGCGAAGCAACCCAGTTGATGGTTCACGAATACATACGCTACTAAAGCCACTGCTTAATTATAGATGCTAGCTGGATTGCTTCGCTAACGCTGGCAATGACGGTAAATGTCACACGACATTTTTCAAAAACGCGGCCAAGTCTTTCGTTTTGAAATGGATATAGGGCGCATCAATATCCATTTGCTCATGAGCTTCGCGATAGGTATCGAATTGCTTTGGCAAAATCAGCACCGTTCGCATGCCAAATTCATAGGGCACCACGAGGTTCTTCGCCAAATCCTCGAACATCGCGGCACGTGACGGATCGATCTGGTATTTATCAAGAAACTTCACATAGGTCGCTTCTTCAGGCTTGGGTGTAAAGTCTGCTGCGACAATATCAAACACCGCCTCGAATTTATCGATAATGCCGAGCTTGCCTGCTACATTGCGGGCGTGGGCTTCGGAGCCATTGGTGAGAATGAGTTTTCTCCCGGGGAGCTTTTCAATCGCCGACCCCAAATCAGGATCGGGTGCCAAACCCGACACATCAATATCATGCGCGAAATTGAGAAACGGTTCCGGCTTCATGCCGTATTGTTCCATCAAGCCTTTCAGCGTCGTGCCATATTTCTGGTAATAATATTTCTGCAAAGCGCGCGCGGAAATTCCGTCAATGCCAAACATATCACCTAAAAATAACGTGATACGTTGATCAACCTGCGGCCATAAAGCGGATTCAGGCGGATAAAGCGTGTTGTCGAGATCAAAGATCCAGACATTGACATGCGCGAAAGCTTTGCGGATGCTTTCCGACGAATTGTCGTGATTATCACCACCGACCCGCACCGCCGCCTGTCTGTCTTCGTTCATTTGATCTTTCCCGCTGTCAAATGTGACAGCTTGAGCCTAGCCGAGCAATCTTAATAGACTGTAATGAGAAGCGTTGGCAGTTACCAATGCTTTTCGAATTTCTAAAAAAGGTGTATTATGAAGGGCGAACGGAGCTAATAGATGAGCATGGCTGCATTTGATACCCTTCGATTTGCCCAGACCTTACGCGAAAAGGCCAAGCTTACGATCGAGCAAGCTGAGGGAATTTCGGAGGCGTTTGCCGATGCCACAAGCGAGCAAATGGTTACAAAATCCTATCTCGACACAAAGCTGAAAGAAATGCAGCTTACCATTGGAAGCATGATCGTCGCACTAGGTGGCATTCTTATTGCCATCAAGTTTTTGGGTCATTGATCCGCTTGCATTATTGAGTGTCTACCGCGTGATCAATGTCCCGGCACCGTGATCGGTCAGCAATTCCAGCAGCACGGCATGGGGCACTTTTCCGTCGAGAATAACAACGCCCTCAACGCCCTGTTCCAGCGCATAGATACAGGTCTCGACTTTTGGAATCATGCCACCTGTGATGGTGCCATCCGCAATGAGAGCGTGGATTTGCGCGACGTTTAATTCGGGGATGAGGTTTTTGTTTTTATCCAGAACACCGGGAACATCTGTCAGCAGCAAGAGACGCTTGGCTTTCAACGCACCCGCAATCGCGCCTGCAAAGGTATCGGCATTGACGTTATAGGTTTGCCCATCCACACCATTGCACACAGGGGCCAAGACCGGGATCAATTCACGGCCCAACAATGCATCTAACACGCGGCTATCGACACTTGCAGGCTCTCCCACAAAGCCTAGATCAACTTCGGTTTCGAGCTTGGTTGAGTCATCCACAACGGTGCGGGTTACTTTAGACGCCGTCACCATATTGCCGTCTTTGCCGCAAAGACCAATCGCGCGGCCGCCTTCATTGTTGATGAAGCCAACAATCTGCTTGTTGATCAGGCCCGCCAAAACCATTTCAACGACATCCATCGTCGCTTTATCGGTCACGCGCAATCCGGCCGCGAATTCGCTCTTAATGTTGAGGCGCGCCAGCATCGCGCCAATCTGCGGACCACCGCCATGCACCACGACCGGATTAACGCCCGATTGCTCGAGCAAAATCATGTCACGTGCGAAATCCCGCGCCATCTGCTCATCGCCCATCGCATGGCCGCCATATTTCACCACGATTGTGGCTTCGTCATAGCGCAACATATGCGGCAATGCGCGGACAAGGAGTTCGGCTTGTTCATGCGGATTGGTTTTGGTCATCCCATTGTCCATTTGAAGCAGAAAAGAAGAATGAAGCGCCTCTTAACCGATCCGGATGATTTTGTCGCGGGGGATTAGCGCGTTTTAGGACCAAAAAATCCGGCTAAAGCCAAAATGATCCAGCTTGCGATCAAAACCGTCCCGCCTGAGGGGGCGGCCATAGGAAAAAGCGGGGCGTTCAAAAAGGCACGCGCCGTCAAATCGCCGGAAAAGAGAAGAACGCCAAGCGCCACGCCTATCAAACCCACAAGGCCTAATCGTTTCGAAAGAATACCGACACGAAGCGCCGCCAATCCAGCCAATAAAGCAGGCGCGTGGACAAGCGCCATCAAAGCGGCGGAAGCAAGCAATGGTATTGAGGAGAGATGCGCCGCTGCTGCCGCAAGCGCTACACCCGAAGCGCCAATCAGGCCTGCGAGAGCTGCCAAGATCCGCTCAACGAAAGCCATTAGACATCCACACCGCGTTGCACGAGCAACCGCATAATGCCTTCGCGCAATTCGCCGATACCCTCGCCTGTTTCCGATGAGGTAAAGAGCACTTCGGGATGGGCCGCAGGCCGCTTGATCAGACCCGCTTGCACGCTTTCAATCCGCGCGTCGATCTCGCCTTTTTTCACTTCGTCTTTTTTCGTCAATACGACCTGATAGGGCATGGCCGAAATATCAAGCAGATCAAACATCTCCAAATCCGGAGGCTTTAATCCATGCCGACCATCCACAAGCACGAAGACGCGCATCAGCGATGAACGGCCTTGCAAATAGGCGTGCATCAGCTTCGTCCAGTCGGAGATTTTTTCTTTTGATACCGCCGCATAGCCGTAACCGGGCATATCGACGAGGCGCAAAGGCTCGCTGCCCGGAATACCTAAGGCAAAAAAATTGAGTTGCTGCGTACGCCCAGGCG
>JAPJMW010000032.1 GCA_026461505.1 Beijerinckiaceae bacterium
CCGAATGAAGCCATCGATATGCTGGGGTCTGATGGAAAAGGGCTATGGCGCGTGCGCACGCCTCGGCTAGGTTTTTCGCCTAATGGAGCGGGGGATCTTACGGCTTCTCTTTTTACCGCCCATTATCTTCGCACGCGCTCGGTGTCGGAGGCGTTGGCGATGGCGTCATCATCGGTGCATGCGGTGTTGCAGGCGACGCTCAAAAAAGGTGGTGGTGAATTGGCGTTGATTGCTGCGCAGGACACTTTTGTTTCGCCCGGTTTTTTGTTTCATCCGGAGCTATTGTCATGAACCGCCGCTTTTACACGCTTGATGTTTTCACAACGTTTCCGCTTGCCGGTAATCCGTTGGCCGTCGTGCTCGATAGCGACGAGCTCGATGACGCAATGATGCAAAGCATCGCGCGCGAGTTCAATCTTTCCGAAACGGTGTTTGTTTTTCCGCCGCAAGACAGTGCGAACCGTGCGGCGCTCAGGATTTTTACGCCTGCAAGCGAATTGCCATTTGCCGGACATCCAACGGTCGGTACCGCAGTGCTGCTTGCGGTACTCAACGGTAAAACATCCGCCAGTTTTGGACTGGAAGAAAAAATTGGACGCGTCGATTGTGTGGTTTCAAGCGATCAAGCTGGGAAGGGCGAGGCCGTATTTACGCTGCCAAGATTGCCTGAACGTGTGGGCGATGCAGCGCCTCGTGCTTTGATTGCCGAAGCGCTTGGGGTTTCATCGGATGAGATCGGGTTTGATGCGCATGAACCGATGATCGCGTCGGCCGGTGTAGGCTTTACGTTCGTTCCTTTGAACTCGAAGGATGCCGTCACGCGCGCTTCGATTGAAGGGGCGTCATGGAACGAGGCCTTTGGTGCAGCGGGGCGGCCGAATGCGTTTATATATTCGCGCGAGACGGTTGAGACGGAGCATCATTTCCACGCCCGTATGTTTGCGCCGCATCTTGGGGTTGGCGAAGATCCAGCGACGGGCAGCGCGGTTGGCGCCTTCGCGCGAGCCTTTGTCGATTTCGAGCAGCCTTGCGACGGCACAACCCGCGTCATCATCGAGCAAGGTTATGCCATGGGACGGCCTTCGCAGATTATGCTGGAGGTGGATTGCGCGGGAGGTGTTTTAAAAGCTGCGCGGATTGGTGGCTCGGCCGTGATTGTGAGTGAGGGGATGTTGCGCGTCTGAGATGCGCTTAAGGATGTCCGATCACGCGTGTCAGTGTGATGACGGCGCCCAAGATGACAAGCGTTTGAAAGCCAATCGAGCCAACAATCCATTTGAGGACGTCGCTGCGGAGCATCTCTATTTTGATTTCTAATCGCGATTCCATCTCGCGCATGTCATTTCTTAATTCGACCCGCAAATCTTTAATGTCACCCTTCGTCGCAATTTGATCTGACGTTGCATCTGCAATCGCATTGGCCAGCCCTTCGGACTGCTCCTGCGTGAACTTCGCTTTATCGCGGAGTGTTTGGGCGAATTTTAGCGTGTCGAAGGCGAGTGCAGTCATGACGGCTTCCCGTTTAGGCGTATTTAGGGCGCTTCTGGATGACGCAGAACCAAAGTGGACTTAAAATGCGCTTGGTGGAATGGAATTTCAAGTACAAAAAGCCCTTTATATCCTGTCACAATCTACAGGAAACGGGTGTTGGATACCCCATCAAAGACGGGCCTTGCCTAAACGGGCGTTTTTCCTGTAGTCTTACGCGATCTTAACCCTTTTTGTGATCAACTGACCACGGGAATGGGTTTAAAAGGACAGAGGACGCCGTGGCCGCATCAGCGACCTTTTTAGCAGTGTTGACCTTGGCTCTCGCCTTGAGCCAGGCTTTGCCGCGTCCGCTTGCAGCTCTTCTCCTTCTTAGCCGCCCCTGAGGGCCGGCCGGGCATCAGCCTGGGCGCTCAGGGGTTCATCGAGATCACGCCGCACCAAACGGCCCGTGTGACCCCTTAAGGCGCGTTCCGGGCTCTAACGAGATAAGAGGACCAAGATATGTCAGCTGCTACCGACAAAGACCGCGTTATCATTTTCGACACCACCTTGCGTGATGGGGAGCAATCGCCCGGCGCTTCAATGACGTTGGAAGAAAAGCTTGAAGTGGCTGATCTTCTCGATGCGATGGGTGTCGATATTATTGAAGCGGGTTTCCCGATTGCGTCGAATGGTGATTTCGAAGCCGTTGCCGAGATTGCAAAGCGCATCAAGCGGGCAACCGTCGCAGGTTTGGCCCGCGCGATAAATGCCGATATTGATCGGGCAGGTGAGGCGGTACGTTTTGCGGCCAAGCCACGCATCCATACCTTTGTTTCAACCTCGCCGATTCACCTCGAATTCCAGATGAAAAAGAGCGAGGCTGAAGTGCTCGATATCATCACGGCGACGGTAACGCGGGCGCGTAATTTGGTGGCCGATGTCGAGTGGTCGGCGATGGATGCGACGCGTACGCCGATTGACTATCTCTGCCGCTGCGTCGATGCGGCGATCAAGGCGGGCGCAACCACCATCAATTTGCCCGATACGGTGGGCTATGCAACGCCAGATGAATATCGCGATATGTTTCTGCAGGTTCGTGAGCGCGTGGCGAATTCCGACAAGGCGATCTTCTCCGCGCATTGCCATGACGATTTAGGATTGGCTGCTGCCAATTCGCTCGCAGCGCTTGAAGGTGGTGCGCGGCAGATTGAGTGCACGATCAATGGCCTTGGCGAACGTGCGGGCAATGCGGCGCTTGAAGAAGTGGTGATGGCGATCAAGACGCGCGGCGATAAATTGCCTTATGCGACGGGTATTGAATCAACCATGCTGACGCGCGCTTCAAAATTGGTGGCGGCGGTAACATCGTTTCCTGTCCAATATAACAAGGCCATTGTCGGGCGGAATGCGTTTGCGCATGAAAGCGGCATTCACCAGGACGGTATGCTGAAAAACCAGCAGACCTATGAGATCATGACGCCGGCTTCGGTTGGTGTTTCGAAGACTTCGCTTGTGATGGGCAAACATTCGGGCCGTGCAGCCTTCCGCGATAAATTGCGCGAGCTTGGATATGAGCTTGGTGAAAATGCGTTTGAAGAAGCCTTTAACCGCATGAAGGATTTGGCTGACCGTAAAAAGCACGTCTATGACGAAGACATCGAAGCGCTGGTTGGCGATGAGGTGGGGTCCGGTCAGGATCGCATCAAGGTTGAATCGCTCACCGTGATTTGCGGAACGCAAGGCCCGCAATTGGCAACACTTACTTTGGATGTTGAGGGTACGCACAAGACGGTTCAAGCTTCTGGCAATGGGCCCGTTGATGCTTGCTTTAATGCCATTAAAGCCTTGGTACCCAATGATGCGCAGCTTGAGCTTTATCAAGTTCATGCCGTAACCGAGGGAACGGATGCGCAGGCGGAAGTTTCTGTACGGCTTGGTGAGAATGGTCGCTCGGTGACGGCAAAGGCTGCTGATCCGGATACGCTTGTTGCTTCGACCCGTGCCTATCTTGCAGCACTCAATAAATTGATGGTGAAGCGCAATAAGGGGGTTAACCCGCAAACTTTGATGGCGGGCTGAACTCGATAAAAAACGGCAAAAGCCTCAAATGATCCAGCGAGGCTTTTGTCATTCCTTCGTCATTCATGTTTATAATTTTGTCATGACGCACTAATTTTGCCGCTATTGCTCTTGCAACAGAGGCAAGGCTTTGCTAATCACAACCACCGCGGGGCTTTGCCCCGCCTTTGTTTTGATGGGCGCTTAGCTCAGTTGGTAGAGCAGCTGACTCTTAATCAGCGGGTCGAAGGTTCGAGCCCTTCAGCGCCCACCATCAAAACAAACCCTCTCTGCCGATGACCTGGGACCCATCTTCCCTCCATTTTTCGGGAGAGTCTTGGGGTTTTCAATCTGGCCTTAAGCGGCCTGTTTTTCCAGTGTCATTTTCGTTGCGAA
>JAPJMW010000033.1 GCA_026461505.1 Beijerinckiaceae bacterium
GAGGATGGTTTTGGGTGGCATCAGCGAGCCGCCTTCTTTGGCTACTCTGAGGGCCGATTTCCAGGCGGTGTAAACGGCGTTCGATTTAGGCGCTGTGGCCAAATAGACGGCGGCTTGGGCCAAGGCCAATTCGCCTTCGGGTGTGCCTAAAAAATCATAGGCGTCTTTGGCGGCATTCGCCACGACAAGAGCTTGCGGATCGGCCATGCCGATGTCTTCGACCGCCATGCGCACGAGCCTTCGGCCTAAAAAGAGCGGGTTCTCGCCTGCGTCCAGCATGCGGGCCAAATAATAGAGCGCGGCGTCGGGGTCGGAGCCGCGTATGCTTTTGTGAAGCGCGCTGATGAGGTTGTAATGGCCGTCTTCGCTTTTATCATAAATCGGCGCGCGGCGTTGCACGACTTCGGCGAGCGTTGCGGTATCGAAGACTTCGCCCGGCTTGGCGGAGCGCCAGATTTCCTCGGCCAAGGTTAAGGACGCACGGCCATCGCCATCAGCCATGGCGAGCAGGGCTGCGCGGGCATCGGGGTCCAACGGCAAGGGCTTGCCCTCGACCTCTTCGGCGCGGGTCAGGAGACGCTCGATGGCGGCTTCGTCCAGTGCGCGGAAGGTCAGCACGCGGGCGCGGGATAAAAGCGCGGCATTGAGCTCGAAGGACGGGTTCTCGGTGGTGGCGCCGATCAGGGTAATCGTGCCGTCTTCCATCACGGGCAGAAAGGCGTCTTGCTGGCTGCGGTTGAAACGGTGGATTTCGTCCACAAAGAGCAGCGTCCCCTGCCCGCTCATGCGGCGACCGCGCGCGGCCTCGAAGACTTTTTTGAGATCGGCAACGCCTGAAAAAATCGCCGAGATCGGCTCGAAATGCAGCGTGGTTTCATGCGCGAGCAAGCGCGCCAAGGTGGTTTTGCCGGTTCCCGGTGGACCCCAAAAAATCAGGGAGCCAAGCGAGCCTGACGCGATGAGGCGGGTGAGAATACCATCGGAACCAACGAGATGATCTTGGCCTGCGACTTCATCAAGCTTTGTGGGGCGCAAGCGGTCGGCGAGCGGACGCGGGGCGTCCTTCTCCAACCCTGCCGCCACAAAGAGATTGCTCATTACCCTACCCGCCAATTTTACTGGTTAGCGTTTCGCCATCGCGTTTGATGACGAGCGTCCAGTAATACTGCCTTGTCCTTTGCAGCGATAGGACATCCTTGGCGGATTTAACCGCTGATCCATCGATCGAGACGAGGATGTCCCCTTTTTTGAGGCCAAGCTGATCGGCAGGTGAGCTCGATTTGACGCTAGTCACCACAACGCCATCCATCGCTATATCAAGTCCAAGCTCTTCGGATAAAGCGGGCGAGGCATTGGCGAGGCTTATTCCAGCCAAGGGCCAATTGCCTGATAGAGTTTGCGTATCGCGTGGACGCGTTTCAGGCGCGGCGATGGCATTGATCGGCATCGTGATTAGTTTGCCTTTGCGGTTTACCCGCAACTCAATTTTCGAGCCGAGCGGTTTGGTGGCAAAGCGAAAGCCTAAACCATCGGCATCATCTACCGTTTGATCGTCGACAGCGAGGATAACATCGCCCGGCTTTAGCCCCGCGGCAGCGGCTGGGCCATTCTCGATCACGGAAACCACCAGTGCGCCCGCAGGACGATCAAGCCCGAGGCTTTCGGCGATATCGGAGGTGACCGCTTGAAGCCTTGCACCAAACCACGGACGCCGCACCGTTTTGCTGCCATCGCGCGCAGACGCTACGACGACTTTCACCATGTTGACGGGGATAGCAAAGCCGATGCCATTGCTGCCGCCCGACTTCGAATAGATCGCCGTATTGATACCGATCAGGCGGCCATTCACATCCACAAGCGCACCGCCGGAATTGCCCGGATTAATCGCGGCATCGGTTTGAATGAAGAGTTGATAATCGGAACCTGAGATTTGCGTGCGCGACAGCGCGGAGACAATCCCTGATGTTACTGTTTGCCCGACGCCGAAGGGATTGCCGATGGCCAGTACGAGATCGCCAACTTCGATCGCATCGGAATTGCCGAGCTCGATAGCGGGCAGGCCTTTGATGCCCTTTAACCGCAAGATAGCGAGATCGCTGCGCGGATCTCGAAGTACGATATCGGCGTCAAATTCACGTTTATCGCCGAGCGCGATTTTAACCTCCGTCATGCCCTCGATGACGTGTTGATTGGTGACGACCAAACCATCGGAATCAATAATCACGCCCGAGCCTTGCGAGCGCTGGATCCGGTCGGGGGCTTGGCCGCCTTCAATCCCGAAAAAATGCTGGAAAAACGGATCGTCGACCAGCGGATTTCTTACGCCCTTTTGCACGCGTGCGGCGTAGACATTGACGACGGCAGGCGTAACGCGTTTGACGATGGGAGCGAATGAGGTTTTGACCTCGGCAACGGATTTGGGAACTTGTGCTTCGGCAGGCGATAGGACGAGCAGCACTAAGACTGCGCATAATCCGGCAAAACGATGCATCCGCTTCTCCTTTTTCTGGACCGACATATAATCATCGACGGCGTGCGGCAAAAGAGGCGTTAAGCCCGATAGGCGCCATTCGCTTTGGTGAATCCAAACCGTCATTGCGAGCGAATGCGACGCAACCCAGTTAAAGGAAATTGCTAGGGTGAATGGGATTGGTTCTACTTCTTACGGCACCATCAGCTGGGTTGCTTCGCGTCCGCTCGCAATGACGATAAAAAAA
>JAPJMW010000034.1 GCA_026461505.1 Beijerinckiaceae bacterium
ATCTTGATCATATGGCGCGCACGTTCTTCAAAACCGCGAAACTCGCCTCCCCATTTCACAGGTCGACCCATTTGCTGGGCAATTTCAGGTACCACCTCTTGGTTCATCGTAAGCATGGCATCAACAAAGGCCGTCAATTTCGTTGCGCGCTCGGCCAAAGGAACCTTCGCCCAGATTTTTTGAGCGATACGGGCATCCCTTAAGGTAGTATCAATTGTAGCTTGCGAAGCCGAGGAGCGACGCGCCACTTCACTGCCGTCGATAGGCGACGTGCAAACAATATCCGTCATCATGTTCTCACTATAAGGATCAAATTATCTCGAAATAACGCTGCATTTCCCAATCGGTAATCGCGCGTCGGAATTCACGCTCTTCCCATTCACGACTTGCCGCATAATGGTCAACAAAAGCGTCACCGAACAAATCACGACCCGCTTTTGAAGATTTTAGCTTTTGTGCCGCGTCCCATAGGGTGCGTGGCAAAGCGCGATTCTTTGGTAGTTTTGCTTCATAGGCATTGCCAGTCTGCGGCTCACCGGGTTCTATTTTATTTTCAATGCCCCATAGACCGGAGCCGATTGCAGCCGAAAGGGCCAAATATGGATTGATATCGGCGGCGGCAACCCTATACTCAACCCGTTGAGACTTCTCGGAACCTTCGATGACACGCAAAGCGGTCGTGCGATTGTCTACTGCCCAAGCGGAATCGGTTGGAGCCCAGAAGCCCGGGATCAGCCGCGAATATGAATTCACCGTCGACGCAACCATAGCCAGAAGCTCAGGCATCAAAGCTTGCTGGCCGCCAACAAACCAACGCATTGTATCCGACATAGAATGCGGCTTGGACTTATCAAAAAATAGACCCTTCCCCGTTTTAACGTCTTGCAAGGAAAGATGAAGATGCCCCGACTGCCCCGGCCATTCATGTGAAGATTTCGCCATAAAAGAGGCTATCCATCCCCGCTTTTGCGCCAATACCTTTGTATAGGTCTTAAATAACGCAGCTTTATCAGCGGCGGATAGAGCATCACCGACTTTAATAGCCGCCTCTAAAACCCCAGGGCCGGTTTCCGTATGTAAGCCTTCGATTTCGAAATTCATCTTCCGACCGAGATCCAAAAGATCACGATAAAAATCGGCGTGAACTGAGCTTCTTAACATCGAATATCCAAAAAAGCCCGGAGTTATGTTTTTCAACCCTTTATAATTCTTCTCGCGCACAGAATGCGGAGTCTCGTCAAAAAGAAAAAACTCAAATTCGGCTGCAGCGCTTACATTAAAGCCCATATCGGAAGCACGTTTCAACACCCGGCGGAGCGTGCCACGCGGACAAACATCTTCCCATTTTTCAGCAAATTCGCATAAAAATAACGGCAAATCATCTTCAAATGGGATCAGCCGCATCGTATCTGGCAAAAGCCGAACGGCAGCATCTGGGTACCCTGTGTGCCAGCCAGTTACCTTAACATTATCGTAAAGTTGGTCGTTCGAATCCCAACCTACAACCACGTCGCAAAAGCCAAGACCTTTTTCTAAAGAGCTTTCGAACTTATCGCGATTAATGTATTTGCCGCGAAAAACCCCATCGATGTCAAAAAGACCTACCCGAACATAAGGCAGGTCGCGCTCACGAATAAATTCGAGCGCTTCTTGGGCGGAATTGATTTTGATTGGTATATTCATCAGATCTCTCAATACGGTTCAAAGACAGAATGACCGCAGGCGATCAAACCTGCGGTCATCACTTCTTGCAAGCAGGAAGTGTATTATTTTTCACCCACCGCGGCTTCAGCAGCCGCAATGTCTGATTGCCGCTTGTCGATAACATCGCCAATTGGTGGACCTTTGAAGCGCTTGTTCTCGAATACCAACCAAATAATAGCAGTCAAAATCAGGAATCCGATTGTAATGGAAAGCGCCCAATCATTTGGTGGTTGAACGCCAACATAGAAAATCAACGCCATCGCAAGAACTGACAAAAATGCGACTAATTTAAACAATCCCGGTCCTAAATCCCACGGGCCCATTTTACTCCACTTTGGTGTACCGTGAGCAAAGAAGCCGAGCGCAATTGGTACGGTAAAAGACAGGAATAAAAAAATCACCGTGCACGACACCACTATCGTATAGGCTGATGAACCGGCAATCGAGATTGTTGTCGTTCCCCAAACGAAGAGCACAGATAGGACCGAGGCCGTCCAAATTGCTGATACAGGTGTGCGATGCTTTTTACTTACGCCCGCCAATGCATTTGAAAATGGCAGTCCCCCATCGCGCGAAAAGGCGAAAATCATTCGCGATGCTGAAGTAACCGTTGCAAGCCCACACAGGAATTGTGAAGCGAAAATAGCAATATAAAGCAATGTTGCAAAAGTCGGGTTCATACGCTCGTTTATGGCCCAAAAGAATACGTTCCAGCCTTGTTTAGCAGCATCATCCATATTCGGAATCATAAGCACAAATGCGCAAAGCATCAGCCAGCCTGCTACTGATGACCAGATAATCGACGACACAATCCCCCGAGGAACCGAATGAGCTGCACGCTTCGTTTCCTCGGATGTATGTGCGGAAGCATCATAACCGGTAATCGTATAAATCGGTAACAAGAGTCCGAGCAAGAAAACGCGTAACAACGAATCTGATTGAGGCCAAACAGCTGCGTCACCTTCCGGCAGTCCAGAATAGTTTTTAAATGTCCAAAGACGAGAAAAGTCCCAATGTTCGGCAGCGACAAAGCATCCGATGGTAAGGGCTAACGCAGCTGCAAAAATAAGGTAACCAGACAGATCGGTTAGTTTTGCCGTTAGCTTTATACCGAAATGGTTCACTAGTGCTTGAACGGATGTAATGACAACCAAAAAAATCATTTGATTGTTTAAATTTGCCGCATCAAAGCCAAAGGCACCCGCAAAAAAATTCCAAGTACCAACATTGATCGCGCCAAGGACTGTCACAAGACCAAGCAAGTTAAGCCAAGCCGTCAACCACCCCGTAAAGCGATTTCCGAGAATAGAGCCCCAGTGATAAAGTCCACCGGCGGTGGGATATGCAGAGCCAATTTGAGCCATTGCTAAGCCGAACACACCTGAAACAGCGCAGCCAATTATCCAACCGATGCCAATCGCTCCACCTCCTGCACCGGAGGTAGCTTGGGCCAACGAATTGATTCCGCCAGACAAGATACAAATAATAGAAAAAGAAATCGCAAAATTTGAAAATGCGCTCATGCTTCGCTCGAGCTCTTGCGCGTATCCCATGGAGTGAAGGACTTTAAGATCCTCTTTCTTCGCATGATCGTCGTATTGATGGTCAACCATAGCTTCTATTCCCCAATTGTTTCTTCGTCTTAACTGGCAAATACCAGTTCATAATCTTGTATTGGTTCGTAATCAGTCTAAGCGCCGAAATAACTTTATGATCGTACATAAAAATGGATTTGAACCAAGTGCAAAAAGTTCGAATATTGACGATTTATCAAAAAAATCGAATAAATGGCGCCTTAAGGTGTCTGATTCGAATATTAAGAGCCTATTAAGAGATTTATTGGTCTTAATACTCGAGTGTGTTGTTCATTGTATTGCGTTGAGTAGTATCGAATGTCGGAAGTAGCCTTTGCTGATGCTGCAGGCAGCGTTGCGTCCCATGGCGGAACTGTCACGCTTGACAGCCTCCCTAAATCAAACGCGACACGATGGGTTACCAGCCGGAAATCGCAATTAATTGCAGCCATTCGTGATGGCCTTTTAACCATTGAAGAGGCAGCAATCCTTTATCGGCTAACCCTCGATGAGCTTACTGAGTGGCAAGCCGCGTTCGAACGGCATGGTCCAAAAGGGCTAAAAGCGACGTTAGTTCAACAATTCAGGCATGTTCGGCGAGCTTAGTACAATCGGCTAGAATACCTTTGTGAGCAAGCTCGTGTTACCCAGCGCTACAAAGTGTCCCGTGTGATATCCTGGTTTACCGTATTGGAACTTCGCACCATTCCCGGCAACCATCAAGCCGCCAGCTGCGCGTAGAATAGCATCCCCAGCAGCAACATCCCACTCCATCGTTGGCCCAAAACGAGGATACAAATCAGCCTGCCCTTCAGCGACCAGGCAAAACTTCAACGAGGATCCAGCAGAAATTTTCTCGTTAATCGCGAGACGATCGATAAATTCTCCAGTCAAACGATCGGGGTGCGAACGGCTAGCAACGACTTTTAGCTTATCAATGAGCGGTAATCTGGTACTAATTTGCTCAATATCTTGTGCTGTTATAAGGGAAGCTCCCGGTGAAACGGACATAGCATAGGCAGAGTGTCCGCCGATCCATAGCCGGTTAAGTGCTGGAGCATAAATGGCACCGGCAACAGCAATGCCTTTATCGATCAGACCTATATTGACAGCAAATTCTTGACGTCGCTTCGCAAACTCACGCGTTCCATCGAGGGGATCAACCAAGATAAATCGCTCGCCTATCGCTGGTAAGATACCTTCGGAAGCCGCCTCTTCTGAGACGACAGGAATATCGGGAAGCTTATTAGCCAGGGCTGAAAGAATCAGGCGTTCTGACGCGAGATCCGCGTCCGTAACGGGACTACCATCGGTTTTACGCCGCGCATCGCCATCAGAATTAAAGAAGTCCATGATCGGAACTGCAGCATTTACCGCTATTTGACCAAATATGCGGGCAATTTCGTCTGGATTCGTTACCATACTCTCTATCCTACGGTTGCGCGAAAGTGCCGGTTCGCGCTACGCCCAAGCGCCCTCGATAGTATAAGGTAATGCGCCATGACAAAATCCAAAACAACAATTCCATTTCCAATAGGAATTGTAACTGTATCAGATCGAGCTTATCGCGGGGAATATGAAGATAAAGGCGGCCCGGGTATTATTGCAGCCTTAGGTGAGTTGTTAGAAACGACCTGGCAACCAATAACGATTGTTATCCCTGATGAAAAAGCTATGATTGAGAGGGTGTTGGTTGATTTAGCCGATCATAAAGGCTGCTCGCTTATTCTTACGACCGGCGGAACTGGCCCTGCCCTTCGCGACATTACGCCCGAAGCTACCGAGATGGTTTGTGATAAAATGATGCCGGGTTTCGGAGAACTTATGCGTACTGCCAGTTTGCAGGAGGTACCCACCGCCATCCTTTCGCGCCAGACGGCTGGAATTCGCGGAAAAAGCCTAATCATAAATCTACCTGGCAAACCATCTGCAATTCGAACCTGCCTTGATGCCGTTTTTGCCGCCGTGCCTTACTGTATAGATCTGATTGGCGGATATAGACTTGATACGAACCCAGCTTTCTGCAAGGCATTTCGCCCTAAAGCGTAATGCATAAACTTGATTATTTTGGAAATTTTTACCTTACCCGGCTATTTAAGGACGGCCCACGCTGATGTATCGAAAGCCTCTGGCCCTGATGTCTGCGGGTCTATAAATGTTTCTTAGATCAACAATCACCGGTTCTTTTAGGGCACCCTTGATACGATCAAGATCAAGTGCTCGGAAAGCATCCCATTCCGTAACAATGACAAGAACATCCGCATCCGTCGCACAAGCATAAGCATCGGATGCGAATTCAACTCCCGCCATGTACATTTCGGCTTGATCCATACCTATCGGATCATATGCGATTATTTTTGCACCTAAATCCTGTAGAGCCGTAATCAATGAAATCGACGGGGCATCGCGCATATCGTCCGTATTAGGTTTAAACGTTAATCCTAGAATAGCTACGCGCTTGCCACGTACATCGCCGCCACAAGCCTGGACAATCCGGCGTGACATGCCGCGCTTACGTTGATCGTTAACCGATACTACTGTTTCAACTATTCGGAGTGGAACACCTGAATCTTGCGCCGTTTTAACAAGAGCTTGGGTATCTTTCGGAAAACATGAGCCGCCATAGCCGGGACCAGGATGTAAAAATTTTGCACCTATACGATTATCAAGACCTATTCCTCGTGCGACCTCTTGCACATTAGCGCCTACCTGTTCGCACAAATCGGCTATCTCATTGATATATGTAATCTTAACGGCAAGAAATGCGTTAGCTGCATATTTAATCAATTCGGATGTCCGACGATCCGTGAATAATAGGGGTGGCTCGTTGAGATAAAGGGGGCGGTAAACCTCTGTCATCACGCGGCGTGCATTTTCGTCCGTTGTACCTATCACGATACGATCAGGTCTTTTAAAATCACCGATAGCAGCCCCCTCCCGGAGGAATTCAGGATTGGACACAACTTCTATTTGCAGATCTGGCCGAATTTCACGCATAATGCGCTCGACCTCGTCCCCTGTCCCAACGGGAACCGTCGACTTTGTGACAATGATCGCCTTGCCATCGGTAAGATGGGCAATGTCGCGCGCCGCGGCATAAACAAAAGAAAGATCGGCGTGGCCGTCCCCACGCCGAGAGGGCGTTCCAACGGCTATAAAGATAGCATCCGCGCCTTTAATCGCCAGTTTCATATCTGAAGTGAAGACTAATCGGCCATCTTTGACATTTTTTGCGACAAGATCATCTAAGCCTGGTTCGTATATTGGCAATTTGCCCTTATTTAAGGCATCGATTTTATCCGTATTGAGATCCATGCAGGTTACAGAATGTCCAAAATCAGCAAAACAGGCCCCTGACACCAAGCCTACATAGCCCGATCCGATCATTGTTATCCGCATAGTTTCATCTCCAACCCAAAAGGCTTACCCTTGCAGCCTAATCCCGATTCATTTGCCATCAAACCGTGACAGCTTTCCTTCACACGCATCTTGTCCTACAGGCAAGTGATGAAAACTGTATAATTATCGTGCCACTGTTCAAGAAAGACCATCATTATGGAAAATCCAGTTCTCGTTGAAATATTTCGCGGCGCAGCAATTGAGTCACACCATAGGGGTTCCGTAGCCGTGATGGACGCCGATGGGGGGCTCGCGCTAGCCTTGGGCGACATTGATACACCGGTTTTTCCAAGGTCCGCCGTCAAAGCCTTTCAGGCACTCCCACTTCTCGAAAGCGGTGCAGCAGATCAATTTGGATTAACCCCTAAAGAAATCGCACTAGCTATATCTTCCCATTCCGGCGAACCAGAACATGTCGAGACGGCTTTAGGAATTCTTAAAAAGGCAGGACGAGATGAATCGTGTCTTGAATGTGGATCTCACTGGCCAAGTTCTGGAGAGGCGGAACGCGCATTAGCCGCTTTAGGTCAAAAGCCATCCGCGCTTCATAACAATTGCTCAGGGAAACATTCCGGCTTTGTTTGTTTGGCGTGTGGATTAGATGAAGATCCGAAAGGGTACATTCTTCCAGATCATCGTGTGCAGCGCGAGATCCGCGCAGCTGGAGAAGAAATTATGGGCTTCAGCTTCTTGGACGAATATACGGGAACTGACGGCTGCTCAATTCCGACCTATGCCGTTCCCTTAAAGTCTATTGCACTCGGGTTTGCTCGTTTGGCAACCGGACAGGGCCTTGGACCAGAACGTGCTAAGGCAGCCAGGCGCATTCGCGAGGCAGCGGCTGCTAACCCATTTATGGTCGCTGGAACCGGCCGTCTTGATACGGTTGCAATGGAGCTATTTCGTGAGCGCGTTTTCATGAAGACGGGCGCTGAAGGTGTTTATTGTGCTGCGATTCCGGAGCTTGGTCTTGGCGTTGCATTAAAGGCAGACGATGGTGAGGGCCGTGCAGCTCAAGCCATGCTAGCTGGAATTCTTAACCGCTTCCTCCCGATGGACGACACGACCCGTGCGGCTTTTGACGGAAAAGCATGGCCTACTCTCAAAAACTGGAATGGAATGACGGTGGGAGCTATCCGAGCGTCAACCGTATTACTTGGGAAATAATATCGCCGTCTAATTCTGGTCATGATTGGGCTCTAGTAGACTGGTGCAATCTTGAGCGCATGGGATAAAAATGAACAAAGTTTCTAACACTTGCCATTCTTCTCGGATCCTTCGGTGGATTTGGCTTGGCATTAGCGTCTTTGTGTTGGATGCCTGTTCAAGTAGTTCTGGAATGATGACAGCTTTGTCAGCCAGTTCGTCTGTTCAAATGACTGGCGAAATCATGCCAATCTTTGTCGCGACAAGTCGTAAAATGAAACCAGATGGCGGTGTCACAGCAGAGCTATCGCCTACAACAAATTATGTAATGAATCTGATAAGCATTCCTAAAGATCATCAAACAGGCATGATCGAGCGCCCAGGCTGGGGAAGCGAGAGCCGGAAATCACACTTTACATTTGTTGGCCAACATATCCTTGATCGTGAGACTTTCCGAAATGAAATCGCGACACAGCTTTCAGGGCGCGTTGGAGCGAGTAAAGATGTTCTCCTATATGTTCATGGCTTTAACACTGGGTATGATGAAGCCCGTTTTCGGTTAGCACAAATTGCAACAGATTCAGGCTTCACTGGAGTTCCTGTGCTTTTCACTTGGCCCTCCCAAAACAAAATGTTTGCCTATGGCGCTGACAAAGACAACGCAATGGCATCCCGTGACGATTTACATCAAGTTCTGTCAGATCTTGGCACGCTTCCAGGTGTAGGTCGTATCCACGTCCTAGCTCATTCGATGGGAACGTGGCTTACTATGGAAGCCTTAAGAGAGTCAGCAATTGCTGGACAAGGCGATCTTGGCGGTCACCTTGGCGAAGTCATGTTAGCTGCGCCTGACATTGATCTGGATGTCTTTAAGCAACAAATGGCGCGAGTCGGTGCCTATACGCGGGTATCGATCTTTGCTGCCTCTGACGATAAAGCATTGTCAATATCGAGTTCATTAGCAGGCGATCGCCAACGCGTCGGAGCACTCGATGTTTCAAATAAAGATCAACGTGTTGAAATTACTAAACTGGGCGTGAGAGTTTACGATTTAAGCAATTCTGAAACAGGTGACTTTTTCAAACATGGGACATTTGCCGAAGCGCCGGTTGCCGTTCGGGCGATTGGAGCTCAGCTCTCTGCTCCACCAGACGATAGTCGACAATCACAAGCGTTCGAAGGGCAACCATAACTTTTTTAAATTAGCTTTTTTGACGATAGCCTTGCCGCGCGTTTAATCGCTCGAGAACCGTCATCGCCGCTTCAGAAACGACAGTGCCAGGTGGAAAAATAGCGTCGGCGCCGGCATCGTGCAACGCAGCAAAATCCGGCTCCGGAATAACACCGCCAACAACGATCATAATATCTCCACGGCCTGCTTTGTCCAAAGCTGCCTTCAAAGCCGGCACCAGTGTCAAATGTCCAGCTGCAAGCGTCGAAACTCCTACCACATGGACATTTTTTGCAATTGCCTCCTGGGCCGCCTCTTCCGGCGTTGCGAATAGATCACCTACATCGACATCAAAACCTAAATCAGAGAATGCCGATGCAATAACTTTTTGTCCCCTATCATGGCCGTCTTGACCCATTTTAGCGACGAGAATTCGTGGCAAGCGTCCATCATTTTCTTTGAAGGCAGCAACCATATCCCGAGCTCGCCCAAAAGCTTCATCGAGTGCGCCTATTTCTTTACGATAAGTGCCGGAAATAATTTCTGCTGTTGCCTTATGGCGCCCGAAAGCATTTTCAAGAGCAAGTGAAATTTCACCTACAGTCGCTTTCACACGCGCCGCATCCACGGCAAGAGACAACAGATTTCCGGAACCCCGCGCTCCAACTTCTAGCGCTTTAAGGGCCGCGAGAACCGCCTCAGGATTACGCTCCGAACGCAGTCGTTTTAATTTATCAAGCTGCTGTGAGAGTACGGCTGAATTATCAACCTTCAGAACATCAATCTGTTGCTCACTTGATGGCCTGTAACGATTAACACCTATAACGGCCTGCTGGCCACTATCAATTCTAGCCTGAGCCCGGGCTGCAGCTTCTTCTATACGGCGTTTCGGAATTCCTGCCTCAATGGCTTTCGCCATACCACCTAGAGCCTCAATCTCTTCAATGTGGGCCCAGGCCTTCTCAGCAAGATCGGCCGTCAAGCGCTCGACATAGTATGAGCCGCCCCAAGGATCAATAACCCTTGTGGTGCCACTTTCTGCTTGCAAAAACAGTTGCGTATTACGTGCAATACGAGCCGAAAAATCCGTTGGTAAAGCAAGTGCTTCATCAAGAGAATTTGTATGCAAAGATTGCGTATGCCCTTGTGTGGCGGCCATCGCTTCGATCTCTGTACGGATCACATTATTGAAAACATCTTGAGCGGTTAAAGACCAACCAGACGTTTGCGAATGGGTACGCAAAGGTAATGATTTTTCGGACTTTGGATTGAATTGGCGGACAAGCTTTGTCCAAATCAATCGGGCAGCACGGAGCTTTGCGATCTCCATAAAAAAATTCATCCCAATAGCCCAGAAGAATGACAGCCGAGGCGCAAATGCATCAATATCAATCCCAGCCGCAACTCCTGCACGAAGATATTCAACTCCGTCAGCAATCGTATAGGCAAGCTCCAAATCCTGCGTCGCTCCGGCTTCTTGCATGTGATAACCGGAAATAGAAATAGAATTAAATTTTGGCATATGCTTAGATGTAAATGCAAAAATATCCGAAATTATGCGCATCGAAGCATCTGGAGGATAGATATAGGTATTGCGAACCATAAATTCTTTAAGAATATCGTTTTGGATTGTACCGGATAACTTTTCAGCACTGACACCCTGCTCCTCTGCAGCAACAATGTAGAGCGCGAGTATTGGTAAAACCGCACCATTCATCGTCATAGAGACACTCATTTCATCAAGTGGGATGCCTGAAAAGAGAGTTCTCATGTCGTAAATGGAATCAATAGCAACACCAGCCATCCCAACGTCGCCTGCAACACGAGGGTGATCGGAATCATAACCACGATGAGTTGCTAGATCGAAAGCTACAGATAGGCCCTTTTGTCCCGCAGCAAGATTACGGCGATAAAAAGCGTTTGAGTCTTCGGCTGTCGAAAATCCTGCATATTGGCGGATCGTCCAAGGCTGATTGACGTACATTGTCGGATAAGGCCCGCGGACAAAAGGTGCAACGCCTGGAAGCGAATCGACAAAGTTCAAATTATCGCGATCCGTTTCATTATAATTGCCTCTTACTACAATGCCTTCTGGCGTAACCCAAGATGAGCTTGGTTGGTCTAATTGCAGCCTCATTCCTTCGAAAAAATTCGCCTTTTCAAAATTTGGGATACGGCTCATTGTACCGATCCTTCTTGATCTTGGGCGCGATCAAAAGTCTCTGAAATTCTATAAGACTTAAGCGGAATGAAGGCGCTATCGTAATTACTCGCATTCGGCGGGAATGGCGCTAATATCGATACTGGCTTTTCATCCTTATTCAGGAAGGCTGTTACGCCGATCATAATAGACTTTTTCTCAGCGAGCGCCTGATCGGCGGCATGACGTGAAATAGCGATACGATTTTGTAAAGCACCTGAACTAATCGATGCGACGATACCGCCCTCGGACTCGATCATTTGAAATTGTTTCCATCCTTCTGCAACAAGCCCATCAGTTAGCGCTTCATAGACGCCGGCTCCCGCAGCCGGATCGGATACTTTCGCGAGATGGGCTTCTTCGAGTAAAACGAGCTGAGTATTTCGGGCCAATCTGCGCGCGAATGGGTCAGGAAGACCCAATGCTGTTGTAAACGGTAGAACTGTTATAGCATCTGCTCCGCCAATGGCAGCGGCAAAACATGCCATCCCAGCCCGCAATAGATTTACATGCGGATCGCGTCGCGCCATTGTTCGATACGCCGTCTCCGATGTTAGCAAAATTGGTTTCGCGTGAAGACCGCATTGTGTCTCTATACTCGCCCAAAGTCGGCGTAAGGCGCGATGCTTGGCGATAGATAAAAATTGGTCGGTGTCAGACGACAGTCGAAACTCAATCATGCTTTGCGCATCTTCAAGTGAGATTCCTACGGCTTCCAACGCACGAAAATAAAAAACAGCACTTGCTAGAACAAAGCCAAGTTCTTGAGCTTCTGATCCACCTGAATTATGGATAATTCGCCCATCGGCTACAACAAATGGCCCACTAAAGCCTTGGGCAATTAAGTCATTTACGCTGGCTCCAATATTAATTCCCATTTTGTGGCTGTCCGCCGGAAATTCGCCATCACGAGCACCGAGGCCAACTGGGTTCAAACCAAATCTAACCTTAATGGCGTTGGCTGGAAATCCCAGCATCTTGCTCGCATCAGCAAATGCGTGCGCTGCATCACGCCCACGTGGCCCGCAATCCAGAGATAAGTCGATGCCCGCATCTAGATAGATGCCCTTTAATGCTTCTGCCACAGCATTCGCATTTGCTGGTAACCCAAAGCCATAGGATCCGACAGCATTTTCGAATACCAAGACAAGGCCCGTTGCGCCATTTTCTAAATCTATTAAAGCCTGTGTATTGGCACGGATTGAGTCTGGGTCATCCATGCGGCCCATGATTGCCCAGGGCGAGCCCGCCAGACGTCCAATAAGAGGGCGATTACTTTTTGCCTTACCATATAATGGCTGAATCCGAAGGCCATCTGCAGTAGTTGACGTTAAAACTGTATCAAAATCGGCGCCCTTTAACACCGCTTCCGCACGCTTCCGCCATACGGATGCGTCAGTTATAACCGGATCATTAAACTCAAGTGTCATTGCTCATATCCCTCAAATTAAGCGAAGAATGGCACAAAACAGGTGTTCTATTCCACCTCGCCTTTCGGGGGATACGATCAGGCTTTGACCAATCTAGGTCTGCCGGTCGCCATCGCAGTAATCCGGCTTTCTACAAAGATGTCTTGGCCATCGGCAAAGGCTGACACGTCTTTCCGATCGATACTAATCTCGGCGTTATCGGCACCCGCAGCTTCCGCCCGAAGAGCAATATCTTTCCTTAATCCATCAATGGCCGCTCGGGCAGCCGATTCAAGATCATGAAAATCGTGACTTGACGCTGGACCATGAATTCGGAAGCGGCCGGACCCTGGCGACAAGATGACCGTTTCGCCTGTGATTTTCACATGTCCTACCACTGCGCCGAGGGCATTAGCCACATCGGCGTGCTCAGGCATGATTGTTTCACTATCGAGTAATTCCCCGATCATCGGGTAGTAGGTCGGAGCCGATGCGCCAACACCGATAATCGGCAGGTTAAAATCAAATCGAACGGACGAGACACCATGCTTCTTATCAAGGGAAGCAACGATTAACGGATGCAAACTTGGTCTATCTAATTTAAACCCATCTTCATCGAGAGCGACGTCAATGAGCGCCTCGGCGGAGCGTCGAACGAGTCTTTTGATAACGGCATACGCGACGTCCTCTTTTGTCTCAAACAAAATTTCGCCTTTTCCTCCGCGACGACGGGCAACAAGCTCAGCAGCCAACATTGCCGCCTCCCTGTCCCAAGTTTGGTGAATGCCAAGAACATGCGCGGCATCCGATGGCGTTAACGTCGAAATCATAACAAGGCCGTTCGTAACCAGTCGGGTCAGTGCGCCAAGCTCGGTTCGGGTTTCAGCTACTTTATCGATCGCATTTGGTAAATTGCCAATCTTGGTAAGCAATGAGGCCTCAGCTGGCGATAAACCTGCTCGTGCAGCGCTGGTAACCGACATTGGAACAACAAACCGGGCATCAGTCGGTCTAGCTATTTCGGCCCTTAATTGCCGATCAAGTTCTTGGTGGACCATTGCACGATGGTCTATAGCCAAAAGGCTGATTGGCATCGCCCGTCGGGGTCCAAGCTCTAGTGTAATCGTTAGACCCTCTTCAACTAGGCGCACTTCGCTGTCACCACCCAGGCCAATCGTGCGCATAGCTACGGCCTGCACCATCGTTTGAAATCCGCCAACCCGCGCTCCTAACGGATCTAGCCGAGGCGTGCCGTTTTTCATTACGGCAATGTCGGTTGTCGTGCCGCCTATGTCGGATACAATCGCGTCATTTGAGCCTGTTAAGAACCCTGCCCCTACAAGGGTTGCTGCAGGTCCAGATAAAATTGTTTCAATCGGCCGTTCGCGCGCTATGTCGGCAGCAATCAGCGCTCCGTCACCCCGCACCACCATGACAGGCGCGTTAATTCCACGGATCTCTAGGAATCGCCCGGAGGCTTCAATCAAACCGTCAATAAGTGGGATTAACCGTGCATTTAATAGGCAAGTTAAAGCTCGGCGGGGACCATCAAGCTGGTTGGTCAATTCATGACTGCAGGTGACGGGTAAATTTGTGCGTGTCCGGATCAGATCACGTGCGGCTATTTCATGCTCTGGATTGCGCGTCGAAAAATATCCGGCGATAGCATAACCAGTTACGGTGCCTCCTTCATTCAAAAGCCAATTTTCAAGTGCTACTAAGTCTAACGGCATAGCAACATCGCCGGTCACCGTATGACCGCCTAGAATATGAATTATCGGATCATTACCGAGCGCAGTATCAAGCCCAGCGCGTTTTGCGTCAGCTTCGCCAAAGCCAATCATAACGAGGCCAATTCGGCGCTGCTGGCCCTCTACGAGAGCATTTGTTGCCAAAGTTGTTGAGAGTGAAACGAGCTCAATAGAAGATGGTTCCGTCTTGGAGAGCTCAATAACCCGATCAACCGCGCCGGAAATACCAATCGCAAGATCATGCCGCGTGGTAAGGGATTTGGCTTTTGCAACGACTTGGCCGGACGTATCGTCAAATAGAACAGCATCCGTGTAGGTGCCGCCTGTATCAATACCAAGAAGAATCGCCATCAGACCTTACATCCAAACCAATACGTTGAACCATTTACGCGCCAACGTTAGCGCCAGACCTGAAATTGCGGCTTGCCGTCGGTAATGTCGTACCAGTCCGGCTTATCTGCAACATAGATATGCTCTTTTATATGCAGACCCGTGTCACCATCGAGCGAGCCGGCGGTGATGGAGATGTAATCACGACCAAAAGGTCGCCAGAACAGATTGCTGCCACACGATTTACAAAAACCACGCTCAGCTACATCGGAAGATTTGTACCAGGCCAGACCACGATCTTCACTAATATTTACTGCGTCAACATGCGAATTGGTCGCCGTAAAGAAATTTCCGGTCGTTTTTCTGCATTGCCCACAATGGCAAGCAATAACCTCGCGCATCGGCCCTTCGACTTTAAACTTTACAGCGCCACATAAACATCCACCCGTTCGATATTTAATCTCAGCTGTCATCGAATGCCTCCCTAATCGATAGCGATCATAATCATCGTAATCGATGGTTTTAAGGAAAATGTCTTATTTCGGACCATCGGTAGTGTCAGACGGACGGGAAAGGCATGCAAATACAAGCTTTGTCTCTCCATAAAGGCGTTCTTCAATGGTCTCAAATCCCTCGGGCAAGATATCTTTTTGATCCGCTCGCTCCTCGACAATCACAAGCGCATCAGATGTTAACCAGCCACCCTTAAGTGCAGAAGCAAGGGCCAAAGCGGCCAGTCCTTTGCCATAGGGCGGATCACAAAATACGAGCGAAAATGGCTCCGCGGGAGCAACTGGACCCATATAGGTAGCATCTCGCCGATAAACCTTGGTGACACCTGCAACCCCAAGCGCTTCAATATTGGCTTTGATTAAGCCGCGCGCGGCGGCGGCCTCTTCAACAAATTGCACAAAAGCCGCACCCCGGGAGAGAGCTTCGAGACCAAGCGCTCCCGTGCCTGCAAAGAGATCAAGCACTCGGGCATCGGTTATTGGATCGTCATAACCGTGGGCGAGCACATTGAAGAGTGCTTCGCGCAACCGGTCCGACGTGGGCCTTGTCTCCAAACCTGAAGGCGCCTGGAGCAATCGACCCTTAAATCGCCCGGCGATGATCCGCATCGTCAGCAGCCCTGCCAATTATCGCGCACGAGGCGGACGTGAGCCACGGCCGGAGCCGCCTGAAGCTTTGCCGCCACCATAAGGCTTCCGACCATCGTTGCGACCTGTCGCTGGCCGATCAGCCGATGGTTTGCCGCCAAAGCCACGTCCGCCTGATGGCTTATCGCTAAACTTACGGGTTCCGCGATCCGGACGGTCATCACTCTGGCGCGATGGAGGGGCATCGCGAGATCGGCGCGGCTTAAACGCCCCTTTTTCTGTTCGGACGGGAGCTGTTTCGCGCACAGCCTCATCACGACGGGAAGGAGCTAACTTCTCGACCAAAACCGATTTGCCACTGCGCGTTTTGATGCTGCCGGAGCGGCGATGCTCGCGCTCGGCATTTTCACTGCGTATTTCCTTCGGATCGGCACCGCGACGCGGTGTTTTAGGCGTCGAGCGGGTTGAAGCCTTTTGCTCGGCATCTTCGGCTCGCCAAATGCTCCGTAAAGGCTCGGTTGGATGCCTCCATTTTGGACGGACTGGCCCGTCAGCCTCGGCCTCGGGGGCACCCTCTCCTTGAGCTCGAGATGGCTTCGGTGCAGATGGACGTGGACC
>JAPJMW010000035.1 GCA_026461505.1 Beijerinckiaceae bacterium
AACATCCGATGTTTTGCGGGCAGGCATGATTGGCTCCCTCGAAGTTGTTTTCTTGCCGCGCCATGGGCGTGGGCATCGTTTTTCGCCATCGGATATTAATTATCGCGCCAATATTGATGCGTTGAAGTGAGCTGGCGTTACCGATCTAATCTCGCTCTCGGCCTGCGGCTCCTTCAAGCAGGAATTGCCGCCCGGCACCTTTGTCTTGGTCGATCAATATGTTGACCGGACGCATAAGCGGGAATCGAGTTTTTTTGGTAAAGGCTGTGTCTCACATGTCTCGATGGCGCATCCGGTAGGACCTCGCTTGGTTGACCGAATTAAGATGGCGGCTGAGGTTGAAAATATTAGCACAATAAGAGGCGGTACCTATGTCTGTATGGAGGGGCCGCAATTCTCGAGCCTTGCAGAAAGCCTATCTTATAAGGCAGCAGGCTATTCGGTAATCGGTATGACGGCTATGCCGGAAGCAAAGCTCGCCCGTGAAGCGGAGATGACTTACGCGACGATTGCGATGGTAACAGATTTTGATTGCTGGCATCCCGACCATGATGTGGTCGACGTTCAATCGGTTATTCAAGTGATGCATGGCAATACGGAAAAGGCCCGGCGTTTGGTGGCGCGGCTAGCAAAAGACTTTCCGCTTACCCGGGAAGAGTGCCCTGTTGGTTCTCATAAGGCACTTGAGTTTGCGATTATGACCGCGCCGTCGGCACGCGATCCTGAATTGCTGGCGAAGCTAGATGCTGTCGCAGGCCGTGTTTTGAAGGCGTGATTGATCGGCAAGGCTGTGTTAGCGTGCTGGAATATAATTGGATGACATTAATGACCCAATCGACGGCTAATTTTCTTCGAGACTCGATCCGATCCATTCCGGATTACCCGAAGCCCGGCATCATGTTTCGCGACATCACCACATTGCTCGGTAATGCACGCGCCTTTCGGCGGGCCATTGATGAGCTTGTGCAGCCTTTTGCAGGAAGCAAAGTGGATCAAGTGGCGGGCATGGAAGCGCGCGGCTTTATTTTGGGCGGAGCAGTGGCGCACCAACTTTCCGCTGGTTTCATTCCCATTCGTAAAAAGGGCAAGTTACCCCATACCACGGTCTCGATCGCTTATTCCCTTGAATATGGCGTTGACGAGATGGAGGTGCATACCGATGCTGTGAAGCCTGGTGAGAAAGTTATCTTGATTGATGATTTGATTGCGACCGGCGGAACGGCTGAAGGTGCGACGAAGCTCTTGCAAAAGATGGGCGCCGAAGTTGTTGCAGCCTGTTTCGTAATTGATCTTCCGGAACTTGGCGGGCGCGCCAAATTAGAGGCGCTTGGCGTGCCTGTTAGAACTTTGATTGCGTTCGACGGCCATTGAGCCCCTTCATCTCGATAATAAGAAAGTAAAGCGTATGATTGCTGATCTCAAAGACAAGGCCGTTCTCGTGACCGGCGGCTCAACGGGTATTGGAGCTGCTGCAGCAAAGGCCTTCGCCGCGAATGGCGCACAGGTGATGGTTCATTACAATGCCTCGAAGTCAGAAGCAGAGGCCGTATGTGCTGCGATCATCGCAGAAGGTGGGGAAGCTGCGCTTTGTCACGGCGATGTGACCGATAAAACGGTTCCTGCCCGCATTGTATCGGAGACGGTGCAGCGGTTCGGTCGGCTTGATATTTTAATCAATAATGCAGGCGGTATGTTGGGTCGCAAAATGCTGCCGGACATTACCGATGAGCATTATGATCGCGTGCTCGATCTCAACATTCGCTCGGTGATCAAATTCATGCAAGCCGCTGCGGATG
>JAPJMW010000036.1 GCA_026461505.1 Beijerinckiaceae bacterium
AGACAGCGCGACAATCGCAGATCTATGAGCTGAAACGTCCTTATAAGATCGACCAGCAACCTATTGGAATTAATGTTTTATTAACCATTTAAGTGGCTGGTTAAATGGTATATTTCCTCCGCTTAAGCCGGATAGGCTAAAGTCAGAACCTTACTCACCTTCGGGATCGCGCTTCTTGGGAGTGATCGCTGCGCGGTGGATCATGTTCTGGCCAAATCGATCGCGCAACTGATCGAGTGTTCGTTCTAGTGCTGCCTCTTTTGGCGCGGTCGTATCTATCAGGTCGCCCAGATCCGCTTGGCTTGACGGAACGATTTCCGACACGCCAATCCCAATGAGACGATACTTTTTTCCCTTTGGTTCTTTTGCGAGTAATTCGCGACCGACGGCTGCAATTCGGCTGGCGAGTTGGGTAGGGGCATTGAGCGCTCTTGATCGCGTGATCAATTTGAAGTCGGATAATTTCAATTTCAGCGTAATCGTCAAGCCGGCATAGTCTGAACGTCTTAAGCGCAGGGCAACTTTCTCACTGAGCTCTAACAGGATTTGATTGAGCGCTTCGTGGTCGGAAATGTCGGTGTTGAAGGTCGTCTCGGCTGAGACGCTTTTGCTGTCTCCGTTTGGCGTCACGGTACGTTGATCTTCGCCCCGTGCGAGACGAGAAAGTTTAAGTCCTTCTTCCCCCAACAAACGCTCAAGCTCACGCGGATCGCGTTGCTGTAAATCTGCAATCCGTTTGATGCCTTTCTCTTCCAACCGCTTTTGGAAGACAGGGCCGATGCCCGGAATAATACCAACCGATTTGGGTGCCAAAAATTCGGCCACGCCGATCTTACCAATCACGGCAAAGCCATTCGGCTTATCGAGTTCGGACGCTACTTTGGCCAGAAATCGATTATAGGACAGGCCAATCGATACCGTGACGCCGACCTCTTTCTGCACGCGCTTGGCAAATTTGGCGAGCGACAGCGCCGGAGCTCCACCATGAACGATGGTGGTTCCGGTGAGGTCGAGATAGGCCTCGTCAATGGAGACAGATTTTACGACGGGCGTTAGATCATCCATCATGGATCGGATGATCCTGCCAGCGGTCGAATATTTTTGCATATTCGGCCGGATGACCACGGCTTCCGGACAGAGTTTGAGTGCCTTGAACATCGGCATTGCGGAGCGGACCCCGAAGCGCCGTGCCACATAGCAGCAGGTTGAAACCACGCCGCGTGTTCCGCCACCGACAATGACCGGCTTATCGGCTAATTCAGGATTGTCACGCTTTTCGACCGAGGCATAAAAGGCATCGCAATCGATATGGGCGATCGATAGGTCGTAGAGTTCATCATGGGTGATGAGGCGAGGGGAGCTGCAAACCACGCAGGCCCTCGCATCGATCCGCTGCTCCTCAAAGCAATCCCTACAGAATGATGGCATCGAACTCGCCGATTAACTGAACTCGGCCATTCCATCGCATGGAGGGGTGATTTGGGCAATGTGCGCTCGTCACCTGTCTTTTTCTATGCGATGCCGCGCAGAATGAGCCTGTTCAACCGTGAGGCAAATGCCGCAGGATCTTCAGGCACTTCGCCGTCGATGATCTTGCTTTGGTCCAGCAGGATAAAGGCGATATCTTCCTGATCCTCGCGCTTGGCCTTTGCAGCCGCTTTTAGAAGCGGGTGACGTAGATTAACTTCAAGCACGGGCTTTGCGCCGCTTCCTTTATTTTGACGGGCGAGAAGGCGTTCGAGTTCACGATCAAATCCGAACCCCTCGGCGACAAGGCAGGCAGCACTATCGGTCAAGCGTGACGATGCCCTGACATCGGATACAAGGTCTTTAAGGATCACTTTCAGCGACGCTAAAGTGGCTTCCTCGACATCCTTGCCGCTTGTTTCATCGTTGGCTTTATCGGCTTCCGCTTCGAGCAACGGAATGAGGCTTAAATCAACATTGCCCTGACTGAGGGATGTTAATTTCTTGCCTTCAAAATCCATCATCGCCGACGTCCAGAAGGCGTCGACATGATCGGTAAGCAAGAGGACTTCGACGCCACGCGCCTTTGCCGCTTCGAGCTTAGGATTGGCTTTAAGGCGCGCGATGCTTTCACCAACGAGATAATAGATTTCTGTTTGGTTTTCTTTGAGATCGGCGACATAGTCTTTCAAGGAGCGAAGCGTTTCACCTTGTGTTGTGGTGAAGCGGATAAGCGGTAAGAGTTCATCTTTACGCTCGCGATCTTCATACAGACCTTCTTTGATGGTCGCGCCAAAGGCTTCCCAAATTTTGAGGAATTGTTCTGCGTCATTCTCCGCCGTCTTGTCCAATTCTGAAATCACACGGCTTATGATGGCTTTGCGAATTTGAGCGAGCTGAACATTGTTTTGGAGCATTTCGCGCGAGATATTCAGCGGCAAATCTTCACTATCGACAATGCCGCTCACAAAGCGCAAATAATTTGGCAAGAGCGAAGCGTTTTCAGAAATAAAGACGCGACGGACATAAAGCTTTAAGCCGCTCTTATAATTGGGATCATAAAGATCAAAAGGCCGCATGGTGGGCACAAAAAGCATCACAGCATAGGATTGGCGACCTTCGGCTTTATAATGCAGCGTCAAGGCCGGCTCGTCATAGGCGTTGCAGATCGTGCGATAGGCTTCTTTATAATCTTCTGCCGTTAATTCAGATTTGGAACGCTGCCATAAGGCGCTTGCTTTATTGATCTGGCGGGATGTGTCCGCATCTACCTGAAGCATAATCGGGAAT
>JAPJMW010000005.1 GCA_026461505.1 Beijerinckiaceae bacterium
AAGGTCGGGTGATACGGAGGCGGTCAGTGGTAAGTCGAATTGCGGCGATAGATGAGGTGATGGACAGATTGGGTGATCTTGTTCATCGTTCGGTTGGACGACAGGATGCAGGCTTTGCCGCCCATCGCTGGTTTATCGCGACGCGTCTTGCTATCGGGATTGCAGGTATTGTGCTGATGGCCGTCTGCTTTGGTATCTCTGGCGGCTTGCCACGCAGCGCGCTTCTTGTATCGACCGTTTTATCGTTTCAAGCCGTGATTGCTTTGATTGTCTCGCGTTTTGGCGGGCTGATGATCGGCTCTTTGATATCCACCGCTTCGCTCTGCGGTTTGCCGTTAGCGGGAGCAGGCTTTGTAGGTGCGGGCGCGATGGTGCCGCTTATTCTAGAAGGCGCGATTTTAACAGGTACTGCTGGTGCAGCGATGACAGCCTGTGTCGTGCTGGTGGCATCGCTTGTGATCTATGCGGTCGGCGGTGCTAGGGGTGAAGCCATCGTTTTGGTGTCGCAGATTTTAGCGATTGCGGCGATGCTGGGTGGCGCGCTTTATCTCGTCAAGCGCGATCGGTTGAGCGAGGCGCAAGCACGATTTGCGGATGATCGCTGGCGGGCGCTATCGGGCCTCTCGGATATTGGTGTTGTGCGGCATGATGCCAATGGTCATGTCGTTGGCTCAAACGCCGCTTTTTGCCGCGTCATCGGGATTAATCCGATGGAGCTTGCGGATAATACGGTCATCACGCGTTTGCATCTTGGAAGCGGTCCGGCTTTTTTAAAAGCGCTGTCGGATGTCGCGCATGGGGCGGGCGTTGCCGAGGCGCGCGTGAGGATTAAATGCGAGCCGGAAGCTGAAGGCCATCATGGCCCTTATCCTTATCGCGATTTCATCTTGCGCGTGTCGCGCGCGGTGACGGATCCAGCGACGCAGCAGAGCGAAATTCTCGCTTATTATCGGCCTGTCACTCATGCCGTTGAAACTCAATCGGTTGATACTCAGGCTTCGCTTTCAACGGCGCGGCTTGGTCATGAATTGCGCACGCCCTTGACGGCGATTATCGGCTTTGCCGATTGCCTTGGCGATCCCGCGATTATTGCGAGCGATGATCCGAAGCGTAGCGATTATGCGCGTATTATTGCCACTTCCGCACGTCATATGTTGGATGTGGTCAATGGCATGTCGGGCGCGGCAACGCCTCAGCCAACGGCCGAGATTATCTCAACCGGTTCTGATGCGATTGATCTGGCAGAACTAATTGAGGAATCGGTTGGTATTATGCGGCTCAATGTCGAGGCGCAGCGCGCGAGCCTGCAATGGATTGTGGAAGAGGATGTGCCGGTACTGATCGGCAGCCGTCACGCTTTTCGGCAGATCCTCATTAATCTGATTTCCAACGCGCTTAAATTTGCGCCCGAGGGCTCGGTGCTGGTACGCGCGAGCCGCGATGGCGCGAAGGTTCGCTTGACGGTGGAAGACAATGGCATGGGTGTTGCGGGAGAAGATCTCGCGCGCTTGGGCGAGCCGTTCTTCCGCGGCCGCATGGCCAGTGAACATGGCCCCGATGGGCAAGGCTTGGGCTTGGGTATTGTACGCGATATTGTGCGCGACCATCACGGTGACCTCGATGTCATGAGCCGCCCCGGTGCGGGTACGCGTGTGATCGTGACCTTCGCGATACCGGAAGCCATTTCGGCATTAAAGCCAATGTCGATTTCAACCCGAATTCCGGAACGCCGCTATGCGTGAGCGCACGCTTCGCCGCGAGCCTGTTTTCGACGATGAGCCGCATCCAACCTATGCGCCGCCGAATGATGGTCGTGGCTATCAAGCCGAGCAGCGCTCGCGGGCCGGGCGGATATTGGCGGCACCGGGACGATTATTGATTAGTCTTGTTTTGATGGCGGTGGTGACGGCCTTTGTGGCGAATGCGCTCTATTTCCAAAAGTCCGGACGTCAGGCTTTGTTTTTCGATTTATCGTCGTTATGGCGCGGGCCGATTTCGCTTAATCCGTTGAACCTGTTTGTGCGTCCAACGCTTGAAGGAACGCCTGCGGGAGAGAGTGCGCCGCAGCCACCGCGTCGGCCTGAAAAAGTTGAAGCGGTTCCGGTTCCGGCCCCCGCGCCAATGACGACCCCCGCGATGGCCGCGCCAAAACAAATGGTGCCTGCAAGTCTTGTGGCGTCGGCTGATCCGAAACAGGTTTTTGCGCCCCCGCAACCGATCCCTGATCAATCGGTGAAGGATCCTGTCGGTGCGTTGGTCGGGCAAGCGATGCCGAAGCCGGACAAGAGTATTTTGTCCGCGCAACGGGCGTTGAATAAAATGGGCTATGGTCCGGTTTCACCCGATGGGCTCAAATCATCTGCTTTGCATGATGCGATCTTGCGGTTTCAAAAAGACAAGCATCTGCCCGCCACCGGTGAAATCGACATGGTCACAAAGCCGCAATTGGCAAAGCTCTCCGGCCTCGTGCTGGAATGAGATGTGATGTCCGCCCGCTTACGATCTGATATTTGGGTTGCGGCCTATTTACGGCGTTGTGCGGTGAAGGGTGCGGTTGCTGTCCTGCGTCGACGGGGTTCGGCTGAGGCGGGGGCTATCTACATCAAGCTCGATTGGCTCGATGGTCGAAGCTCGCTTTATGCCCCTGCGCCGCCCGACTATGATCAAGAAGACGCATCAGATCGGCGGTTTGAATGCGTTATGCAAGAGACTGATGCTGCAAGCGTTGAAGCGCGGATGACACGCGAAATCGGGTTCGATCTCGATCTATGGTTTGTCGAAGTGGAAGACCGCCAAGGTCGCGTCTTTTTAGACGATGCAAACGCTTCGCCCTCAGGCGATTAAGCGCTCGGTTTGAACCGTGGCACTTGGCTTATCGACCTGTTCGGTTTGGGCCATCGAGAGGATCGCGGATACGAGCCATAGGGCTGCGGATGGGGTAACCGATTCCAATACATCTTCGACACCGCCCGGCAGGCCCGCATGACCGCTTTTAGCCCAGCGGCATGCCCGCCGAATGAGCGAGGCCGGTACATCCATTCCCTTGAGTGTTAAGGCCAAGGTGGCACCGCTTGCCTCGCCTAAAATCGTGTAAAGGACGTTGAACGGAACCTTGATATCATCCGCTAAAAGCTTTGTGAGCGTTGATGCATCGCCGGCTTCAATCGCCGCGCATAAAGCGCTTAAGCGGTCTTGATCTACTGCATGGGGCCGCGTCGTAACCGAAGCATTCGCCAGATTGAGAATAGATATTCTTTCCCGCGGCGAAGCATGGGCAAAGAGCGATGCTCGATGGGACGCTTTTAGATCGGTGCGCGAAAACATGATATGCGCCAAGCGCGCATCGTTAAAGGCGCGCTTTGTCAAAGATTCCAAGATTGCATCCGGTAATGGCTCGCCGGAGCATTCCGCAATTGTGCGATCAATAATCGGATCTTGGCGAGCGACGAGATGGCTCAGTATATCTACGGAGGCATTAGGGCAGGCGGCAATCGCTCTTGCTTCATCCTTGGAGCCAGACTTAGCTAAATAAGCCAGAAGTAAAGGCGACACACCTACGCCTTCAGAAAGAACAATCAACGAAGAACGGTCACGACGGCGCAACAAGATGTCTGCCAAACGCTGGTTCATTAAAGACGAGTGTATCAATTTTTCTGCACACAAACAGGCCACGGCCTCAGAAGTGCGCGGAAGAAGTCTCAGAATGTCATCAATGTTACTAGCTTCTATCGTTGCTTGATCGGCTATCGCAGCCACGGCAATGGATTTTATTGATACTTGTCTTGCAACATTATCCAGAGCTGCAGCGTTTATCATAAGCTAGACCTAAACCTCGGAGATAATCAGACTAAAAATCGAACCGATAGAAGCTTTGTAAATCACCAATCGTTAGCAAAACATTAACCATGTCGAGATAACTATCGAACCGTGTCGAATCGACTTGACCTTGAGGAGTTTCAACAATGTCCAATATTATTCGATTTGTCACTAAGAAAAAAAATGGTAAAATTGTAAAAAATTCAAATAATGAAATAAACTGTCAAATAATTTTATTCACTGGCGTTCGCTATTGTCGTAGTGAAAACGAAACTTTTCAGAATAATAAAGTAATAAAACGTCAACGTAATATTATTAAGCAGCCAAATGAACGAAAAAGAAGGCGCGGGACGTAATTTTAATCGAAAATAGATAAGAATTACGTTGATTTTAGT
>JAPJMW010000037.1 GCA_026461505.1 Beijerinckiaceae bacterium
AGCCGCTCGGTGTTCCAAGAGTCAAGCATTTGATTAAGCGCCGCAAGAGCATCTTGAGATGTTGCGGCAGAAGGAACTTCAGATTCGGCCAACTGACCGATCAAGCGAAGGGCTGCATTGATTTGATCGCCAGCGGTCGTAGCCATGTAAACTCCTTATGCGGCTTCTTGACGCCGCCTACGACGAAGCTCGTTATTTGGAGCTTCTTCTTCTTTTGCTTCACGGTTGTCAGGATCAAACTCTACCCAACCTTTTTCCTTGTCAGCTTCAACTTCAGCTTCAAGAGTTGCAACTTTTGTACCATGAACCGGATGTCTTAGATAGGTGTTCAAACTACTCTCCCATGATGAAGGGCGGGGCCAAAGCCCCGCCCGTTTTTATTACGAGATCGCGTAGAGCGCCCATGTGCCGTCGCCCGTCTTACGAGCGCGGAACGAACGAACTGTACCAGCAGTCGCCGCAACAGTCATAAGACCTTGCGTACCAGATGAACCAATCGTCCAACCCGTGTTGGTCGTCATTGTGATGACGCCAGCCGTGGTCGTGTTGATGACGCGAAAATCAAACGTCGAACCAGTTTTAGCGTTGCTAAGGGTGCTATCAACATCAGTTGCAAGCGGAAGCGTATAAGCTGCCGTTGTCGTTGGTGTGCCGATGATAATACCATTGGTTAACTGGGTAACAGTTAAAGTTGCGCTGTCCGTTGCGGTAGCCGGAGCCGCTGCAACAGTCAGTTTAACTTCATTAAGGTTGCCATCATTAAACTGATAGCCGCCGCCTACGGTAGGAAGTGCCATGATAATTACTCCTAGAGAAAAAGGGTTAGAACCCCCGCATTGCTGCGGGGGTCAAGTTATTAGCCCCAAATACGAGCAGCCATTGGTGCGCGGATCGTGGAGTAACCATACAGCACGTCAATACGGCAAGGCATACGGTCGTTATTGATGTCATACTGACGAACAATACGAAGCGAGATGCCGTTGTGAACCTGACGGGAAGCCATGTCGACGCCCTGTGGCAGAAGAAGATCTGCTGTAGCGAACGTGATGGCGTCCTTCTGGTACACAAGATTCTGTGGGTACGTCGTAGAAGCCGCACCGAGAACCGTAACCGCTGCGTTGTCTGCTGGGAACGAGTCCACAGTAGCGAGCGCATTGGAAGACGTGTAGATAGCAGGCGAGATAGCAAGGCTCGTCCATGCGCCCGAAGATGCCGTGTTAGCGGCGGTTACAACGAACTGTTGCAAGCTGCCGGTTGACTGACGGGTCTGTGGGTTGACGGAATAGACGTTAGCAATTGTGAACACGTCACCAACAGCAAACGTAGCTGAACCTGTGCCGCCATCGACGTTAATGGTTGTAGCACCTTGCGTCGAAACTGCGCCGTTGACAAGGATCGTGTCCGAAGCGGAACGCGAACCAGTCGTGTGCTGAACAATAGACTGCGACATGCTGATTTCGTCGTAGCCAAGAACACCAGAGCCCATGAGGCCGTTCTTAAACTGACGGGAAATCGTATCGCCTGGGTTGAACAAGCCCTTCATGCCTTCGACAAGGCCAGCGTTAGCTGCTGGGTTGACGGTAGCATAACGGTTGCCCATTGGAGCAGCATATTCGTTCAGCTTCTGCTGGGCCTGAAGAAGGACCAAAGAAGTCGAAGGAGTCGTGCCTGGCGTTCCAACCGACGAGTAAATGCCTTTATAAGCATTTGCGACATCGTTATCGACCGAAGCAGCAAGCTGCGAGATACGAGGCTTGAGAACACGTTCAGCGAAGTCGTCCAACTGCATCGTCAATTCTGCCGATGTAAAGTTGACGCCAATGTGCTTCTGGCTCGACACGGCGAGCGTGGTGTACTGCTCGTTGTCGTCCTGAACCTGAAGTGCTGCACCGTCCGTGACAAGCGCACGATCTGGCAAACGGATACGGAGGGTAGAACCGATCTTAGCACCTTCAACAGCGAAGCTGTCGTCGTACTGACGGTTTACGTTGCGGGTGATTACCAGATTGTTCTCAAGAATTTCGAGAGCCTTACGGGTAATCATATCAATAGTGAGTAATGAGTTTGACATGATGTTGTCCTTTTAGGGATTAGCGGAATTTGTTAGATGCTTCCATCTTCTTTATCTGTCTAGCTCTATCGGCTGCGATCCATTCGGACGTTGACATAGATTTTACAGACCGTGGGTCGGTAGTATCGTATGACGGCGATCCGCTGCTCTTGGCCGATATAGGAGATATAGGCGATGGTGCGGTAGAAGATCTTTTAACTGGTGGATTATCAGCCAATCTGGCTTCAACCTTACCAATTTCTTTTGCCTGCAAGAATGGAGCAAGACGGGAAATCCGTTCAGCTTCTTTAGGGTTTGCCCCTAGATAATAAGCCAATTCTGGCCCAATATCAGATGCTTGAATGGTTTGCGCCATCACGGTCGTGATTGGAAGCGACGGGTTATACGCGACTTGTTCAAAGTCATCGTATTTGGTCCGAGCATCTTCTTCACGCTCATGGTAAGCGTCGAGAGTTTCCCTTTGTTGCCGTTCCATTTCGCGGCGCTGAAGCAGTTCTTCGGCTTTCCTCGTAGCCAATGCGTCGGCATACGATTCCGTGTCGTTGAATTGCTCTGGCTTTGGTGGATCAGCCAAAGGAGCCGGTGCTGCTCGCAGCGCCTGCTCTCGTTCCCATTTACGCTGTTCTCTTGCAAGACGTTTAGAAATAGCTGCGTCCAAATCCTCTTGTGTAAAGGTTTTGGGTGCTGCTTCCGGCTGGGTAACTTCAGGTTCCGGTGCCGCCGTGGCAACTGGTTCCGACGCGGGTAGTTCCGCTAACACTTCATCAGTCATTTTTGATCCTTTAAGATCCCTGGCGAACCGCGCCAGTGCGGTTTGTTATTCGTAAATAACGGTGGCCGTTACGGTTCCGCTAAGTACGACATAAAGTCCTTTGTTCAGGTATATACCATCGAACGAATTAAAAGGATAGTTGGTCGCCGCAGAAGGCGTAAAAACGCCGACGACGGTCGTCGAAGTACCTTTTGCGTCCGTGTCGTACACCGTAATAGTAGGGGTGCTGCTGGCGGCACTTACAAAAATGCCTTTCAGCTTGCCCGCGCCGACTTTAACCTGAGAAGATGACGAGATATAGGAATAATTTGACATTGGAGCCTCACGATAAGAATTTGAGTTTGTAGAGCGTGGTCAAGTAAAGCTCGACAATGTTGTCGATCAATTGCTGAAGCGACGTGTCTTTGCGGTCTACCACATCATACCGAGCCGCTTCAATTTCTTCCAATTGGTTTTGAAGGAAATCAATTACATTGGCCGTCTTGTTGTGTGATTGAAGCGAAATGCCGCCGATCAGTCCGTGACGGCCCTGATAGGCTTCGGCAAACGCATCCGCAGCATCTACAATACCCTCATAGAACTTCTGAAGGGCTTTGTGTTTGGCGTAGCTGCGCGTGTTCAAGTGAACCGAATGGGTCACATCGCGGGCCAAAAACAACATTCCTACGAAATCAGACGCTTTCATTGCGGTGGCATCCCTTGTGGTGGAGCGCCTTGCGGCGGCATAGATTGCTGCATCTCATTCATATCTTCACCCGGCAATTGATGTCCTGGCATATCAGATACCAAATCACCGCTTGTAATCATACCATGAACAGTACCAAGTACGATATCTTGGATTTGTTCGGGTGACATGGACGCTTGAACCGCTGATATACGTTTGGTTTCAGCGTCGTAAGCCTTGATTTGAGCTTCAAATTCTTTGACTTCCAACGTCTGCATTTCAACCGATTTGTTGACGTTTTGAAGCATTTTGTGCATTTGGTCCATTTCTTGGCCCATTGCCTGCATCTGTTGTTCAGCCGCCTGAAGAGCCGGTGGTTTGTCGCTGTCTTGCATTAATTTAGGGTCAATAGTCTTGGCAAGACGCTTAGACATTTCATCCGCGCCGGGCCAATCCATGTGCTTGACGAACAGATCACCAGCCACTGCCCATAGCTGTGGGTTGGCTTGCAGAAGCTGCGACATACCGTCAAGAGCCTCTTGGCGCTTGGTCATGTAGCTTGGGCCGGTCGTGACCACAACGTCGTATTTACCAACTGCTGGGTTGTAGATTTTTTCAATTTCGATGTTGTTCTGGTCACGGAT
>JAPJMW010000038.1 GCA_026461505.1 Beijerinckiaceae bacterium
AAAAAGTGTTGTCAAATATTTTTTTAAAGAAATTGAAATTAAATTGACATCATTAAAATGTTATATGTTCGCACCGGAATAGAGGACGACCCATGCCTGCACATCCGCTATCAGACGAAATAATGATCGAAACACTACGCGTTTACGAGCAGTCCGGTAAGAATGCGTATGCAGCGGCAAGGGCCACAGGTCTCCCTGCAAATACTTTTCAATCACGGTTAAACAGGGCGCAAGCAAAATATCCTAATGGACTTCCAGATAAACCGACGACCGGCCAATGGATGTACCCGCGCATGGTCGTAAAAGATTTGCCAAGCACTGTTTGGGTTATCGGGTCTGATATTCATGTATGGGACGGTGATCCGCCTTTAATTTATAAAGCCTTCGTAAAAATATGTAAGTCTCTGAAAGCTGATGGAATTATCCTCAACGGCGACGTTATTGATGGCGCTAGGATTAGCAGGCACCTTCCGACCCGTGGCTCACGAGCACCAAAAATTGAAAAAGAAATCGAGACCGCCAAAGCGTGGCTCAAACTACTCCCAAAAACCCGTCACCGTCTGTGGACCTTGGGAAACCATGACATCCGCATCGACAATTATATTGCCAGCAACGCCAATGAACTCGACGGATACATCATGTCCTTGGCGGAACATTTCCAAGATTGGGAATTTGCATGGGCTTTCGAAATCAACGGCACAGAAATTCGCCATCGGTTCCGATCGGGGATACATTCGGGCTATAACAGTTCCGTCAACGCTGGAATTAGCACAGTCACGGGACATACCCACCAACTTCAGGTCACTGCTGTTAGGGATAGAAAGGGAACCCGTTGGGGCGTAGAAACCGGCACTATGGCCGACCCTAACGGCCCGCAATTCCAATATACTGAGGGCGCACCGTCTAGGGCGCAGCAAGGCTTTGTTGTGCTTACATTTGATGAGGATGGGGTGATGATGCCCCCTGAACTGTGTGAGCTTATATGTGGTCGCCCAGTGTTCAGGGGGCAGTACATATTTTAGGCTTCTTCTTCTTCTTCGCCTTCTTCGTCTTCAAGCTCAATCAAGCCTTCCAGACCTTCTTCCGTTTCGATTACCATCAAAATCGGGCGCTCAAAGGCTTCTTGCATAAGATCGAAATCCGCTGCCAATTCTTCAAAAGTCGTACCGTATGGGGTAGCGTCTTCGTCGCTCCAATGCTCGATTTCGCCTAAATCGTTGTAAAACACTTCGCGGATTGAGAAAGTATCGCTATCCCAAGTGATTTCTTCGCCTTTTGGTTGATAAATAACCCGATAATTCCATGCCATAGCCATTGTCCTTCTGTTGGTTGTGTCGGAAAAATTCCATTCAAAACTTAAAACCGCATTACCTAAACGCATCGTCAAACCTTTCGTTTTCAGTGCAATTCACCCCATCATATTCCGATTGCAAAATAATGACGTTGTCAAACATTCTTTTACAAGTTATGAATAAGTATGGAAAAGCATATCGAACAATATTTGGTGCGTGAAATTAAAAAGCGTGGTGGGGTGGCGTACAAATTCTCGTCGCCGTCGCATCGCGGTGTATCTGACCGTGTCGTCTGCCTGCCAGGGCAAACGTGGTTCGTCGAACTGAAACAGCCAAAAGGCAAACTGTCGGCGCTTCAAGTGTTGTTTGCAGAAGAAATGGAATGGTTAGGGCAACGGTATATTTGTCTGTGGTCAAAAGAAGATGTGGATAAGTGGTTAAATGAAATTGCGTGAGTATCAAGAGCAAGGCGCGGATTTTCTGTACGAGCATGATCGCGCCATGATCCTAGCCCCCGTCGGCGCGGGTAAGACCGCGATGACGCTGACGGCTATGCAAGACCTTGGCGGACGGTTTCTGGTCCTCGCGCCGCTGCGTGTATGCAAGACAGTCTGGCCGGTCGAGCAGCCCAAGTGGGCTCCGAAGCTGCGGTTGGCTGTTGCGGTCGGCACACCGGCGCAGCGAGCGGCGGCGCTAGCATCTGACGCCGACGTGGTCGTGACCAACTACGACAATTTGCAATGGCTGGCGACGCAGCCGTTGAAGTTCGACGCTATCGTGTTCGACGAATTGACACGATTAAAGAACCCATCTGGAGCACGATTTAAAGCACTCCACAAAGTTATTGACAAAATTAAAATCCGGTGGGGGTTGACCGGCTCGTTTACATCAAACGGTCTTGAGGATGTCTTTGGACAGTGCAAGATCGTCGACCAGTCGTTGCTCGGTCGGTCGAAGGGCGCGTTTCTTCAACAGTATTTCTCACTCATCAACCCCGATTACGGCGAGTGGGCAGCGCGTCCTGGCGCTCTTGAGGCCGTGATGCAGCGCATCAAGACCGCCACCTTTGTGCTTGAGCCCGGCGAATACGCCGACAAGCTGCCGCCGTGTTACATGGTCGAGATGCGTTGCGATATGGACGATCGCACGCCATACGAGCAGATGAAGAAGGACTCTATTGCGAAGTTAGAAAAAGACATTACCGCGCTGACGGCGGCGGTAGCTATCAACAAGCTCCAGCAGATAGCGTCGGGATTTGTTTACGACGAGAACGGCGAGGCGCATTGGACTGGATCGCACAAGTTTGATTTGTTGGATGAAATCCTGACCGAGAACCAAGGCGCTAACACAATCGTCGTTTATAATTATAAAGAAGAACTGGCCGAGCTTCAGCGCCGGTATCCAAACGCCAAAACCATCGACGGCAACGTCGAGGCATGGAACGATGGCAAGATCCCGCTGCTGCTGATCCACCCTAAGTCCGCCGGTCATGGGCTTAATTTACAGCATGGCGGAAATAAGATTATCTTTATGTCTTTGCCGTGGTCGTTGGAGTTATTCGAACAGACCGTGGGTCGACTACACCGAAGCGGGCAAAAGCACGATGTCTGGTGCTACGTCCTTATGACCAACAAGACAGTGGATGAACGGATATGGGCGAGCCTACACGACAAAAAAACAATATCGGACATCGCGTTGAACGAGTTGAAGCAATAAGAACTAAGTTGAATGTTGCAAAAGATTTATTATCGCACCGCGAGCGTTTTCTGTTATCGGTACAAAAAGCAGTAGCCCGCGCAAAACGCGAAGTAGAAGAATTGGAGAGCAGACTTGGATACGAAGAAATTAAACTGGCGGACCTTAAACGACAGGCTCTGCACTTACACCGAAAGCGAGCTCTTGTTACTGATAGAGAGCGAGCGTCAGACTTCGAAACGCCTGTCAGTTCTGAAGAGGCTACACCAGAGGTATAGCATTGTCAGGACAGCGCGTGAGCGTCAGGATCTGCTTGAGGACGCTATGCGGCTATAACAGATGCGGTTCTTCGGTCATATTATGCGCGGTTGCTTGCACTTCAGCTACCCGCCGCGTCCAGCCTTTACCAAAAGTCGCAAACGTAGATAAACTCTGCAAGAACTTTAGTCGGGCAGCGCATACAGCCTCCGCCACTTCACTAGGGTCTGCCGCTTTACAAGCAGCAATTGTGACCGGCCCGATTTGTCCG
>JAPJMW010000039.1 GCA_026461505.1 Beijerinckiaceae bacterium
CAACAGTCTTGGCGGTTAATGGAGCATTTAAATCCAAAAATATAGAGCGCGGCAGAAAATTGATAGCCGGCATACCAAGACGAGAAGCCACGTACATATTGACAGGATCCGTGTATATCTCGCGTGGCGTTCCCACTTGCACCAGTTGGCCGCTATCCATGACGCCGATGCGCGTTGCGAGCGTCATGGCTTCGATCTGATCATGTGTCACATACAGAACAGTCGCTCCTAACACTGTTTGAATGCGCTTTAGCTCAACGCGAAGATCGCCCCGCAATTTCGCGTCAAGCGACGATAGAGGCTCATCCATCAGATAAATCGACGGAGAGCGAACAAGAGCGCGCGCAATTGCAACGCGTTGCATTTGCCCACCTGACAGACGGGTCGCCTGATTATTCAACTTGTCATCAATGCGGACCAAGGCAGCAATCTCGCGCACCTTCGCATCGATATCCGCCTCTTTCATTCCACGGATGGGTGAGCGAAGGGGAAAAGCCAAATTCTCATAGACCGTTAGATGCGGATAGAGCGAATATTGCTGAAAGACAAAAGCAACATCACGATCGGAGGGGGGCGTTGTGGTCGCGTCCCATCCCCCAATGGCGACCGATCCTGCATCCGGCTGCTCAAGGCCTGCAACAAGGCGAAGCAACGTTGTTTTACCTGCACCCGTTGGGCCGAGTAATACAATAAATTCACCGTCACCAATGGTGAGGGAAACGTCTTGAATAGCTTTCGTTTGACCGAAAGCTTTATGGAGCCCGGAAATTACAACTTCAGCCATGGACGCCTCCTTCATGCAAGGCGCTTTTCAATACGCGACCCGTCGACTTGTCAAAAACCGAGAGTTTTTCTGGCCTGAAGCTTAATCCAACATGCTCGCCCAAACTGGCCTTCATATCGGCCGAAATGCGCGCCCTCACCATACCGCGCTTTGTTGTAACGGTCACGATTTGGGTCGTTCCTAGGTACTCGACGCCAAACACCTCGCCGCGAAGCGTCGACTGATCTGACAAAGAAACATGCTCGGGTCGCACACCTAAAACGAGATCGCTCTCGCTAACTGATACCCGCATCGCCGGAATACCAACCTTAGTGCCATCAATGTTTAATTCCGAAGCACCCGATGCAAGCGCAGCATGGGTATCTAAGAAATTCATAGACGGTGATCCGATAAAATCAGCAACAAACAGCGAAGCTGGTCGATCGTAAATTTCGCGCGGGCTTCCAAGTTGCTCGATCAATCCATTGTTCATAACGGCAATCGTATCCGCCATCGACATAGCCTCAAGCTGATCATGCGTGACATATACTGTGGTTGCCTTGAGCCGATTATGCAGCGCCCGAAGCTCGCCGCACATGACATGGCGAAATTCTGAATCAAGAGCACCGAGCGGTTCATCCATTAAGAAGGCCTTTGGCTTACGAACGATCGCGCGCCCCAAGGCGACGCGTTGTCGATCGCCGCCTGAAAGGCCAGAAACGGGCTTATCAAGGAGATCTGCAATACGAAGGATTTGTGCGGTTTCCTCGACCCGCCGACGGATTTCAGCACTTGATAAACCATCACATTTGAGTGGAAAGCCTATATTTGCTCGCACATTCATATGCGGATAAAGTGCAAAAAGCTGAAACACGAATGCGATATCGCGTTCGGATGCGCGGCGAAACGTAACATCGTCTCCGCCAAGAAGAATTTCGCCATCTGTTGGCAATTCCAACCCTGCAATCATCCGCAAAGTTGTGGTTTTCCCACAACCCGATGGTCCCAGCAGGCAGAAAAACTCGCCATGCTTCACAGTAAAGCTTGAATCACGGACAGCAACAAAATCACCGAAATTCTTTTTAAGATGATTGACCCTGATCTCCGCCATGATTCACTCCGGAAATTTCGAGACAATGACGAACATCACAACACCCGTTAGTGTTGTCAGGAACGACCATGTATACAGAGCCAAGGCAAATGGTTGCATAAGCATTATAACACCTGCACCAATAAAGGCCGTTGCAGCAGTTTCCCAAGGGCCGCGGCAAAAGATCCGCGCCATCAAGCTTTTTTGAGACATGTCGGTCATTTACGTACTGCTCCGAACGTAATTCCCCTCAAGAGGTGCTTACGCAGCAAAATTGTGAACACAAGAATTGGAATAAGAAAGAGACTCGTTCCCGCTCCAACTGCAGGCCAATCCATGCCCCCTTCCCCAATAATCGTTGGGATAAATGGTGGTGCTGGTTGCGCGTCACCCGATGTCAATAAGACGGCAAAAGCATATTCGTTCCACGCAAAAATCATGCAAAAAATTGCGGTGGCTACAATGCCGGTCGTTGCTTGCGGTAAAACAACCTTTCTAAAGGCTTGCAGCCTTGTGTAACCGTCAATCATCGCCGCTTCTTCGTACTCTCGTGGGATTTCGTCTATAAAGCCTTTAAGTAGCCATACCGCAAGCGATACGTTCACAGCTGTATAGAGCAAAATCATACCAATCTTTGTGTCAGATAAACCAAGCTCGCGGTACATAAGATAAATCGGAATGGCAACCGCGATTGGCGGCATCATTCGCGTCGATAGAATAAAGAATAGCAGATCATCTTTGAGTGGCACTTTAAACCGGGAAAATCCATAAGCAGCAATCGTACCTAGAAACACCGATAAAGCTGTAGAACCGAACGCTATCACAAGCGAATTAAAGAAACGTTTGGTGAAATTGGACGGACCAACGATCACCATATTACGTTCGCGGGTTACCTTTTCACAGGCGGTAGTAGCCGGAGGTAAGGTTGCTAAAAACTCAGGCGTCTGACGCGTCTGATTGGTAAATAGATTACAATAGCCTTCGATCGTTGGTGTGAAGACAATCTTCGGCGGATAGCTAATAGAATCGGGTGGCGATTTAAGGCTAGTAACCACGATCCAAAAGAGAGGGATCATAGTTACAAGGGCATAAACCACAACCAAGACGGATGCGACGAGCTTAGATGTACTGCTCGGCTCGACAACGGAGTGGGCGGTTGAACTACGCGCGCTCATCGGCTTTTCACCTGGTTGAGGGCTTTAACATAGATGTTGGCAAGGCCGAACACGGTGACGAATAAAATGATGGCAAATGCGGAAGAAAAGCCTGTACGCCACTTCTCAAAGGCTTCCCGCTTAAGAGTAATCGAGGCAACTTCAGTGGTAGATCCCGGGCCGCCCGAAGTCAGCAAATTCACCATGTCAAACATTTTGAAGTTTTCGATTCCGCGGAACAGCACCGCCAGCATAATGAAAGGTAATGCCATCGGGATAGTGATAGACCAAAACTGCCGCCAGGTTGATGCGCGATCAACCTCTGCTGCTTCATAGATGTAATCTGGAATAGAGCGAAGTCCCGCCAAGCAGATCAGCATCACATAGGGCGTCCACATCCAGGTATCGACAATGATGATGGACCAAGGCGCTAACGTAACTGAACCAATCATCTCAAAGGAGGATGGATCAACGCCTGTAAAAAAAGAGATGATATAATTGAACAGGCCAATTTGCGGTTGGTACAGAAACCGCCAAAAGTTACCGACAACAGCGGGCGATAACATCATCGGAATGAGGATAATCGTCGTCCAAAATCCATGCCCACGGAATTTGCGGTCAAGTAGATAGGCCAGCGTAAAACCAATCAAGGTTTGTAATGTAATCGTCCAGAAGACAAAATGCGCCGTTGATTGCATCGCTGCCCAAATATCGGGATCAGTCAAAATGGACGTGTAATTATCAAGACCAATACCTTTGACGACAGCATTCGTCCGGTTCGCTCGAAAATTGGTAAAGGAAAGTCTGATTGTCCAGATCAATGGAAAAATATTGATTGCAAGCAGCAAAATCATTGTGGGAGTGATAAAAAGCCATGCAATCGCCTTATCCGAAAGGCCGCGGACGCGTGCGGCAAGCTTAGGGGGGGTGGCGGTAGCGAGCCGGTTTGCTAAGGCGTCAGGAATATGGCTGCCGGTCATTATCGGATTCCAAAAATCGCAGGGCGAAGACTTGGGGAAGACGGGGCGAACAGTGTCGCCCCGTCTCTGAGTAGTTTCAGATCGGCTCAGAGCTTGCCGTCGTCCTTGAACACTTTGGTCCAATCCTTGATGATTCCATCAAGAGCTTCCTTAGCGGTGCCCTTATCAGCAACGACATAATCATGGATGCGTTTCTGCTCGGCGAGCAGCAACTGAGCGTAGGAAGGGTCAGCCCAGAAGTCCACGACTTGGCCCATCGCAACAAGGAAGTCCGCCGCAAAAGGAGCCGTCTTGGCAAAGCCTGGGTCGTTCAACACGGCCTTATGTGCCGAATATCCACCCATTGACCACCACTTCTTCTGAACGTCTGGATTTGCGAACCACTTAATGTAATCAAGCGCTTCTTTCTGGTTTGGCGAATAGGACACAACCGACAGGCCTTGCCCGCCGAGCTGTGAGCCCGAGCCCGCTGCACCCTTCGGATTCACGAAAAATCCGATCTTGTCGCCACCAACCTTTTCGTCCTTGTAGAGACCAGGAAAGAAAGCGAACCAGTTCATCTGAAGAGCAACCTGACCCGACTTAAACGCGTCGAGGCCTTCACCCATGTAGGCATCCGTATAGCCTGGAGGTGTGCAGCACTTATAAAGAGCCTTGTAAGCCTCTAGGCCCTTTACAGCGCCATCCGAGTTTACAAACCCTTCCATCGAATAAGGCTTTTTAGGATCCTGATATTTGAAGCCGTTTGGATAAAGGAAGTTCGAGACACCCATCGTGATGCCTTCAGAGCCACGCTCGGTAAAGATCGCCGCGCCGTAAACCTTCTTGCCGTCAACTTCACGGCCTTGGAAGAATTTGGCAATATCGGTTAACTCGTCGAGCGTTTTAGGAACTTCTAGCTCACGGTTATATTGCTTCTTAAACTCGGCGCGGAGCTCTGGCTTTGCAAACCAGTCCTTACGATATGTCCACCCAAGGGCGTCTCCCATCGCTGGGAGGGCCCAATAATTAGGCGTACCCTTCGGCCATTCGGAATAGCCAAGCACGGTAGCTGGCATAAAGTCATCCATTTTGATGCCTTCTTTGCCGAAGAAGTCGTTTAGCTTGACGTAATGGCCGTTTTCAGCCGCACCACCGATCCACTGGGAATCGCCAATGAGAAGATCGCATAGCTTACCCTTCGAATTCAATTCGTTCAGCATACGATCAGCGAAATTCGGCCACGGCACGAATTCGAACTTCATATCCACGCCGCTTTTCGCGGTGAAGTCCTTCGACAATTCAACGAGCGCGTTTGCAGGATCCCAAGCGGCCCAGCAAAGCGTAATAGTCTTGGCCGATGACGCTGTAGGAGCCACTGCCACAAAGGCAGAAGCTGCGAGCGCAATCGCACTGGCAACGAGCTTTCTCATTAAGTTTATCTCCCTTCGGTAGACGCGGTCGCCCCCGATTTGACAACCGGAAGTCCTATATTAGCCGCGCACAATGACGTTTCCCGCCCGAAAGACGCTCGAATTTTCGCACCCGATCCGCCTACAGGTTTGTTTAGTAAATTACAGTTTACTAAACTAAACAAGTGGCTATTTTAGGATTTATAAAAAATTTTCTTGGCATCGACCAATGCGGGACGGAAGAAATTCGGGGCTTGATTCAATCAGAATTAAATGGCTGAATTGGCTAAAATTAACGAAGCCAAAAGGCTGAAAAAAAATAAATGGGAAGGAATATCATGGCGACTAACGTCAAAGGGCCGGCACTATTTTTGGCGCAATTTGCTGGCGATACAGCGCCCTTCAATTCATTCGATTCGATTTGTAAATGGGCTGCTAGCCTCGGCTATAAAGGCGTACAAATTCCAACCTGGGATGGTCGGCTCTTTGACCTCAAAAAGGCCGCATCCTCCAAAACTTATTGTGACGAGATCGCAGGCATTGCACGGAAATATGGCCTTGCGATCACCGAACTATCGACACATTTACAGGGCCAGCTTATTGCCGTTAATCCGGCTTTTGATGAAGCATTTGATGCATTTGCGCCCGCCGAAGTGCATGGCAAGCCAAAAGCAAGACAGGCTTGGGC
>JAPJMW010000040.1 GCA_026461505.1 Beijerinckiaceae bacterium
ACCGGCACCTCCTCTACAGGCGGCTCAATCTGAGCAATTGGCTCCGCCATAACGGGCTCAACCCGCGCTTGAACGGGAGCTTGCTTTGGTATCGTTGTCGTCAGATTGGCTGTGGATGGCGCGCTCTGTTTTTTATTGCTCAGAATACGCCGCTCAACGCGACGGATCGCTGCTTCGAGATTGATGCGCTCTTTTAAAATATCTTTGTCGCTTCGCGGTGGATCAGCCGCCCGCAATTGCTGGTCAAGCATCATGACCAGCCGATCATAGACCACTTTCCGCTCCTCTGGAGAGGCATCGGCCAGCGGCTCAATCGTAGGAGAGATCAGCGCGTAATAATCGACCATCACGCGGTATTCACGATGAAAGTCTCAGAGCGTCAAGCCTCAAATGGATTTTGCACGAGGATTGTGTCTTCACGCTCGGGGCTCGTTGAAACGAGAGCCACTGGCGCGCCAATCAATTCTTCAATCCGACGGACATATTTGATGGCTTGTGCTGGAAGGTCTTGCCAAGAACGCGCACCGCCTGTTACCCCTTCCCAGCCCTTAAACGTCTCATAAATCGCTTCGACGCGGGCTTGCTGGGCTTGGCTTGCGGGCAAATAATCAATTTCTTTGCCGTCGAGCCGATAGCCGGTGCAAATTTTAATCTCGTCAAAGCCGTCGAGGATGTCGAGCTTGGTAAGGGCAATGCCGTGGATACCAGAGGTGCGAACCGTTTGCCGGACCAAAACCGCGTCGAACCATCCACAGCGACGCTTGCGTCCCGTGACAGTGCCGAATTCGTGTCCGCGAACACCAATGCGTTCGCCGATTTCATCGTGCAATTCGGTTGGGAAGGGGCCTTCACCGACCCGCGTTGTATAGGCTTTGGCGATGCCTAAGACATAGCCAACCTGTCCCGGTCCTACGCCTGATCCGGTTGCGGCTTGTCCTGCTACCGTGTTGGATGAGGTGACATAGGGATAGGTGCCGTGGTCAACATCCAGTAACGCGCCTTGTGCGCCTTCAAACAAAATCCGCTTTCCAGCGCGGCGCTCTTCATCCATCAGACGCCAGATCACATCCATAAAGGGCAGAACGCGCGGGGCTATATCCATCAACTCCTTGATGATCGCTGAGGCTTCAAACTCTGGAAGACCAGCGCCGCGGCGCAATGCATTGTGATGCAAGAGAAGCCTCTCAACACGAGCAGGCAAAGCTTCTGGTTCTGCGAGATCCATCAGGCGAATAGCACGACGGCCTACTTTATCCTCATAGGCCGGACCAATGCCGCGTTTTGTGGTGCCAATCGTTGTGCCGACCGGACCTGATTCACGCAATCCATCCAATTCGCGGTGAACGGACAGGATTAAGGCGGCGTTTTCGGCAACCCTTAGATTGTCGCGCGTGATGATCACGCCTTGCTTGGCTAATCGGTCAATCTCGGCGGCGAGTGCATAGGGATCGAGTACGACACCATTACCGATAATGCCGAGCTTGCCGGGACGTACGACGCCCGAGGGCAAGAGCGAGAGTTTATACACATTCTCGCCAATAACGAGCGTGTGACCGGCATTGTGCCCGCCTTGGAAACGGACGACCGTGTCGGCCTGTTCCGATAGCCAATCGACCAATTTGCCTTTGCCTTCGTCACCCCATTGGGCGCCCACAACGACTACGTTACCCATCCGCTCATCCTTTCGGCAGCAAAAAGCCCCGGTCCATTCCGCAAGTCGGAACGCCGAGGCTTGCGGCAGACTGATAGTGTATTTTTTGGAAAATGGAAATTCCTAAGCCGCGAAAGTTTGGGGAAACGTGTAAATATCCGCTAAGCGCGCCCGCGAGCCGATTTGGTAGGCTTTACATAATGCGTGATGAAGTTGCGAATTTCCGTTAACCGACGATCTTCCTGAAGAATTTCTGCGTCCAATCCATGTTTCCAGGCTAGATCGAACCGTTTCGGGTCTTCGCCCATCGCACGTAAATCTTTGACATAGGCTGCGTGGTCGTCTTCCGTTTGAAGAAAGCCCTCGGCGAGCAGTGTTGGCTTATAGCGATCAAGGATCACAGATAATTCGATCAGGCTGAATTCAGGATGGTATTGTACACCCCAAAAAATACCACCATCCTGCCTAATTTCAGCGGCCTGGACGGGCGTTAGACTGTTTTTGGCCAATATGGTGATGTCATCCGGCAAAGTAGTGACGAGGTCGAGATGGATTGCGGGCGCGCTCCAAGAGGCGGGTCGACCGATCAGTAAAGGATGGTTTTGGCCGGCTTCCGTTTTGACGATGTGGCGGGCAAAGCCCACTTCTCGGCCTGAAGGGTTAGCTTGTACGTCGCCGCCTGAGGCCATCGCGCCCATTTGAAGGCCCCAGCAAGAGCCGAAAACAGGTGTATGCGACTTAAAAGCCGCCCGCATCAGTTCGACTTGGCGGAGAATTTCGGGCGTCGCATGATAGGCGTTGAGCGCCGAGCCCGTGAGAAAAATACCATCATAGCCTTCAAGGCCTGCGGCATCTGGAATATTGGCCCCTTCGTCTGCGGGAAGCGCGATGTCGTATACGGCATCTTTCTCGATCCGTTGCAAAACAGCGCCGTAAGATTCGGCATAGGTTTTACCAAACGTATCGCGGTGACGCTCGCGCGGACCTTCAACATTGCCTTCGACGACGAGAAATCTAAGAGACATGGGTTATTTTCCGGTAGGATTGAGTTGGACGCATATTGGGTATCATGAAGAGATAGGCACAGAAACGGTGAACTTAAATTTCCTTTAGTCTTGAAGCGAGGCGAGGCCTAATTGTTCAACAACATCATGTAATCTTTTATCCCTCGTCCAGATCAACGTGCCCGGCTTTAGACGAGCGGAGGCGATGAGCTGGGTATCAACATATCCAATACCTCTGCTGAATAATTTTTCTTGTTCGATTAGATAGCGAACTTCTTGGTCACTTGCCAAATCGAGGCGGGGTAAATCGTCGAGACGTTCAAGAATAACACTGCGTTGGCGAAAAGAACCTAGTGCGATTTCACCGATGATAAATGAATGGATTATAATCTCATTCGCTTCAAGAAGTTCTGAAAGCTTGAGATCTTTTAATCGAAAATGATCGATCCAGACGGATGTATCAGCGAGGATCATTGTGGGTCTGAGCGCCGCCGTGGTGTAACTTTGGCGTCGGGCTCGGTGCCGCCAAGCAGGGCTAAGCGTCGCGCACTTTCACGTTCGATAATTGCTTTAAGTCCCTCTTTTACAAGGGCGCTTGTTTCAACCAATCCGGTCAAAGCCCGGGCTTTGTCGATTAAAGTGTCATCAATGGCAATCGTAGTCCGCATCGCAAAATTCTCCCATGTCGTACTTATAGCATCAAATGATGCTATTTTCTATGCCTTGATCAGCACGACTTGCCCATAGCCCCAAACCAGTCCAAAAGGCGGGTCATGATTGTCAAGCTTCCGGCCATTTTTATAAAACTCGGCGCAAATCCTTATTTGTTGCTCATTCTTACCACGCTCATGTGGAGCGCGAACGGGATTGCGGGTCGCTTGGCCATTGGCGAAATTTCGCCGATGGTGATCGTATCCTTGCGCTGGCTTTTGGCTTCAACTCTGTTGTTTGCGTTCGCCCATAAGCAGATTGCCCAGGATTGGCAGGTTTTAAAGCACCATCTCTGGCTTGTGGCGTTTGGCGGCGTATTTGGATTTACGGCCTTTAATGCGCTGTTTTATCTCGCTGCCCATCACACAAGCGGCGTCAATATGACGATCCTGCAAGGCTCGCTGCCTATCTTCACACTCATTGGCGCGCTTGCCTTTCATCGCACTCGAATAAGTCTTTTAGGGGCGCTTGGTATTCTTTTAACGCTGGCAGGCGTTATGACGGTCGCCTCAAAAGGCGATTGGGATACGCTGATGAGCCTGTCCTTTAACGTTGGCGATATTTGGCTGATTGTTGCTTGTCTGCTTTACGCTGTTTTTACGCTCACACTCCGCAATCGTCCGAAAGTATCGGGCATCGGTTTTTTTGCGATTTTGGCGGTCGCAGCTTTTTTCGCAGCGATTCCTTTGATTGGTTGGGAGATAGCGAGCGGTGAAACCCAATGGCCTACACTGCGCGGATGGGAACTCTTGGCGTTTATCACGATTGGTCCATCGCTGCTTGCGCAATTGTTTTTCTTGCGGGCAGTTGATTTGATTGGCCCAAGCCGAGCTTCTGTTTTTACGAATTTGGTGCCGATCTTTGGGCCAATCATCGCCATTATTGTTTTAGGCGAAGTTTTTCATCCTTTTCATGCCGTAGCGCTTATTCTTGTGCTGGGCGGAATCGGGCTTGCCGAGTGGCGTCGCGCTTAAGCGTAATTAGCCGATTGCTCGAATGGTTTCGTCAGAGCTTAAAGGTGCACCCCACTGGCTGGCCCAATTGGCTTCTGCCCCTTTCATCGATTTACCGATTAACACGATAACTGGCCCTGAAGCGCCAGTCGCTTCCATGCGATCTGGCAATGTGGCGATGTCTGATTCAACCACCAGCTCATTGGTGCGTGTGGCATTGTAAACGGCAATCGCCGGAATATCCGACGGCAAGCCGTGGCTAAGCGCTGCTTCTGTCAATGCCCGAATGGTTTTCGCAGGCATATAGACAACCGTTGTGGCATTTTGATCGGCAATCGCTGACCAATCGATATCACCTGGTAATTTGCCGGATGTGTCGTGCCCTGTGAGAAACTGTACGCGGCGCGCAATCGAGCGATGGGTCAGCGAGCGGCCAATCCGGCTTGCAACGCCTTGCGCGGTTGTAATGCCAGGAATAACTTCAACCGGTACACCAGCGACACGGCAGGCTTCTAGTTCTTCGGTCGCGCGGCCAAACACCATCGGGTCGCCGCTTTTCAAACGCACGACGCGTTTGCCTTGCTGCGCGAAAGAAACCATCAGCCGATTAATGTCTTCCTGCTTGCACGAAGGGCCGTGACCCGTTTTGCCAACCAGCATGGTTTTGGCTTCGCGGCGCGCAAAATCGAGCACAGCGCGCGAGACGAGATCGTCATAGAGAATAATATCGGCCGATTGTAGCGCGCGCACGGCTTTGAGCGTGAGCAATTCTGGATCACCCGGTCCTGCACCAACCAGTACCGCTGATCCACGCTCGGGTGAGCTGGCGTCTTGCACGCTTTTGGCCAAAAGCGCATCGCGCTCGGCTTCGTTTGGCGTATCATTCGGATTGGCCAGCGCCAGTTCCGTAAACCGTTCCCAAAACGCACGGCGGCGTTGGAAGGAAAGCTTCAGCGCCTGCACCGAGGGCCGCCATTGGCGCGCGGCTTCCGCCCATTGGGTCAGGCCTTGCGGCAACATCGCTTCGATTTTCGCACGAATGGCTTGGCCGAAAACGGGCGCAGCACCATCGGTTGAAATGCCGATGATTAGTGGCGAGCGGTTGACGATTCCGCCAAAAGAAAAATCACAGAAGGCCGGACGATCAACCACATTGCACGGCACACCGTTTTCTTGGGCGGAGCACCGGAACGCTTTCGCCTCGGCATCATTCTCGGTTGCTAGAATGGCAAGGGCTGCGCCTTTGATCGCATCGATGGACCAAGGCCTTCTACGTAGATCAATGCGATCATTAGCGAGCGATGCAAGAACGGTAAGGAGCTCTTCAGACGGGTGTTCAGCATAAAGCTCAACATGCGCACCCGCTGCGGCAAGTAATTCTGCCTTCCAAGCCGCAGCTTCCGATCCACCCGCAATCACGACGCGGCGGCCTTCCAGCGCAAAGAAGACCGGCAGCCGCGCTAGCGGCTGGATTCGGGCAATGCTGGTCTCGGTCGGCTTACGTGACATTCGGATTTTCTAGTGCGCCGCTCTCCGGCGATCAAGGATGGTTGTGGGACGAGCATAGCCACGCTGATAGGACAGGCTTATCGCGGAAGCGCCCTTTTTCCACTGATCAGCGCCCTGGCGGGCGGCTAAGCCTTCCGGCAGATCGATTTCATCAAAGCCGCAGGCTTTGGCATAGGCGTATTGATCGGAGATCAAAGGGCCCGTTGCCCGCAGCGTTCCGGTGAAACCATTGCGGCGCAAACGACGGGCAATGGAAAAGCCGCGACCATCGTTAAAGGCCGGAAAAGATACGGAAATAAGCGCCACTTCATTGAAGAGATGGGTGAGGCTCGCGGGCTTGACCGTGTTCGGGATATGAATGCCGAGCTTGCCTTTGCCTAACGCCAAGCGGCCCTCGGCTTCCTCCAGGCGTGCGAGCGGTACGATAATGTCGCCGGATGAAGGGATGGCCTCATCGTCGGCAATTAGACGGTAGCTATCGGCCACAAAGCTTTCATTACGCATCAACGGCATGGATAGCTCCTTTGAATCGATCAAGGCCAATGCGGCGATAGGTATCGATGAAACGCTCATTTGGTGCGCGCTCGGCGAGATAAATATCGACCAAACGCTCGATGGTATCGGGCACGGCATCGGCGGTTACGCCAGGGCCTAAACGCTCGCCAATTGCAGCGGTCTCGGTAGCATCGCCACCAAGCGTAATTTGGTAGCTTTCTTCGCCGGATTTTTCGAGGCCAAGAATGCCAATATTGCCGATGTGATGATGGCCGCAAGCATTGATGCAACCCGAGATTTTAATACCCAATTCGCCGATGAGTTTCTGGCGATCAGGATCAGAAAATTTGGTTGCAATCGCTTGCGCAATCGGAATTGAACGTGCGGTTGCGAGGGCGCAATAATCCATGCCGGGGCAGGCGACGATATCGGTGATCAAACCAATATTGGCGGTTGCCAAACCGTGGTCTTTCAAGAACGACCATAATGCAAAAAGATCATCGTCTTTTACGTGCGGCAAGACGATGTTTTGCAAATGCGTTACCCGCAATTCGCCGAGGCTGAATCGATCCGAAGCATCGGCGAGCGCACGCATTTCATCGGACGTTGCATCGCCCGGTGCGCCACCAATCGGCTTTAATGAAACGGTGACAGCGCGATACCCAATTGCTTTGTGTTTAAAGCCGTTTGTCTCAACAAAGCGTGCAAATTCAGCATTGCTTTTTATTGCGGCTTCAAGTGATGCGCTGACAGCAGGCAATTTTTCATAGGCAGGAGGCGCGAAATAGGCTGCGATCCGCTCAACCTCTTTTGGATCGGCTGCAACGGATGGCCCATCTAACACTTCAAATTCTTCCTCAACGGCTTTGCGTATTTCTTCAATGCCGGTTTCGTGAACCAAAATTTTCACGCGTGCTTTATATTTATTATCACGGCGGCCTTCGGAATTATAAACCCGCATGAGTGCTTCAAGATAAGGCAATAGGTCATTTCGCGGCAGGAAATCGCGAATGATTTTTCCTATGAGCGGCGTGCGGCCTAAACCACCACCAACGCTCACCTCATAACCCACTTCTTGGGTGTCGGGATGACGCAAAACCTGCAAGCCAATATCATGCGCTTTAATAGCTGCGCGGTCATGGGTTGCGCCTGTGACGGCAATCTTGAATTTGCGTGGTAAGAACGTAAATTCAGGATGCAGCGATGACCATTGACGCAGCAATTCCGCGGTCGGACGTGGATCTTCTACTTCGTCAAAGGCTACGCCTGAAAATTGATCGGCCGTGACATTGCGGATGCAATTGCCTGAGGTCTGAATCGCATGCATCTCGACTTCGGCAAGCGCGTCTAACATGGCAGGAACATCAGACAGTTTAGGCCAGTTAAACTGGATATTCTGACGTGTTGTAAAATGCCCGTAACCCTTGTCCCATTTATCAGCAATCATCGCGAGCTGGCGCATTTGCCGTGCGGATAACGTGCCATAAGGAATAGCGACGCGAAGCATATAGGCGTGCAATTGCAAATAAAGACCATTCATCAACCGCAATGGCTTGAATTCATCATCCGATAGCGAGCCATCGAGGCGACGCTCGACCTGCGAACGAAATTCAGTGACGCGCTCTTTAACGAAAGTCCGGTCGAATTCATCATAACGGTACATGGATTAAGCCTCTGCCTGCTTGCCAAGGTCGAGCCGGGTGGTTGGCCCAAGGGTGCGCATTCTTTCGCGGTAATGGACGGGAACGGGTTCGCCATCCGCGCTGATGGCGACTTGAACGAGATAGGGATCAACAATCACATTGGCTTTGAAGTCGCGGGCCGCGCGGGCCAGCAAGGCTTCCGCCTCAGAAGCGCCATGTGCGATTTGAGCCTTGCAGTGGCTGCGTTCCCATGCCGAGGGGCCAAGAAACAGGACATCACCGTCCAAGAGGTCATTGGCCATCAAAATGGCTGGAAGGGCAGGTAATTTGCTCATTATGTTCAAAACCAATGTAACAGATGCGAAGGGCTCATTTAGTCCTATGCCACGGAATTTATCGGCAATAAATATATTTTCCATTTTTTTTCGATATTTATTTAATTTACAAATTATTTATGTAATTTAGATAAATCCGAGGTTAAACCTAGTCGCCTTTAAATTATTTCGATATAAAGTACAATAATCCGGCTTTACGAACGCTCTGCTTCGGTATAGTCACCCAATCGAATTGGAATGGAGCCTGTTATGACGAATGATCTTGCCCGACATCATCTTGAAACGCGCCTTGTCCATGATGGCTCGTTTCGTTCCGAATTTGGCGAGACGTCGGAAGCGCTGTTTCTAACCCAAGGCCATGTTTACGCCTCGGCGGAAGAATGCGAAGCGCGGTTCAAGGATGAAGTGCCGGGTTATATTTACGCGCGCTTCTCCAATCCGACCGTTGCGATGTTCGAAGCCCGTATGGCGTCGATGGAAGGAGCTGAGGCGGCGCGCGCGACAGCGACAGGCATGGCGGCGGTGACGGCTGCTTTGATGGGACAGGTTAAAGCCGGCGATCACGTTGTTGCCGCCCGCGCTTTGTTTGGTTCATGCCGCTATGTAATCGAAGAATGGTTGCCGCGCTTTGGTGTTGAAACCACGCTTGTTGATGGCAAGGATCTTTCCGCCTGGAAAAAGGCAGCGCGCCCCAACACTAAAGTTTTCTTTCTCGAAAGCCCTTCCAATCCGACGCTCGAAATCATCGATATCGCGGCGGTTGCCAAGATTGCACATGAGGTGGGTGCGAAACTCACCGTCGATAATGTGTTCGCAACGCCGATGCAGCAAAAGCCGTTGGAGCTTGGCGCGGATTGCGTTGTCTATTCGGCTACCAAGCATATTGACGGGCAGGGCCGCTGTTTGGGTGGGGTGATCCTTGCATCCAACCAATTCATTACCGATTACGTGAAAACGCCTTTGCGCCAGACGGGTCCCGCGCTTTCGCCGTTTAATGCATGGGTGTTGCTCAAAGGTTTGGAAACACTTGCTGTGCGTGTTGAGCGGCAGACGCGAACGGCAGGAACGGTTGCCGATGCATTGGCAGGACATGCTAAACTATCGAAGCTGATCTATTGCGGCCGCGCCGACCATCCACAGGCCGATATCATTAAAAAGCAAATGGCCGGTGGTTCTACGCTTATCGCCTTTGAGCTCAAGACTGGAAAAGATGCAGCGTTTCGTTTTTTAAATGCGCTTTCGCTCATTAAAATTTCAAATAATTTGGGCGATGCGAAAAGCTTGATTACCCATCCAGCCACCACGACACATCAGCGTTTTACACCAGAAGAACGGGCTGAAATGGGCGTCGCGGATGGGCTAGTCCGTCTATCCATCGGATTGGAACATCCGGATGATTTAATCAAGGACGTAGTGTCAGCGCTTGAGCGGGCCTAAGCTATTTGACGCTGGAACCCTTAGAAGGGGTTCCAGGTCGCTTCTTTCGTGAATTTCAAATAGCCCATATTGACGCCAAGCCGAGCTCCCACACCGGAGCTTATCGGAACGACGACAATATTGTCGGAAGCCAAGGCTGTCGCGTTAAACCCGCCAATGAAATAAGCCGAACCGTCTATGCCACCAAAGCGACGATAAACAGCCTCGGTTGAAGGCAGATTATAAACGAGCATCATGGTACGCGCGCCTTCGCCACCTACGTCAAATCCCACCGATGGACCTTGCCAGAAAACGGGCCGATCGCCCGCATTTTTTGTGTAGAGCTTGCCTTCGCCATAACGGAGTCCGCCAAAAAAGGCGCCTGAGGCTTCTTGTCCGAGGATATATCCGTTTGGCTGCCCCCAGCGTTGAACTGCAGATTCAATCACCGAGGCTAGTCCTTGCGAGACGGATCCGAAAAATGCGTGTCCTGACTTAACGAGATCATCTGTTTTAAAGGTCGCCGGGGTCTCATTGGCCGATGAGCCAAGCGGCTTTGCGGGGATGGGTTTATTTTGAGCCATAGCGGGGGAAATGGTCAATAAACCCGCAACGATCGCGGCCATCATCATATGCCAATGCTTCATTTTAATCCCCTCACACCTTTGCCACACCTTGGTGACTGATCTAACCGTGGATATCGTAACTTTCCGTTACGAGTATCAAAATATGATAACCAGTAATAAAACCATAAGCATCCTCGCGATTCGCGTAAATGCTGGGGTCATTACTGTTTCGCGGTAAAATTCCGCATAGATTGAAGGTTTATTTATGGCCGTTGTATCTCTCGAACCACTCGAACTTGTGGCATTGCTCTGCAGCCGCGTGTGTCACGATGTCATCAGTCCGGTGGGTGCGATCGTGAATGGTCTTGAGGTCCTTGAGGAAGAAAAAGACGATTCGATGCGCGAGTTTGCGCATGATCTCATCAAAAAAAGCGCCAAACAGGCATCCGCTCGGCTGCAATTTGCCCGTATTGCTTTTGGTGCAGCCGGCTCCGCTGGTGCTGCCATTGATTTGGGCGATGCGGTTCAAATTGCCAAAGGCTTTATTGAAGACGATCGAATTAAATTGGAAATGGACGCACCGCGCGTTTTATTGCCGAAAAATCAGGTTAAATTGCTGCTGAACCTGTTGATGACGGCAACCTCGACGATCCCACGCGGCGGCGTTATTCGCGCCAAGGTCGATGTTGAAGGCGAGCAGGGCCGGTTTGATATTCGTGCGACGGGAACAAGCGCGCGCATTCCAACCAATGTAGAAGCTTTGTTGCGGGGCGAAAGTGAAACAGGCACAATCGATGCACACGCTATTCAGCCTTATTATACGGGACTGATGGCGAGGTCAGCGGGGATGACGATTTCGCTTTCGTTGAACGGTGATGAAGCCACCATTCAGGCCGCAGTGATTTAGCAAGCGCAAAATAAAAAGCCCCGCCGAAGCGGGGCTTTTCACTGGATGACCATTTAGTATCGAACGACTTATGCGCTTAAGCGTTCTTCTGCTTCTGTGATTTCGCGCAGAACATATCCACGGCCCCAAACCGTTTCGATATAGTTCGTGCCATGGGAAGCGTTAGCGAGCTTTTTGCGGAGCTTGCAGATGAAGACGTCGATGATCTTCAATTCAGGCTCGTCCATGCCACCATAGAGATGGTTCAGGAACATTTCCTTGGTGAGTGTTGTGCCTTTGCGAAGGCTTAACAGCTCGAGCATCTGATATTCTTTGCCGGTCAGGTGGACGCGGGCGCCTCCGACTTCAACCGTCTTTTGATCGAGATTGACGGTGAGGTCGCCAGTGATGATGACCGACTGCGCATGGCCCTTCGAACGACGAACGATTGCTTGGATGCGGGCAACCAACTCGTCCTTATGGAAAGGCTTGGTGAGATAGTCATCAGCACCGAAGCCTAAGCCGCGAACCTTGTCCTCAATCCCCGCGAGGCCGGAAAGAATGAGAATGGGTGTTTTAACTTTGGCGACGCGAAGGCTGCGGAGAACTTCATAACCGGACATGTCTGGCAGGTTCAGGTCGAGCAGGATGATATCGTAATCATAAAGCTTGCCGAGATCGATGCCTTCCTCGCCAAGATCGGTGGTGTAGACGTTGAAATTTTCGGACTTCAGCATCAATTCGATGCTTTGCGCGGTCGCGCTGTCGTCCTCGATAAGCAATACGCGCATGATTCTAGTCCTTACGTCCTTGGTCAAACTCGCTTTTCGGTCTGCCCCACCTCGCTGCCCCCGGCGAAACAAAGTGCGGATTTGATCCGCTACCGAATGATTAAAATTTTTAACGCGCAATGGTTAACAAATGGTGATTCATGCCGGCAAGGGGGATTTTCATTTCCATCCAAAAACGATGGTAAATTATTGAAAAAATGAAGGAAAATTCGATAAAATATGCTTAATTTTAACTTGAAGAAAAGGAATTAAGTGATTCATTTGATTCACGATCTCGAGCCCGAATCACTTGCAAAGCGGACTCGGAAATTATTTTTGGTCAATCTTTCGCGTGAAGCTGTCCAAAAGGATATTTGAGAGGATTTCGACGGTGCAAAATACCGAATCACCCCGAATCACTGACTGATAAAGATTGGTTTCCAGGCCTCGTGGATGAAGCCTCCGGTTTCGTAGTTAAGTGGGCCCCAATGATAGGCCTTTACCGAGCAGAACGAGTTTTTTCATCAGATTTCGATTTTTTTTGACGACGGTAAGAAAGAGTCAACTTTGATGCGGGATAGTTTCCCCGACTCAACGAATTTGGGCCCGTCGGTGACGGCTGTGGAGTTGAAAAGTCGGATCCTTATACTGGGTCAGGCATGGGAGTGGGTGAATAGTGATGATAAAGTCGCGTGATGCAGCAATACGCCTAAAGCGTTTTCAGGTCGACGAAAAGCGGCGCAAGCTCGCCCAAATCGACACAATGATTTCAGAATTTAAGCGAATGGCGACCGATCTTGAGCGCGAAATCGAAACCGAAGAGGCGCGCGCCGGAATTACGGATAGGGGACACTTCGCCTACCCGACCTACGCTCGGGCGGCCATCCAGCGTCGTGATAATCTTTTACAATCCGCTGAAGATCTTGGCAGACAGCTAGATGATGCTCGTGGTGAACTCGAGGGTGCCCTCGAAGAGCTTAAGAAATTTGAAGCCCTTGATGATCGCGAGCAGGTCAAGGAGCGGGCCATGGAAGCCGTGCGAGAGCAAAGTGAGTTTGGCCGGGGTGGCGTCGTCATGCAACTGGCTGAGGCCTAGTTTGCCAATAAAAGGGGCGAATTCATTGCCCCTTCGAAATTAATCGATCAAGATGAGCGGAATGTGCGGCGCGGCCTCTTTTGGCAGTTTGCCGGTTATTCGCGGATCATCCATAATTTCGATCGCCAGCCGATAGGCGCGGAATCCATGCTTTTCATAATATCTTGGAGCTTGCTCTGAATCAAAGTGGCATGTGTGTAGCCAAAGCCGGTCGACTTGGCGGGTTGCGGCACGATTAAGTGCCAGCGCCATCATAGAATGGCCGATGCCGGATCCCGTCGCCTCGGGGATTAGCCCAATATAAACGATCTCAGCCTCGCCCTTTTGCTTGAAATTAATTTCCAAAAGGCCGACGGCGCGGTCGTTTTTCAAAATGACAAGAGCTTCGACGTCGGGATCAGACAGAACCTCAATGAGCTCGTCTTCCTCTATATATAGCCTTGATTCCCACAGTAAATTCTCGCCGACAGCGCGAAAGAGTGAGCGGTAGTGTTGCGTATCGGATGCAGTAAATTGCCTATATGAGACGTCTGCGGGCCATTGCTCTGCGGTGAAGGAAAACGGGCCCAACCGCTCAAAATAGGTCGTCAGTGTCGCTAATTTGCCCGGTTGCAAGGCATAATAGCCGTTTAGTGTTGGTAAACTTGAGTCCTCACCCTTAGTGCTCATCTGGCCGCACACTTTCGCAATAACCGTTCCAACTTCCCCTTGTCGTTACCCTGCAGGTGGTGCAAGAAAGTGGTCACAGGGGGACCATAATTGTTCTCTATTTCATTTTTATGGGCATTTTTCGACAGGCTTTTATGAAACGCATCCTAGAATACGCCTGGCCGATCATCGGCGTGGCCGCAGTTATCTTCTCCGGTTGGTTGCTATATCGTGAGCTTCATACCCTATCAGCCGATGCGATTATCGCCAGCCTTTCGGCAATCCCCGCCTATCGGTGGGTGCTTGCGGTTCTGTCGACTGTCGCAGCCTATGCCGCGCTCGCTTGGTATGACCGGATTGCGTTGCTTCACCTTGGTAAGCCATTGGGGTGGGGATTTATTTCATTGGTTTCGTTTACGACCTACGCCCTGTCCCACAATATAGGGGCATCCGTGCTGTCGGGGGCGGCCGTTCGTTACCGAGCCTATTCGACGAAGGGATTGAGTGCCGCCGAGATTGGCGTTCTGGTGGCCCTTTGTTCATTTACCTTTTTGCTGGGCACGGTCTTACTAGCCGGCATCGTCTTAATTATTGAGCCCGATTTCTTTGCGGCGATGACGGGTATTCCTGAGTGGAGTGAGCGTTTAGTCGGCATTGCGATGCTGGGTGGTGTGGCACTTTATGTGGTCGGATCGCTGATGCATTTCCGCCCCTTGAAGATTGGCAAATTTGAGTTGTTTTATCCGAGGCCTGCGATTGTGTTTAGGCAGCTGCTGGCGGCTCCCATCGAATTAATTGGTGCGGCGGGAATTATTTACTTCGCATTGCCGGCCGCAGACGGTGTGAATTTCTTATCCGTACTGGCGGCGTTCTTGGCCTCGTTTTCGGCGGCGTTGTTGTCGCATGCGCCTGGCGGGCTTGGGGTGTTGGAGCTCGTGTTCCTGAAGTCCATGCCCGGGCTCAATCAGGCGGACGTGGTGGCGGCACTCCTGGTGTTCAGGCTTTTGTACCTGCTACTGCCACTGGTATTCGCTTGCGTGGTTGTGTTGTTCTTTGAGCGTCAGCGTCTTGTCGACGCGCTTAAGGCTCGTAAGGGTGCCCATTGAGGGTAGGGCGGGTTATTCCATTGAACCCGCTCAGTATTAGTTGCGGTATTGTTGGATGCGGGTTGTCCTGAGGCCCGCGAGGCCGTGGGCGTCGATTTGGCCCTGCCAATTTAGAAATTCCTCAATCGTCAGCGTGTAGCGATTGCATGCTTCCTCAAGGCTGAGGAGGCCGCCGCGAACGGCTGCAACGACTTCGGCCTTGCGGCGAATGACCCACCGGCGGGTGGTGTTCGGGGGAAGGTCCGCCAAGGTGAGGGGCGCGCCGTCGGGGCCGGTGACGTATTTGATTTTGGCTCTAAATATATCAGTCATTCTTGTCTCTTACTCGCATCGATAGCCGGAACTTTGAGTAACTAAGATACGCCCAACCCATTGATAAAAAGCTAAGGTATTGTTTTCAAAGGGTTAATGAGGCTTGTTCGCAGTTGAGCGTGAAAGGAATTTAAATCTTAACCCTTTGGGCGCTTCTAACGATGGAAATAATTAGGCTAAAAAATCAAATTTTATATATTGAAATCAATGGGTTATAACAGAATTGGGTTCGTTCTGCTAAAACGCATTTTCACGCCTATTTTAAGAAAATTTTCCTAATATTATGAAATTTTTATCCATTTCTTACGTCAATACTGTTGGACGCTCACATGTCATAAGAGTTGGTCATTTAAGTTTTTAAGCTTTTCCCAAAGACATATATGCCGGCAGATATGATCATTAAAATGCCAATTCCGGTGAGTATGTTTGGAATGTCACCAAATACAACTATTCCAAAAATAACCGCAGACAGAATTTGGAAATAGGTGAAGGGTGCAAGCGAATTGGCTGGGGCCAGCGCATACGCCTTAGCCAGAAAATATTGCCCAAATCCAAACGCTCCGGCCAGACCTAAAGAAATAAGTCCCATACCCCAATCCAGAGGTCTCCAATCGTAGATTGCGAGGGGCAACGAAAGGGTGGTGCCAATCAGCAATGTCCAGGCGAGCGTTGAATTAGGATCAATTCCAAGAGCTCCGAGCCGGCGCGACATCAGTTGCAATCCCGCATAGAAGAGGGCCGCAATTGCGGGCAGAACAGTATATAGGGAAACGTCTGTGAAGCCTGGGCGAGCAACAAGAAGCACCGCCACAAAACCGATGGCGACACCAACCCAGCTATCCAAGCTAACCCGTTCGCCTAAAAACCATCCCGAGAGAGAGACAACAAAAAAGGGCCCCGCAAACAAAATAACCGTTGCCTCAGCCAGTGGAAGATAAGTTACGGCGAGAACCATAAGACTTCCAACCATAACCGGCATAATTCCCCGGCTCAGTTGGAGAAAAAGGTTTTCGGTCGAAAATAAAGCAGCCCGCTTCTTAGGCTTGGTCAACACAATGGTTAAAATAAGCGGCAGCAAATACCGGGACAGCATAATTTGACCAAAAGATTCGTACTCAATGATCATTTTACTCAAGCCATCAACAATCCCGAAAAGTCCAACGGAGGCAATGAGGCAAAATATTCCGCGCGCCGTGGCCGAAGCACTCGAATGGTGTGACGTCATGATAGCTTAGCCCTTAAATTACTGATCCAGACGGTCAGTGCTACCATCAATGTCGGCTATACCTCCCATTTATTCACCCCCACTATCAGGTCATCCCCTGTATAATGGCCAGCCAGGTCTATTTATGCACACGGCGTCGATGGTTAGGGGGGGAACTTGGGATTGGTATTTTGCTTTTAGTCTAATCATAATCGGTTAGAGATAACCCACTGCGTATATAAAGCGCAGGATAAGGCAGGTTTAAAAAGCATTGTGATGCTTACTGTGTACTTCCTAAAATAAAAAATGGTCCGCTCTCATTCTTCTTACTGTAGTAAACTTTGCTTCTAGGTTGTGCTGGGTAACAATATGGAGGCTGGGCCGTAGCGATTTTCTTGTTCATCGCCTTTTTTGCAGCACCAGTAAATCAGGACCGGGATACCTATAATCGTAAATCCGATCAGAACCCACCAACCTGTACGGTTAATATCATGCAGCCTTCTAATAGAACAGGTGAGCATTGGTAAGAACGTGATTATGGCAACTGCTGTGCCGATATTAGGGTCTATGGAACTCCCCGCAATCGACGCTATCAATTCGAATAAATAAAAATACCAAAACTCTGATCTAATCGCACGCCCATTTGTTGATGCATATTTTTGGAAGCATACTTTGATAGCTGTTGTAAAATCCATATCGCCTTGTTTCCATGGTTGAGATTGTTGAAGAAGTTTGGGAAAAAGAAAAAATGATCCAATTTTGTTCTGGAATGTAGTGTTCAATCGCTCCCAATAGTCCGAATAAAGCGAACGCATAAGTATCACACATATTTATAAATCTTTTTTCATGACAGTGTAAAATACAAAATTATTCATGCTTGAAGTGTGCGATACGATCCGTCAGCGCAAATAAAACGCCAGAAATAACGAAAGTCAGATGAATTCCAACGAGCCAGTATAAATCGCGATCTGATGTACTGCCTATATCCATGAAAGACTTCAGTAGCTGTATTCCTGAAATTGCGATAATCGAAGAAAATAATTTTAATTTTAAGCCGCTAAAGTCAATTTTGGACATCCATTCTGGCCAGTCTGGGTGGTCGTTTGAATCAATTTTGGATACGAAATTTTCATAGCCAGAAAAAATAACGATTATGATTAGGGAGCCCATCAGGGTTAGGTCGATTATTGATAACACTCGAAGTGTCATCTGCATTTCGTTCATATGCGTGAACTCTAAAACCGAATGAAAAATTTCAGTCACGACACTGATCAGTAGACCAAGCAGGCAAAACACTAGAGCAATGTAGAAGGGCGCTAAAAGCCATCTACTTCCAAACAGTATGCGCTCTAAGTTTTTTTCAAACATGTACTACAATCTTTCGAATTCAATTTGATGGTTATCAATTGTCATCATATGAATTATTTAATCACCATATTAACGATGTAGGCAAGATTAATAGGATCTTCGATCTTGTAAAAAAAAATTGATCCATATCATATTAACCTTGATTGCGGATGGGTGCCAGAAATTTATTCGAAGAAATCTGAAAAATTTTAAATATTTATTTAAAAATATTAATGCATCAATGTCGAATATTTTAGCGTTGAGATCAGCACACTTCAGTTTTTTTCGTTTGCATAATTAGAAATGAGCCATAATCGGATTTTATAACTAATATTGCTAAATGGCTGCGTCATTTTAACGCGGACTAGTAACCACCAAGCCGATCTCAAGCTTAAATCAGCTTAAACAGGTGGCATTTCCAATCTTTCTTATAAAAATCTTAAAAATCACGTTAATTATTTCAGATGTTTTCGATAATTGGCACCCAATTGCCAAAGACAAGGTAATCAATATATAATTTTCTTGTTATTAAAAATGGAGATTTTAAAATGATGCCCAGGAAACGTAAATTTACGTTAAAACCATATGCGGTGGCGGTGGTATTATTTGCCTTTGGTGCGGGCGTCACGATTGGTAAAGCACGAGCAAATACGGTCGATATTTCGTCGATTAAATGCAGCGATCTAGCCACTTATAAAACAGAATATATTAGTTTTCTGTTGATTTGGATCGATGGATATCTAGGTGGCCGTGCTGACGACACTAATTTCGATGCGGAGCGAATGGGAAATAATGCTGAAAAAGCAAAAAAGCTATGCGCCAGTAATCTAGATAAAGGCCTCGTCACGATATTTAAAGAAGCCGAAATGGGGCAATAATGCCGTTTAACAAAATAGAAATGGCAGATAAGTTTAGATTATTACTCACGGCCATTTCAGTAGCTGCAATTTTACTTTATCAACCAAGTGCATACTCTGCAGAACCGGGTTCTGATTATCCTTGGATCAGGACGCAACCAAGTTCTTTGACATTGGACCAGTGCAAACTGGCTATGAAACATGATTCAAATTTTTGGTGGTCAAATGGCAAGTGCCACATAAAATTTATTAGGTACGCTGCGGGGGTTGCTATTGAGCCAATCCAGGCAATTGAGAACCCAAGTATAGGTCGAAATAGGGGCGAAATATTGTCTTATATTACACAATATCGCCCACACGAAGATTTATATTGCGAGAAGGGGGGCTATTGCTGGCCGTCAAAGAAAATAAAACTGCTCGGATCAATTCTAACAGGACCTTTAAGCGAGTATAAGTTGGGAGATGAAAGCGATAATTGGCAGTCGGTAGGGTCGACCTGTGAATTAATTTTAGCTGACAAAATCAATATTACAAAATTCGAAGCCACAGAATTATTTAATCGTTGCCATTAGAGAATGAATAGCACACACTTAAGTAGTTTATTGGTATTTGATTTATTTCGTGTAGTTTTTTAATTAAATTATGACGTTTTTGTAACTAATTTTACTGCCATATGATCTTGCCCTCGTTTAGCGTTTTAGGAACGCTTAACGAGGGCAAGATAAATTGACACATTGAATTTATACATTAAACATTGTTCCCGCAATTAATCATATTGCGCCGGTCATGATTGTAGCGGAGGAATAAAATGCGATTGATTATCTACCGATTGTTTGTGGCGGCTTCATTTTTTCTGCAGTCTTTAGCGCCTAATTTTGCTTATGCAGGTGACGTGCCTAATTTACCGAAGCCTTATGTTTCGAGAGGGCTTCGAGCGGTGGTTATGCCCATAAACAAAATAACCCAGGACACCTTTAAACTTTCCAAAAATGTAAAGAAAGGCGTGGTCGTTCTCTCGGTTGAGCCGAATGGAATAGCCGCAACTAACGGATTTCAGCCCGGCGATGTCATCGAGCAGGTACACGGAATGCATTTTCATTCGCCGATGGAGATGGATGAAATACTAGCCTACTGGGCGAAAAAAAACCGCCCACAAGCTAAAATAATGTATTTCAGAGGCGGGAATAAATTATACTCTGAACCTAAAATTGCGTATGATTTGTTTACATTGGCCCTTGATATCGCAGGCGTAGGTCGGTGGACATCTTGGTCGAGTGGGTATGGATTTGCCTATTCTGATTATTATAATCGCCATTCAAGTTACATAAGTCAGCATTATTCGACGTCGTGGACTAGTATTAGTTCAACGATAAGCAGTTCCAAATTCGATCATCGAATGTCACACGATCTAGACGGCGACGGTGTCGACGATGATTTCGATGCCGATGTCAACGATGATGGCATAGATGAAGTCGACTCCGACGGAGATGGCATCGACGATCAATTGGAC
>JAPJMW010000006.1 GCA_026461505.1 Beijerinckiaceae bacterium
ACCACTCAAATGTTTCGAATTGATAAAGTTATAAATCGAATCAATTTCGATGCCACGAACGGAAAATTATTTAAAAATTCAACCGTTAATATAATATATTGATTAACTCTCGACGAAACATAACAATTCTTTATAATATTCAGGGTGCCAGTATAAGTATAATTAACATAGATAATGAGTACTATAAATTCTGCTGATTATCCAACAAGAACATCATGAAGGCCTCTGCACTCATTAAACAGATTCAACTATTTCCTTAGTAATACTTGAATCTGATTTGATTTTTCCCTAATTATCCTACTTATGCGCGCACTAGATTTAATTTCGCGCAATCAAACCCTTAGGCCGTGGCACAGGCACATTGACCATTGGTGCGAGTGGCGCAACAGGAGCAGCTTCTGCGACCCGCATCATCGATTGTCCGGTAAACCGCGCCCAGTCTTTCTCGGTGCCCGCAAATGCATTGCGATCAACATTACCCTTGATCCCCGGTACGCGTCCCATATCGGTATATTGCCACATCATCCAACGACGGTCGCCATAGCGCTCCATCGGCTCCGCATTCACCGTGCGCACCCAAAGCGGGTAATCATGCAAGTCGCCAACGATCACATCGCGATAAAAATCGATGCTTGTATAGATCATCGGGCGCTTGCCATAATGCTTCTCAACGGCCTGTAAGAAGAGCTTCATATAGGCAAGTGCCTCGGCTTTTGGCACTTTCTTCGGACATTTTTCCGATGCGGCTCCGTACCATTCGACGTCTAGTACAGGTGGCAGAGCATCGCGCTCGACCGGTACATTTTTAAAGAACCATTTGATCTGGTCTTTGACAGGTCGGCACCAATAATAGAAATGATAGGCACCACGCGGCATGCCCGCATCCCGCGCCGAAATCCAGTGGAACATGAAATTTTCATCGGCATGGTCGCCACCCTCGGTGGCTTTGATGTAGGCAAAGCGCGTACCAGCAGCCTTTGCCTCACGCCAATTCACTTGGCCTTGATAGCGCGAAACATCAACGCCATGCACCGGATAGCTTTGCGCAACGGGGATCATAGCAGCGGAAGAACCAGGCTTTGGCGCCCGCTCGGCCACCATCGTGGTACAGGCCGATAGCGCCAATGCCACAAGCCCGAGGGCTAAAAACTGCTTCAAATCACGCAAGTTATCCCACTGCATTCGATCAAACCCATACCCATTGGTGAACTCAAGAATTGGCCGATAGCATGGAAATTTTTAATAAATCGGTAACAAAGGCGTCCTAGCGCAAATGGAACCACAGTGTAGCAATGCCTAAAAACGAGAAAAAGCCGACGACATCCGTAATAGTCGTAACAAAAACGCCCGATGAGACGGCAGGATCCGTCCTAAATCGCTCAAGCCCCAAAGGAACGAGAATTCCGCCTAAAGCGCCTGCAACTAAATTAACAGTCATAGCAAGCGCAATCACGATCCCAATATTCCAGTCATGAAACCATAATGTCGCAACGAGACCGGTAATCAAGCCAAAGGCTAAACCATTTAATAGCCCCGCCGCCGTTTCGCGGAACGTAATTCTAAAGGCGTTCGCTGGTCCCAATTCACGCGTCGCCAGTGCACGCACAGCTACCGTCATGGTTTGGGTGGCGGCATTTCCACCTTGGCTTGCAACAATCGGCGCCAGCACCGCCAAAGCGACCATCTTGGCCAATTCTTCCTCGAACAACCCGAGGACAGAGGACGCCAAAAAGGCCGTTAACAAATTCACAAACAACCAGCCGAAGCGATTGCGTGTTGTGGAGAAAATCGAATCCGAGAGCTCTTCATCGGCCTTAACGCCACCGAGTGCTTTAATCTCGTCATCCGCTTCATCTTGCATTACGTCGACGATATCGTCGATGGTTACAACGCCGATCAAACGACCTGCTTCGTCCACCACGGGCGCCGAAACTAGATTATACCGCTGGAACAGGCGGGCCACATCATCCTGCTCATCGTCCGCCCGCACGCGCCGGCGGTCCGCATTCATCAAACTCTCGATCGGAGCCGTGCGGCGCGCCCGCACCAACCGATCCAAAAACACATTACCCAACAAATGATAGCCCGGATCAACAACAAACACTTCAAAGAAACTGTCGGGTAAATCAGCCGCTTCGGCCAAATGATCCACAACCTGCCCTACCGTCCAAAAGGGCGGCACGGCAATCAGATGCGTTTGCATCAAACGCGCGGCAGAACCTTCTTTATAGTCAAGGCTCTTTTGCAATTGTGCGCGATCAATGGCAGGCAAAGCTTCCAGAATTTCGTTCTGCTCGTCTTGATCGAGATCTTCGAGAATATAGACCGCGTCATCACTTTCGAGCTCACGCATCCCTTCGACAAGCGTATCCGTATCAAGCTCTTCGAGAATATCCTCGCGGACTGAGTCATCCACTTCTGTCAGCGCTGCGAAGTCAAACCGCGATCCCAAAAGCTCAATGAGTTTTGGTCGGGAGTCATGATCTAAGGCCTCAAGCAAACTCGCCTGATCGGCCTCGTGCAACCCTTCGATCAAACTGCCGAGAGCATCGGCATCATCCGCTGCAACAGCTAATTCGACACGCGCAACAAAATCAGGATCGGGCGCAAAGGCTGCGGCCGATCCGATTTCATCTATTGCGTGGGTCGGTTGCTCAGACATTAGGAGCCTTTCTCCAATGCGACTAACCTTGTTTTACACTTTCCCATTTACCCGATTTTTCGGAACGCAAAAACGCGTCGAGAATATGCATATTTTTGATCGCATCGGCGACATCATAAGGCGCCTTGGTCTTTTTGCGGATGGCTTTACCAAAATCTTCGGCCTGCAGTTGATATTGATCCGTCACAGGCATTTCGACGAGCTTTGGCTTTTTGCCCGTTACATTGACGGTAAAGCGATTTGGATGATCGGGCGAAGCATTAACAGGAACCTCAACCTCAATCGTTCCAAACTCGCCCATAATCACGGTCTTTTGATACGGCGCACCTTGCGTCGCAATAATGAACGACAAATGACGTGCCTTACCAAAATCGGCAAGTCCGCTCATCAAACGGTCCGTTTTAAACTTCGGATCACGATCAAATGTACCCGTAACCCGAAGAGGTTCAGCGCCATAAATGAAGCGTGCCAAAGTCACCGGATAACAGCCAATATCGAGCAAGCCGCCGCCGCCAATATCCGCAAGATTACGAACATTTTTGGGATCAACCAGATGATAGGAAAACATCATATGGACCGATTGCACACGACCAATTGTGCCCTTGGCAATAAGCTTGCGCACCTCTATCCATTGCGGATTATGCCGCACCATAAACGCCTCTTGGATAAGCACGTTACGTGGTGCCTTCAGCAAAAGCTTGGCTTCCTTGGCGGTAATTGCAATAGGCTTTTCACATAAGACATGCTTTCCAGCCTTTGCTGCCGCCAAAGTAAGCGGCACATGCAAATGGTTAGGCAACGGATTATAAATAGCCTCAATCGTCGGATCAGCTAATAATTCCTCGTAAGAACCATAGGCCTTAGGAATACCAAGCTTCTTGGCCCAAGACGCACCGCGCCGCTTGTCACGAGAGGCAATAGCGACAATGTCGATATCCTTGCTTTTCAACATTCCCGGAATAACTTTTGCTACGCCAATATTTGCCGTAGACAGAATTCCCCACTTAATCGGCTTCATTCCTATGCCCCTTTGTGATTTGCGCTTCTGATTCCCACTCTTTCACAGGAATAGAAAACCACAAAGACCGAATTACAAAGGATTGGAAAGTGTTACGCGTGAATTGCCGAACCCGAAACATTCCCTGAGGCAGCCGTTGTCACAGGACCTGTCGAATATCCATAGGCAGATAAAAGATTGGAAACGTCGGGCACGCTATTAGTCGTTGAAGGGTCAGTGGTAGTTGAGGCGACAGGCGTTGAAGCAGCAGTACCACCATTTGCAAGCCCCGCTAGAACTTCAGGAACCGTGACCTTACCGTCAGAATTTGAATCCCAAAATTTCATCAGGTCAGCAGCGCTCGTGCCTTGATTGACCGTTGGATCAGAAGCGATTGCCGCTTCCAAATCAGCTTGATCAAAATAGCCTTTTCCAGCCGTATCATACTGCGCGATGATCCCGGTTGCCTGTTTAATCAAATTGAAGCCGTCGGTGAATTCTTTCTGTGAGACGGCACCGTCTCCATTTGTGTCCCATGCCGCCAAGGTTTGTGAGGGATCGGTTGAGCTAGATGATCCAGCTGCTATTGTTATTTCCGACAAATCAAGCGAGCCGTCCTTGTTGGTATCATAAAGCGTGAAAAGCGCCGCAGGGTCTTGTGACGATGAAACAGAAGAACCCGTCGTTGAATTAGCCTTCGCATTCAGCGCATGAAAGCCATCGACAACCTCTTGTCGGCTAACCTTGCCATCCTTGTTTGCGTCCCAACCCGCAATAATCGTCGAAGCGTTTGGAAAATTCGGGAGCGATACAGAGGAAATCGACTGAGTATCGATATATCCATGCCCTGAAGGATCGAGCTGGTTCATCAGGGCATCGGCGAGATTCATGGTCGTGTATCCGCTGATGAGTTCATCACGGGTAACCTTACCATCGCCATTATCATCCCAAGCCGAAACGGTTTGCGCGGCCGTTGTAGGATCACCAAGCGAAGGATTTTTACTGAAAGCAGCAGCAACGTCATTGGCGTCAAAATAGCCCTTACCCGTCGGATCAAACAGCGCCAAAGCTTGGTCGGCCTGACTTGTTGCATCGGCAACAAGGGCATCCGATGCGTTCGGTGTTGGCGCTGCAGATGAGGTAGAATCCGCTCCCGTACTATTCGAGGTCGCAGTCTGCGACGAGGTATCATTTGCTGGCGCGGTTGGAGTCGCAGGTGAAGTCGGCGTTTGCGTCGTTGAAGAATCCACGCCAAGCCCTGCCATAAACTCGGCATGCGACAAGGTGCCCGATTTATCAGCATCCAAACCGGAAAACACATTGGCCGCATGCACCACAGCTGCCGAACTGGTCTCTAAGAAGCGATCTGGAGAAACATAGCTTTCAGATACGATATTATAACTTGTTTCCTGGACGGAATAAGTTGTCTGAGAAATACCGAATGAATCCGTCTGAGGACCACCCCGCGCGCTACCATTTCCAAGCATCGAATAAAGCTCAAGGAAATCGGATTTTTGGATTTTACCCGTATTATTGGGGTCTAAAATTTTAAATAATTTATCCGCCGTCGCCGTACGGCTCGCAACCGTCGGCGTTGAAGACGTCGTTAAAGGTGTCGTATCGACCATGCCGCTCGGATCACATTCATTCCAAATATAATGGGATCATCTTCGCAAGAATTAGGCCAAGGCGGTTCGAATATCGCAGCCTATCGGGATTAACGACACAAAATATTGGCCGACGGGACAGCAACAAGACTATAATTGGTTATATTTTTGATGAAACAGCACGCAATATGAGCTAAGTCTTTGAAATCCTTGGCGCGCCCTACGGGAATCGAACCCGTGTTTTCGCCGTGAAAGGGCGACGTCCTAGACCGCTAGACGAAGGGCGCATAGTCAAGGTCGGGCGCTTATAGGCGAACAATCGCCACTCGACAAGCGTCTTCGGACAGGCGATACGGAAAAACCTTCCGTAAAATGAATTATTCCAGATAATCCTTCAAAGAGCGTATCCTCTGATCATGCCCACTTCCTCGGAAAACTCCGATTTATTGCCTCAAAATGCTCAAAAGCCCCACACGGCGCTGATTGAGCCGTCTTTTGGGACGGGTGAAGATCTTGAGGGCCTGCCCGAGGCATCGGACGAGAATCACCCGAATCTTGTAGGGCAAAACATTCCGATGGGCATTGCCCTCATGATTTTGGCGATTTTCATGTATGTCGCGAATGATGTCATGGGAAAATGGCTAGTTTCCACCTATTCCGTTGGCCAAGTCTTGCTGATCCGGAGCCTAGCGGGGTTAGCTCTCCTTGCGCCTTCCTTCTATCGCGAAGGCTGGCGAACGCTTCTCATACCGCCCAATTGGCGCATGAACCTTATTCGGGTCGTCATCACCACCGCCGAAGTCAGCAGTTTTTATTGGGCGGTTGCCTATATGCCGCTGGCCGATCTCGTAACCATCTATATGGCCGCACCGATTTTCGTAACCGCGCTTGCTTGGGCCTTTTTGGGCGAGAAGATCGATGTGCGCCGCGCTATTGCCGTATTTGTCGGTTTCGGCGGCGTTGTTTTGGCCATGCGCCCATCAAGCGCAAGCCTGTCCCTCCCCGCGCTTGTCGCCATAGCAGGATGCTTGGCATTCTCCATGATCATGATTATTACCCGCTATTTGCGCGGCACAAAAGGCATCGTCTTGGTTGGCTGGCAGGCTGGCGGCGCTTTGATCTTTGGGCTTGTCACGGCACCCACGCATTGGGTGCCACCGACACCGACGGATTTCGCGCTTCTGGCTCTGCTCGGCGTGGTTTCAACGATTGCGCACATCGCCGTTAACCGCTCGCTGAAATTAGCGCCTGCTTCGGTCGTTATGCCCTATCAATATTCGCAAATCATTTGGGCCGTTGTACTCGGCTTTCTTATTTTCGGCGATTGGCCTGATATGGCCATCCTGACATGTTCGGGAATTATCATTGTGGCCGGCCTCTTTATTTTTTACCGGGAACAAGCCCAAGCGAAAAAGCTTACCGTTCCCGCAGCATAAAGCGTCCTAAGGAACAGCGACATCAACAATCCGGATTTGCGGTCGCTCGCCGCCACCATAGCGGTCAATCGTTAAATGACCCGCGATATGAAGGGACGTTCCACGACCCTTCAGCAAGGCATCGCCAATCGGCCCGCCTGCCGCACGAAAGGCGATGCCACCGATCCCAGTGCCATCTGCCGAGCGGAACCGCGCACGCACATGCTGCGAGCCAACGAGCGCCGCGTCCACCACCTGATGCGAGGGCAGAACAAAAAGCGGTTCGGGCTGCGCAGAGCCAAAAGGCCCCGCTTTATCAATCTCGTTGATCACCGATGGCCGAACGCCGCCGGCACTGATCGCGCCATCTACCACCAACCCATTCTCGGCCCGCGCGTCCGATGACACTTCACCCAATCGCGCTTCAAGGAAATCACGCAGCGCGTCAATCTGATCAGCCCGAAGGGTTACACCCGCAGCCATCGCATGGCCGCCGCCTTTGATCGCGAGCCCCGCCTCAACGGCCGCTCGAACAGCGCGTCCAAGATCAACCCCTTGAATGGATCGGCCCGATCCTGTGCCTGTTCCGCGACCATCCAGCGCAATCGCAAAAGCGGGCCTGCGGAACCGTTCTTTTAGGCGCGCTGCCACCAAACCGACAACGCCCGGATGCCATTGCTCCGAAGCGGTAACAATCACATTACCATGGTCTTCATGAACGCCTAACGCAACCAAGGCTTCGGCCTCGGCTTCCGCCACCATGGCCACTTCAATCTCTTGCCGTTCTTTGTTCAACGCATCTAGGCGCGTGGCGATAACCGCTGCTTCGCCTTCATCTTGCGTGAGAAGAAGATTGGCACCCAGGGCAGCGTCGCCAATGCGTCCGCCCGCATTAATCCTTGGCCCAATTAAAAACCCCAAATGAAACGGCGTCATCGGGCCGTCCACGCGGGCAATATCGGCCAACGATCGCAGACCGGGGCGTGCTCGGGCGCGCGCAACCTGCAAACCCTGCCTCACAAAGGCACGGTTTAGCCCGCGCAAAGGTACAACATCGGCAACAGTACCGAGTGCCACAAGGTCCAATTGCGCCATTAAATCCGGTTCACCGCCGCGTTGTTTCCAAAAACCTTTGGCACGTAAAACACGCGTCACTGCAATCAAGGTCATAAAAACCACACCCGCCGCGCAAAGATGCCCCAAGCCGGACAAATCATCCTGACGGTTCGGGTTAACAATGGCGAATGCGGAGGGTAGATCATCGGGCGCTTGATGGTGGTCTAAAACAATACAATCCATGCCGAGTCGACGCGCTTCATCAATTGGCTCATGGCTCGTCGTGCCACAATCAACCGTTACAAGCAGCTTTGCGCCCGCCGCATGAAGCGACTGAATGGCTTCGCTATTGGGGCCATAGCCTTCAATCAACCGATCCGGAATATGGATCAGACGTTTAACGCCCACAAAATCTAAAAATCCCGCCAGCACCGCGGACGAACATGCGCCATCGACATCATAGTCACCAAAAATCGCCACGGTGTCTCGTGCGATAATCGCCTGCGCCAATCGCTCAGCTGCCTCATCCATGCCGATCATGGTCGACGGATCAGGCATCAACTCTCGTAATCGGGGCTCAAGATAGGCGGGAATATCGGAAGTGGTTACGCCGCGCCCGGCCAAGACGCGGGCCAAGAGATCGTCGAGGCCATATTCCTGCACCAACGCCAAAGCGATGCCACGGCTGGCATCATCCAGCCGCTCACGCCACACGCGATCGGAAACAGAACGTTCAACGCCGAGAAAGGGACGACTCATAGCCGCGAAACTACTGCGTCATCCCTGCCCTGTCGAACGCCAATGCTCAGCCTTTATAGGCTTCCACAGTCTGGTGCTGTTCGCCCAGACCTTCAATGCCAACAACCATCTTGTCGCCAGGCTTAAGATAGAGCTGAGGCTTCATGCCCATGCCGACGCCCGGAGGTGTGCCGGTGGTGATTACGTCGCCCGCATCCAACTGCATAAATTGAGAGATATAGGCGACAATATGAGCCACACCGAAAATCATCGTCTTCGTCGATCCGTTTTGTACGCGCTTGCCGTTGAGATCGAGATACATGTGCAAATTCTGCACATCCTTAACCTCGTCCGTCGTCACCAGCCACGGACCAATCGGGCCGAAGGTGGGTGAACCCTTGCCCTTCATCCATTGACCGCCACGCTCCGTCTGGAAAGCGCGCTCTGAAATATCATTGCAGACACAGAAGCCCGCGACGTAATCGAGCGC
>JAPJMW010000041.1 GCA_026461505.1 Beijerinckiaceae bacterium
GCCACATTCTTGCCTGGGCGGATCGTCAGACCATACCTCTCACAGCGCGTCTCGATCACATTGGGGCGGCCAATCAAAATAGGGATCGCAAACCCTTCCTCGATCGCAATTTGTGCCGCACGAAGGACCCTCTCATCTTCGCCATCGGAATAAATCACCCGCTTCGGCGCGACTTTTGCCTGCTCGAAGATCGGCTTCATGATGAAGCCCGAACGGAACACGAAGCCCGAGAGGCGTTCTTCATAAGCCTTAAAATCAGTAATCGGACGGCGCGCGACACCGGACGCAATCGCGGCCTTTGCAACCGCTGGCGCGATCCGAAGGATTAAACGCGGATCAAAAGGGCTTGGAATGAGCGACTCGGCACCGAAGGTGGAAACCTCACCACCATAGGCCTTAGCTGCCACATCCGACGGGGCCTCCCTCGCCAACCGCGCAATAGCCGCAACAGCCGCAAGCTTCATTTCTTCATTGATGGTGCGCGCACCGACATCAAGCGCGCCCCTAAAAATATAGGGGAAGCACAGCACATTATTGACCTGATTGGGATAATCAGACCGTCCGGTGCACATCATCGCGTCGGGGCGTACGGCGCGGGCCGCTTCAGGCATGATTTCCGGATTGGGATTAGCCAGCGCCAAAATCAACGGCTTTGGTGCCATTTTGACGACCATTTCAGGCTTTAAAACCCCACCAGCTGAAAGTCCTAGAAACACATCGGCTCCCTCGATGATCTCGGCCAAGGTGCGTTTGTCGGTTTCCTGCGCGAATATGCTTTTCCACGGATCCATCAGCGCGACGCGTCCGCGATACACCACACCTTCGAGATCGCTGATCCAAATATTTTCGCGTTTTACGCCCAAGGAAACAAGGAGATTAAGGCAGGCGAGCGCGGCGGCGCCTGCGCCGGAGGCGACAATCTTGATTGTCTCCATAGATTTACCGGCCAAATCCACGGCATTTAATACGGCAGCACCAACAATAATCGCGGTCCCATGCTGATCATCATGGAAAACGGGAATATCCATCTTTTCCCGAAGCTTGGCTTCAATTTCAAAGCATTCAGGCGCTTTGATATCTTCGAGATTAATCCCGCCAAAGGTCGGCTCGAGGGCGGCAACGACATCCACAAAGCGGTCGACATCGTTCTCCGCCACCTCGATATCGAACACATCGATGCCAGCGAATTTCTTGAAGAGAACCGCTTTGCCCTCCATCACAGGCTTTGACGCCAATGGCCCGATATTTCCCAAGCCCAAAACCGCCGTGCCGTTGGAAATAACGGCCACCAGATTTTGGCGACTCGTCAGCTCGGCTGCCAATTCCGGATCAGCCGCAATAGCTTCGCAAGGTGCGGCAACGCCCGGCGAATAGGCCAGCGCCAAATCGCGCTGGTTACCAAGCGGCTTGGTTGCCTGAATCTCGAGTTTCCCCGGTCGCGGAAACCGATGATAAACCATCGACCCTGCGCGAAGATCATCCGAGGCATCCGTCATCGCATTATCCTTTAACAAACCAATCTAAAAGGCTCTTATTGCATTACTTTTCTGGGAGATTAAGCCTCAAATGCAATTCCCGCAATTGGCGCGGGGTAGCCTCAGACGGCGCCCCCATCAACAAATCTTGAGCCTGCTGGTTCATTGGGAATAGCGCCACTTCACGAAGGTTTTGTGCACCACAGAGCAGCATAACGATGCGGTCAACACCCGCAGCCATGCCCCCATGCGGAGGCGCGCCATATTGGAACGCGCGATACATGCCGCCGAAGCGCTCGATGACGGTTTCTTCGCCATAACCCGCTATTTCAAACGCCTTCACCATTCCCTCGGGACGATGGTTGCGAATTCCACCGGAGGCAATTTCAAAGCCATTGCAAGCGATGTCGTATTGGAAAGCCTTGATCGTCAGAGGATCCTGATTTTGCAGTGCCTCCATCCCGCCTTGCGGCATCGAGAACGGATTATGCGAGAAATCGACCTTTTTCTCATCCTCATTCCATTCGAACATCGGGAAATCGACAATCCAGGCAAGTTCATAGCGGTTCTCATCGATCAGATTGAGATCCTGCCCCACTTTAATGCGTGCCGATCCTGCGAATTTGATGAATTTCTCAGGATCGCCTGCGACGAAGAATGCCGCATCGCCTTCCTTTAAGCCAAGCTGCTTACGAATGGCTTCCGTACGCTCTGGTCCAATATTATTTGCGATCGGTCCCGCGCCGCCTGCTTCGCCTTCGCGCCAGAAGACATAGCCTAGACCCGGCTGGCCTTCGCCCTGCGCCCAAGCATTCATCCGGTCGCAGAACGTCCGCTGGCCTCCATTGGGTGCCGGAATGGCCCAAATGCGGTTCTTCGGTTCTTCCAAAATCCGTGCAAACACTTTGAAGTTCGAGCCTCGGAAATGCTCGGAGACATTCGCCATTTCAAGCGGCTCACTCGTATGCGGATTGCGGATACGCAAATCCGGCTTATCGGAGCCATATTTATCCATCGAAACCGCATAAGGGATGCGCGGCCATGGGCTAGGTGTTACCGCCTTACCATTGCCGAACTCACGGAAAATCCCGCCAATTACTGGCTCGACGGCGGCGAAAATATCTTCTTGCTCGACAAAGCTCATTTCCAAATCGAGTTGGTAGAATTCACCCGGCAGACGGTCGGCGCGCGGATCCTCATCGCGGAAGCAGGGCGCAATCTGGAAATAGCGGTCAAAACCCGCCATCATCAAAAGCTGCTTATATTGCTGCGGCGCCTGCGGCAATGCGTAAAACGTGCCGGGATGGATGCGCGATGGAACCAAGAAATCGCGGGCACCTTCCGGTGACGACGCCGTCAAAATGGGCGTCTGGAATTCGTTGAACCCCTGTTCTTTCATCTTGGTGCGCATGGCATCGACAACGCGGCCGCGCGTCATGATGTTGTTGTGCAGCTTTTCGCGGCGCAGATCGAGGAAGCGGTATTTAAGCCGCGTTTCCTCAGGGAAAGGCTGATCGCCAAACACTTGAACCGGCAATTCCGCCGATGGTCCCAAGACCTCGATATGGGTCACATAAATCTCGATCAGGCCCGTGGGCAAATCGCGGTTTTCGGTGCCTGCTGGCCGTAAACGGGCCTTGCCGTCACACCGCACAACCCATTCCGAGCGGAGTGATTCAGCAATTTTGAACGCGGGTGAGTCCGGATCAACCACGCATTGGGTCAGCCCGTAATGATCGCGCAAATCGATAAACAGGACGCCGCCATGGTCGCGGATCCGGTGGCACCATCCCGAGATACGGACGTCTGAGCCAACATCGGTGTCACGGAGGGCTCCGCAGGTGTGTGAACGATAGCGGTGCATGGTTATCCTCATCAATCAAATCAGGTCTAAGGGGTTTTCGGGGAGAACGCATGCAGGCGCTTGTGTTGTCAAGAGAAACCCTCTGACGTTATAGATGCCCCGACATCGAATTGTCGTATAAAGGGACTCTTCACGGTAATCGTGCCGTTGATTCGACTTAGTTGATATGATCCGCCCAATGCCGCTTATTACTGACACAACGTCTCTTTCCGATGCATGTAACCGTATGGCCAAGCACAGCTATGTGACGGTCGACACAGAATTTATGCGGGAGACGACCTTCTATCCTAAACTTTGCCTGATCCAGATGGCGAGCGAAGAAGAAGATATTCTGATTGATCCATTGGCTGAGGATCTCGATTTAAGTCCGTTTTTTGCCCTGATGCGCAATAAAAACGTGGTCAAAGTGTTCCATTCCGGCCGTCAGGACTTGGAAATTTTGTGGAATCTCGATCGCTGCATTCCTGTGCCCTGCTTTGACACGCAAGTGGCAGCCATGGTTGCAGGCTATGGCGATAGCGTTTCTTATGAGCAGCTGGCCCATGATCTCGCTAAAGCCAAAATCGATAAATCATCCCGCTTTACCGATTGGTCTCAACGCCCGCTGAGCGAAGCGCAGCTTGTCTATGCCCGCTCCGACGTCACCCATTTGCGCAATGTCTATAAGGCGCTCGCGGGTAAATTGGAGCAATCGGGTCGATCCCATTGGCTTGAGGATGAGATGACGCTTCTCACCTCCCCCTCCACCTACGAGCTTGATCCGCTAGATGCATGGAAGCGCTTGAGAGGCCGGGTGCGTAAACCGCGCGAATTAGCCATCCTGATCGAATTGGCCGCTTGGCGTGAACGGGAAGCACGCTCGCGCGATGTGCCGCGCTCAAGGGTTCTAAAAGACGATGCCATTATGGATGTCGCAACCTCGGTTCCCCGAAATGTTGAGGCACTCGCCAAGCTTAGGTCTATTCCGAACGGCTTCGAACGATCGCGATCAGGCGCAGAAATCATCGCAGCCGTTGAACGAGCGCTCGAGATAGATCCAAAGTCCCTTCCAGAATTGGAACGTACCGAGCGCAAACCTTATAACCCTGCCGCCGTCGAACTCTTAAAAGTCCTACTGCGCATGACCTGCGACAATGAAGGTGTTGCAGCAAAAATTGTAGCGACCGTCGATGAGCTCGAAGCCATCGCTGCCGATGACGAAGCTGACGTTCCTTCCTTGAAAGGCTGGCGCCGCGAGCTTTTTGGCGAAAAGGCTTTGGATCTCAAGAACGGGCGTTTAGCCTTGGCGTTTTCTAAAGGCAGGGTTGTGGCCCTACCCCGTTAAGCATCCTTATTTGTCGCCTACGACCAATACGGGCGAACGGCCAATTACACGGGCCAAGGCCCGCAAACGGTTAAATACCCGTTCACCAGACAAGGCCGCAAGATCCTCCGGCACGCGAAGGATAAGATCGTCTTTAGCGCACATCATGGGAGTACGAGGTAAAACACCTGGCATGGCCGCGGTAAGAAGATAAGCCACCCGCATCGCAGCACCCAAAATACGGGCCCGATCAATCATCCGGCTGCTCGCCAATTCGCGCAGACGAGGGCTCACATCATCATCCGAAATTCCCATGTGCCGATAGGCAACGGCCAGCGCGATAAACACGCGACCGGGGTGATCGACCCCGATGAAACTGGCATTGGCAATAATATTGAGGGATTGTTCACCCCGGTAATCGGGATGGGCGCGCCATCCAATATCGGCCAATAAGCAAGCCGCATGGCGCAAGCGCTTTTCCTCAACGGTCTCTGTGATATTGGTCGATGCCATAAACGCATCCGTCCACTCAATAATTTCTTCACAGTGCCGCGGCGAGCGGGATCGTAATATGTTGAGATCATTCGCCGCCGTTAACAGCGGATCTTGATCTAGGATCTGTTGATCGAGCCGCTCAAAAAGCAAACCTTCACGAACGCCTTGTGCCGAAATAACAATTTCTGCAGGTTTGCATTTGCGAATGAGTTCTTCGAGCACCAACGCGCCATATCCGACCAGCGGGCGTCGTGCCGCCGAAACAGCTTCAATTGAGTCGATGGTATCTGTCGCAACCCGCTCGATAAGCGAGGTGAAATCTTCGGCATCGCGCACCGGGATAACGTAATTATGCATCACATGGAGCGGATAACCACGCTGCTTCATATGCAAGCGCGCAAGCGAACGCCATGTTCCACCAACCGCATAGATGGCTTTGCCTTTTGCCGCTTTCAGTTGGGGCAAATGATCAAGTTCTTTGCGGATGATTTTTTGCGCTTTCTTGAGATTGCCGCCGGACCGATCCTGCAAGGACAAAACACCAATCGGCAAGGTTGTTCCCTGCCCTAATTTTTGACCCTTGACCCCGATGAGCTCCAACGAACCGCCGCCAAGATCGGCTACAAGTCCTTCAGCGTTATAAATACCCATCGCTACACCGAGCGCGGATAGTTCTGCCTCGCGTTTTCCGGAAATCAGATCGACCTTGCAGCCAATAATGTTTGAACATTCTTCGAGAAACTGCGGCCCATTTTTGGCGTCTCGTGATGCGGCCGTTGCAATCACCTGAATGTTATTAATCTGCATCACAGAACAAAGTACACGAAAGCGACGCAGCGCCTCGTAAGCCTTTTCCATCCCGTCTTGCGGCAATAATCCGGTCGATAATACGCCGCGGCCTAAGCCGCAGAGCGCCTTTTCGTTAAAAATAGGAGTTGGTGAACGGGTTAACCCTTCATAGGCAACGAGACGAACCGAGTTCGATCCGATATCGATAATCGCAACCGGCTCGCCTACCCTCAAACGCCCTTGAGCTTCGTTCACAATGTTATACCTTCAGCCATCTCTAAGATGGGCCCGAAGCAAAAGCTTGACCGCTATTTGCTCGCTTCCTTGTTAGCCCCGGCCCGTAATGATTTGGGGCCCGACTCCTTTAAAGATTTCCCACGGCCTGACAAGCTCGGATTGGTCATAAAGAATTGATGGGCGTTAAATGCGGGTTCATCCGGCGAATGAGTGACCCGCGTGCTCGACCCGTCCGAATTGATTGTCCAGCTCTGCTCATTGTCGATCATATTGGCGACCATGATTTGATTGAGCACCTGCTCATGAACCGTCGGGTTCAAAATTGGCACCAAGGATTCAACGCGACGATCGAGATTACGCTGCATAAGATCGGCCGATGAAATATAAATCTTCGCTTTTGCATGAGGCAGTGCCTTACCATTCGCAAAAGCAAATATACGGGTATGCTCCAAGAAACGACCAATAATCGATTTAACCCGAATATTATCGGAGAAGCCCGGAATACCCGGCCTTAGGCAGCAAATGCCGCGAACAACAAAATCGATCTGCACTCCCGCTTGGCTCGCCTCATAAAGCGCGTCAATAATCATGGGATCGACCAAGGAGTTGCATTTCCCCCAAATCGCCGCAGGTTTACCCGCCTTAGCATTTTCCATTTCATGCGCGATATTTTCGAGAAGCGTTTTCTTCAACGAAAATGGCGAGGCGGAAAGCTTCTCAAGATGGGTCGGCTCGGCATAACCTGTAATAAAATTGAAAATGCGGGCTACATCCCGACCAATCGCCGGATCAGCCGTAAAGAAGGAAAGATCCGTATAAACCCGCGCCGTGATCGGGTGATAATTTCCAGTGCCTAAATGGCAATAGCTGACCAAATGCCCGCCTTCGCGGCGTATGACCATCGAGAGTTTCGCATGTGTCTTGAGTTCGATAAAGCCGAACACGACTTGAACGCCCGCACGCTCCAAATCGCGCGCCCAACGAATATTGGCTTCTTCATCAAAACGGGCTTTTAATTCCACCAACGCGGTAACTGATTTTCCGGCCTCCGCCGCCTCAGCAAGCGCCTTCACAATCGGGCTATTTGCCGACGTCCGATACAGCGTTTGCTTGATCGCAACCACATTCGGATCACGAGCCGCCTGGTTTAAGAACTGAACGACTACGTCAAAACTTTCATAGGGATGATGAACAATTAGATCTTTTTCACGAATAGCTGCGAAACAATCGCCGCCGTGATCACGGATGCGTTCTGGAAATCGCGCATTATAAGGTTCAAATTTTAGATCAGGCCGATCAATGCCCACCAATTGGGAAAGATCATTTAACGCCAGCATTCCTTCCATTTCGAAAACGGCATCGTTATCAACGTGGAACTCGCCAATCACAAATTGCCGGATTTCATCGGGCATTCCGGCTTCGATCTCAAGGCGAATAATCGAACCGCGCCGTCTTTGCTTCAACGCTGTCTCGAAGACGCGAACCAAATCTTCCGCTTCTTCCTCGATTTCGATATCCGAGTCACGGATCACGCGAAATGCGCCGAGCCCTTTGACATGATAGCCCGGAAACAGTTTTCCAATGAACAAACCGATGGCATTTTCAAGTGCAATATAGCGAAGCGAAGTCGGGTTCTCGTCTGATTCAGTTGCTGACGGCAAACATATGAACCGATCAATCTTATTGGGCACTCGGATAAGCGCATTTAACGCCCTCCCGTCATTGGCCCGCGACAGAGCGAGCGCAACGGTAAAGCCCAAATTCGGAATGAAAGGAAATGGGTGGGCCGGATCAACAGCGAGCGGTGTAAGAACGGGGAAGATTTCTTCCGCAAAATACCCTTCTAACCAATGCTTTTCTTCATCGGACAAAGCATCGCCATCAACAAGCGAGATACCCGCATGATCGAGCGACACGCGTAATTCGCGCCAGCGGCTCTGCTGATCGGCGCATAGCTGTGTGACCGCCTCACCAATCTTCACCAACTGCTCAGACGGGCTCATACCGTCATCCGATAATGGGGCGACGTTTGAGCTGACCTGCCCGCGCAATCCAGCGACGCGAACCATGAAAAATTCATCAAGATTGTTCGCCGAGATCGACAAAAACCGTAACTGTTCCAAAAGCGGATGATGGGGATTAGCCGCCTCTTCCAAAACCCGATGGTTAAACTGAAGCCATGATAATTCCCGGTTAATGAACCGATGTGGCGACTTTGCCAAAGCTGCGGGCGTCTTCGGGCCACC
>JAPJMW010000042.1 GCA_026461505.1 Beijerinckiaceae bacterium
GTCAACGGGCTGTTGTTCCCAAGAGCCGCAAGCTTGTGCTGATCGGAAAAGCTATTCAATCAAGTCTATTTTCGAGCGCTATAACGCCTTATCCTGTGCTCGAAGAAGCAGCTTTTGTTGTTGATGCCGTTGCCGCAGCACCGGAGCCTAAGCACTTGCCAGAATCGTTTAATGAACGCGCGGAATGGGTGGCAAACCTCTTCATCCGATTGGCTAAGACGGATCAATAAAAAATATATTTTAAGCTAGGTACGTCGTGGCATTTTGAACGGTAACATCGTTTGAATGATGGGGTTTCTAAACCGATCAAGCGATAGGCTCTCGTGAAAGACGTCAACCGCTTCACGATCAATCACGGTCTTTACATGGGAGCGGGTATAGAAGGGCGAATCTTCTAACGTCGCTTCAACGATGGCCGGATGATCAGCTCGTGCGGGCCTTCTCATTTGCCAAAAGGTTGTACCGAGTTCGATAGGCTTTGGCAGAGCGATTTCTGTAGCTTGGCCGGATCGATCAATCTCAAGCGCAAAGCCTGCAGCACTTTTATCCCGAAGTGTTCGGTCATACACAATATGCGCGCCTTTTTGTGTGGCGGTGCGCGACCAGAACCAGCTGGAAAAACTATCTTCTAACGGTACGCTTCCCCAATTCATATCGTGATAACCGGTTCCCCGCCATTTAAGGTTAGGTTTTTCAAACTTCGCTTCAACGCGTGCCAAAGGGGCAACAGGGCGCCAATGATGCTCGCCCTTCGGATCAAGGTGAGCGTGATAGTCAGAATAGATAGTAGGATAGAGGCGAATTTCGCCCTTTATGCGGGAGGGAAACGGAACCGTGATTTCATCAATGCGGATGACGAGGCAATCCTTCTCCCATGCCATGCTGGAAGGCCCGACATTGAACTGCGTTGATGTGCGATGAAGGCTTTTTTTGCCGCGTTCCGTCATCGTCCAGCGATGGCCTCTTTCGCCATAAAGACCAACATTAATGGCGCAAAAATTTTCTGGATCAGTGATGCCGAGACGACGGGCGAAGGCGTAGTAAGGGGAGAATACGCTGCCTACGAATCCGATAATCGCAAGGCCATGTTTTTTATCGTCGCTTAACGCGTCGAGGTACCACCAATGGTAGCCCCCCGATGGAACTTGCGCGTCGAAGCACGCTGCGCCATCAGAGCGTCGGCTGCTAATCGACCCGACATCGCTGCCATCGGAACTCCCGGCCCCGGATGGGCGCTGCCCCCTGCTAGATAGAGACCCAGAATTTTCGTTTTCGCTGCCGCCCTCTGAAATGATGCCAACCATCCGTGCGAAGCCCTTCCATAAATCGCGCCACCGGTTGCCGGAAATAATCCCGCAAATCCAGACGGCGGTGTTGTTACCACGCGTGTGTCATGCCACTCGATACTTAATCCGCATTGAGCAAGTTTTAAGCGCATGGCTAATTCAATTTTTTCATGAGACTGTGGCGCATGATCACCATTGGCAGGCGAGTTAACAAGAATAAGCAGGCGCTCATTTCCGCCTGCATGGTCGGGACGATCTTGCGCGCAAATATAAACCGTAGGGTCGGATGGATAGCCTGATGCTAATTCATCAAATTCTTTTTTATAATCGCGCGAGAAGAATACATTATGATGTTCGAGCGGAAAGTCATGCGTCTTGAGATGCGCGGCCCATGTAATCGCTGATAGTGATCTTGCTTTAACGGGAACAGCATTTACCGCGCGTTGGACTGATGATCCAAAAAGGCCAGATGCAACGGCATTCACATCCGCATTGATAATCATATCCGAGCATTCTGTACGTTCACCGTCCGATGTGATGAGGGCAGATACACGTCCCTGCTTAATTTCTATTTCTGACGCTGACACGCCATATCGAATAGTGCCGCCCAATTTTAAGAAAACACGCTCGAAGGCGCGCGCCACCGCATGCATTCCGCCGTCTACCGACCAAACACCATCTTGTTCAACATGGGCAATCAGCATCAATGTTGCCACCGCTTCAAAGGGTAATGATCCGCAATAGGTAGCGTATCGTCCATAAAGCTGGCGAAGGCGCGGATCTTTGAAATGGCGTGATACGGCTGACCATAAGGTTTCAAACGGATTAATCCGCATAAGTTCAAGCATACCGCCCAGCCCGCTCGACGTTGCCAGACTTAACGGGTTGGGGCGCTGCGATTCAATGAAGGGCTTTTTTAGAGCATTAAACACGCGACGGGATTCGGCTTGAAACGATAAAAAATTCTTTCCTTCTGAAGGTCCGGCAAACTGCGCGATCGCGTCGGCGGATTGCTTGAGATCGGCAAAGAGATCCAACTCCGCGCCATGGCCCCAAGAGTGGCGCGCGAGAACGGAAAGGGGTTTTAGTCCTAACTCCGCCTCCAAGCTCGTTCCGGCCTCCGCGAAGATGGCATCGAAAATATAGCGCATGGTGAAAACGGTAGGCCCGCCATCGATCAAGGCGCCATCAATCGGGATATGCCGCATTTTGCCACCCGGTGCAGCTTGCCGCTCAATGATAACGACATCCTCGCCCCGTGCCGCCAAGAGACAGGCAGCCGAGAGCCCGCCAATGCCTGCGCCAACAATCACGATGGGCTTGTTCTGCACGCTGTAAGGCTCCTGTTGCGTGTCCACTTGAAATATGTCAATCTTTCGTGACACTATAAAGCGACCATAAAAATGTACAACCGGTTGTGAGGGGAGAAAGAGAATGGACGTTGCATTGCGCATTGAGCAAGAGCTTGAGACCGCCATTTCCCGCGCAGCCGGATCCGATTGTCCGCCTATTCTTGCCGAAGCCCTGGGCTATGCGGTTTTTCCGGGTGGTGCACGTATTAGGCCCCGCCTTTGCCTCGCAGTAGCCATGGCTTGCGGAGATAAGAGCCCGATTGCTGCGACGGCTGCTGCGGCGGCGATTGAGCTTTTGCACTGCGCGTCGCTGGTCCATGATGATTTGCCCTGCTTTGATAATGCGGGCATGCGGCGCGGCAAGCCTTCGGTGCATTTGGCCTATGGCGAACGGATCGCGGTATTGGCAGGTGATGCGCTGATTGTCTTGGCATTTGAGCAATTGGCAGTTCGTTTAGCCCTTTCTCCAGAGCGCTTGGCTCCCTTGGTCAAAATTGTATCGACGGCTGTCGGTGGACCATCGGGCATCGCCGCGGGTCAGGCATGGGAATGCGAAAACGAGATCGATCTCGTGCGTTATCAACGGGCCAAGACGGGCGCTTTGTTTGCGGCCTGCACCATGGCAGGCGCGGCTGCTGCCGGCTATGAGCCGCAGGCCTGGCAGGCTTTGGGCTATGCGATTGGCGAGGCGTTTCAGGTGGCCGATGATCTGCGCGATGTGGCAGGCTCCGAGCAGGATCTGGGCAAGCCGGTCGGTCAAGATGAGACACATCATCGCCCGAATGCGGTAGCGGCTTTAGGGTTTGATGGCGCCATGCAGCGGTTTGAGGATTTATTGGCCGATGCGCTGGCTGCGATACCACCATGCCCCGGTGCAGAGCCTCTGGCCAAGCAGATTGCCGCCGTTTCTCGCAGCCTTGTGACCGGCCTGAGCGCGCGCACAGTCGCGGCCTGATCGGTCAAAATGTCGGTTTTTGGGTGGTTTCAGGATCGTTGGCGGCGGTTTCGCAACCAATTAATGGGACGTGTCGCGTTTCAGAATTTTGCGACGGCGTTTCCCTTGACGCGGCCCATTGCTCGGCTACGGTCCCGTCAACTCTTTGATTTAATTGCCGGTTTTACCTATTCACAAACGCTGGTGGCTTGCGTCGAGCTGGGCTTGATCGAACGTCTATCGCGGACGCCTCAAAGTCTTCAGGCGCTGGCGCTTGATTTAAATTTTGCCGAAAATCGTCTCGAAAGACTGCTGAAAGCGGCCGTTTCCCTCAAGATTTTAGAGCTTACCAGCAAGGGACTCTATGATTTGGGCATTCATGGAGCGGCGCTGATCGGTAATCCCTGGATTGCTGGATTTATTAAACACCATCATCTTCTCTATCGCGATCTTGCCGATCCGCTTCATGTGGTCAAGGGCGGGGAGGGGCTTACCGAATTACAATCCTATTGGGCCTATACGGCTGACCACCATGGCCAAGAAACGCGCCCCGATGATGTTTCCGCCTATACGGACTTGATGGGTCAAAGCCAGACGGCGGTCGCGCGTGAAATTTTGAACGCTTATGATTTTAGCCGTCATCGCCACCTTCTTGATATTGGTGGCAGCAATGGCAGTTTTATTCTGGCTGCTGCGGCGAGGCATAAGCGCTTAGGATTTACGCTTTTTGATCTTCCCGCGGTTGGCCAAATTGCCCAAAAGCGGATTGTGTCAGCCGGGCTGGACAAGCGCGTTTCGGTCGTCGAGGGGTCATTCTTGGCCGATCCGCTACCCGACTCAGCCGATGTGGCAACCCTGATCCGCGTGCTTCATGACCATGACGACCAATCGGTAGAAGTAATAATGGCCGCTGCCTATCAGGCTTTGAAGCCTGACGGCGCACTTATTGTCGCAGAGCCTTTATCCGGCGTTCCTTCAATTGAGCCAGTAACGGACGCCTATTTTGGGCTGTATTTCGCGGCAATGGGGCAGGGAAAGACCCGAACGGCGGCGGAGATTGCGGCGATCGGGCAAAAAGCCGGATTTAGCTCGGCGCGGGTTGTTGCAACGCAAAACCCACTTATTACCGGAATTGTTGTCCTCACGATTTGACATAGAACAAAATACCGTCACAATAACTTGACGTTTAGAAGTGTCACTATAAGATGACACATTGAGAAGGACCGGATCGCTGAGGGTTCAGCCGATGCCGGGGTCAAGGGGGGATGTAGAAATGCAGACCGTAGCGGTCGTCCTAGAAAAGCCAGAGCATTTGGCCTTGCGGGCGATGGATCTGACTGAAGCGGGTACCAACGATATCGTTGTCGATGTCGAATGGTCCGGCATCAGCTCGGGAACCGAACGGCTGCTTTGGACAGGGCGGATGCCGCCTTTCCCCGGATTATCCTATCCTTTGGTGCCCGGTTACGAGACCGTCGGCCGTGTGCGGCAAACCTCGCGCGGATCGGGCTTGCACGAAGGCGACCGTGTGTTTGTTCCTGGTGCCAATTGCTTTGGCGAAGTGCGTGGACTTTTCGGTGGCGCGGCCTCGCGTCTTGTGGTGCCAGCGGCACGCGTTGTGCCGATCGAGCCGCATATTGGTGAGAACGGTGTTTTAATCGCGCTCGCCGCAACGGCCTATCACGCGATTGCGGGTGAGGGTGCGCGCATTCCTGATCTCGTTGTCGGACATGGGATTGTAGGCAGGTTGATTGCTCGCATCGCCATCGCGCTTGGCCATGAAGCGCCGATTGTGTGGGAAACCAATCAGCTGCGCCGTTCGGGCAATGTTGGGTATGACGTGATCGACCCTTCATCTGATGAGCGCCGGAACTATAATGCCATTTGTGACGCGAGCGGCGCGCAAGGCATGCTTGATCTCTTGATCAGCAGGCTCGGCAAGCGCGGCGAAGTAACATTGGCTGGCTTTTATGAAGAGCCGCTGAGCTTCACCTTCCCGCCAGCCTTTATGCGCGAAGCCCGAATTCGTATCGCAGCCGAATGGGCACGTAGCGATATCGAAGCCGTGACCGATTTGATCGGCTCCGGCAAACTTAATCTCGATGGGCTCATCACGCATTTTGCAGCGCCGGAAACGGCTCCTGATGCTTATCGCACTGCTTTCACCGACCCCAACTGCCTCAAGATGGTTCTCGACTGGAGACATCACTCATGAACACGATCGACGTTAATCTTGTACGCCAAGCTAAGCTCCGTCAGGAGGCCGCTGTTGAACCCGATCCGGTTCATACGGGCGAAATCAAAAAAGAAACGCAAGTGATTGCCATTTATGGCAAAGGCGGGATTGGTAAATCTTTCACGCTTGCCAATCTTTCTTACATGATGGCGCAAACCGGTAAGCGCGTATTGCTGATCGGATGCGATCCGAAAAGCGATACGACATCGCTCTTGTTTGGTGGTCGGGCGTGTCCGACAATTATCGAAACCTCGGCGAAAAAGAAGCTTGCAGGTGACGATGTTAAGATCGGTGATGTCTGCTTCATCCGCGATGGTGTTTTCGCGATGGAATTGGGCGGACCGGAAGTAGGCCGCGGTTGTGGTGGTCGTGGTATTATTCACGGCTTCGAATTGCTCGAAAAGCTCGGCTTCCATGAATGGGGCTTCGACTATGTGCTGCTGGACTTCTTAGGTGACGTGGTATGCGGCGGCTTCGGCCTGCCGATCGCGCGCGACATGTGCCAGAAGGTCATTATCGTCGGTTCAAACGATCTGCAATCACTCTATGTCGCCAACAATGTGTGCTCGGCGGTGGAATATTTCCGCAAGCTCGGCGGCAATGTCGGTGTTGCAGGCATTGTGATCAACAAGGATGACGGCACAGGTGAGGCGCATGCCTTTGCCGAGCAAGTCGGCATTCCGGTTTTGGCAGCCATTCCGCAAAACGAAGACATTCGTCGCAAGAGCGCGAATTACGAAATCGTCGGTCGCCCAGGTGGTGAGTGGGCTTCGCTCTTCCAAGACCTCGCCGATAATGTTGTGGCGGCTCCGCCAAAGCATCCAACACCATTGGATCAAGATGGCCTGTTGGCTCTATTCAAGGGCGATGCGGTTGGTCGCGGTGTTGTTCTACAGCCCGCAACCGAAGCCGATATGTGCGGCGGCGTGATTCCAGAATTCACATCCCTCGAAGTTGTCTACGACACGGTGTGAGAACAAACATGACGCTCGAAACCGCCGACACCATGACGACCCCACCAAGCACAACGGCCGCTACGCCGGACGTGAGCGGAATGTCATGCCATGGCGGCAAAGACGAGCTGAAAAAGGCTGCGTCCTCTGCAGGTAAATCGGAAATTCTGGCGCAATATGCGGCGGATTATCCTGTTGGCCCGCATGATCAACCGCAAAGCATGTGTCCTGCTTTTGGCTCGTTGCGTGTCGGTCTTCGCATGCGGCGCACGGCTACGATTTTATCGGGTTCGGCCTGCTGCGTTTATGGCTTGACGTTTACCTCGCATTTTTATGGCGCGCGCCGCACAGTCGGCTATGTGCCGTTCAATTCCGAGACGCTCGTTACCGGAAAATTATTCGAAGATATTCGTGATGCAGTTTTCAAGCTTGCTGATCCCGATCTTTATGACACGATCGTAATCACCAATCTCTGTGTGCCAACGGCTTCGGGTGTGCCGTTGCAATTGTTGCCGAAAGAAATCAACGGCGTTCGCATCATCGGGATCGATGTTCCGGGTTTTGGTGTACCGACGCATGCGGAAGCCAAAGATGTGTTGGCTGGCGCGATGCTTAAATATGCAGCGAATGAAATTCGCCAGGGCCCTGTTGCCGCGCCGCGCACTGCGAAAAGCAATTTGCCTACAGTGACGCTATTAGGCGAAATGTTCCCTGCCGATCCTGTCGTTATAGGTCGCCTGTTAGAGCCTATGGGCCTAGCCGCGGGTCCCGTTGTTCCAACACGCGAATGGCGTGAATTATTCTCGGCCTTTGATTGCGCAGCCGTTGCTGCCATTCATCCTTTCTACACGGCTTCCATCCGCGAGTTTGAAAATGCAGGTCGTAAGGTCGTTGGCTCGGCCCCTGTTGGCTATGATGGAACGGCGGATTGGCTCGCAGCTATCGGGGATGCCTGTGGCGTCTCTGCTGATAAAATTGCCAATGCGCAAAACATGATTCTGCCCGCAATTAAAGGCGCGCTTGCTGCAAAGCCGATTAAAGGCCGCTTGACCGTATCGGGCTATGAAGGATCCGAATTGCTCGTGGCCCGCTTGCTGATCGAAAGCGGCGCTGAAGTGCATTATGTAGGCTCTGCTTGTCCGCGCACGAAATGGTCGGATGCAGATCGTGAATGGCTTGAAGCGCGTGGCGTGGAAGTTAAATTCCGCGCGTCGCTCGAGCAAGACCTTGCCGCGATGGAATTTTATAAGCCTGACCTCGCCGTTGGTACGACGCCTGTTGTGCAAAAGGCCAAGCAAATGGCGATTCCTGCGCTCTATTTCACGAACCTTATTTCAGCCCGTCCTTTGATGGGGCCCGCGGGTGCAGGATCGCTTGCGCAAGTCATCAACGCGGCGATCGCTAATAAAGACCGCTTCGATGCGATGAAAGATTTCTTTGAAGGCGTTGGTACAGGACACGCCACTGGCATCTGGGAAGAGACGCCAAAAGATCGTCCTGAATTCCGCGCTAAATACCAAGGTATGTTAGCAGCACGCGCTAAAGCAGAGGAGTCAACGGCGACATGATTCTTCTTCTTGTCTGTCATGAGGTGCGGCCATGTTAGTTCTCGATCATGATCGTGCCGGTGGCTATTGGGGCTCCGTCTATGTGTTCACAGCGATCAAGGGATTGCAGGTGATCATTGACGGTCCGGTGGGTTGTGAAAACCTGCCTGTAACATCAGTGCTTCATTATACGGATGCTTTACCGCCCCATGAATTACCAATCGTCGTAACGGGCTTGGGCGAAGAAGAACTCGGCCAACATGGAACCGAAGGCGCGATGAAGCGCGCGCATAAGACACTTGATCCAGGCTTACCGAGTGTTGTCGTTACAGGCTCGATTGCCGAAATGATCGGCGGCGGTGTGACGCCACAAGGCACAGGAATTCAACGCTTTCTACCGCGCACGATTGACGAAGATCAGTGGCAGAGCGCCGATCGTGCCATGGTATGGCTTTGGACCGAATTCGGCTCGAAGAAGAAAAAGATTCCGGCTGCTCCCGCCCGTAAAGAGGGTGAAAAGCCGCGCGTTAATTTAATCGGTCCGATCTATGGCACGTTTAATACGTGGTCGGATTTGGCCGAGATGCGCCGCCTTGTCGAAGGCATTGGTGCAGAGATCAATATGACCTTCCCGCTCGGTAGCCATCTGGCTGACGTGCCAAAGCTAATCAATGCGGATGCTAATATTTGCATGTATCGCGAATATGGCCGCAAGCTGTGCGAGACATTGGATCGTCCTTATTTACAGGCGCCAATTGGGCTGCATTCGACAACAAAATTTCTTCGGACACTCGGTGAAATCTTGGGTCTTGATCCTGAGCCCTTCATTGAGCGCGAAAAGCATACGACCATTAAACCTTTATGGGATTTATGGCGGTCGGTAACACAAGATTTCTTCGGCACTGCAAGTTTTGCCGTTGTGGCGAATGAGACCTACACGCGTGGCTTACGGCATTTCCTAGAAGATGAAATGGGCTTGCCTTGCAATTTTGCTGTAGCGCGTAAGGCGGGTGAGAAGACGGATAACGAAGCGATCCGTGCGATGGTTAAAGAGAAGACACCGCTTATTCTTTTCGGCAGCTACAATGAAAACATGTATCTCGCCGAAGCAGGTGGTCGTGGCGTGTATATTCCGGCCTCGTTCCCTGGTGCGATTATCCGGCGTCATACTGGCACGCCTTTCATGGGTTATGCGGGCGCCACTTATCTGATCCAAGAAGTTTGCAACGCGCTCTTTACGGCCCTGTTCAACATTTTGCCGCTCGGTACCGAGATGGACAAGGTTGAGGCAACGCCTGTGCGTCAGCATGAAGAGTTGACGTGGGATGATGAGGCAAAGGCCGCCTTCGATGCGATTGTCGAGAGCCAACCTATCCTTGTGAGAATTTCGGCAGCAAAGCGCCTTCGCGATGGTGCGGAACGGGTGGCGAGAAGGTCGCAATCCAACCGTGTGGCGGAGAGCGATGTGCTCGTCGCCAAGAAAGAATTTGCTTGATGAACACACCATTTAATTCTTCGGCATCGGGCCGATCCAGAGGGGGTAGCACCACCATGTCTTCAGTATCCAACGGTAAAGAGACGACACGGTTAGAATTTAATCTTGTCTTCTGCCTCGCTTATCCAATCTTTCTGGTTGCGGTGGCTTTATCGCGCCTCATTCCACGCCGTTCGCGCTGGTCGGTCAGCGATCAAGACGATGGCAAATCCATTTTCAAGGTAGCCAAGATTGCTACCTATAACTCGATACCGTTCGCTTTCATGTGAGAGCGGACGTCCACCCATTCGTTAGGCGCAAGTCGAACGAATACCCGTCGGGGATCTCCTTGCGAGTGAATCGGCGGCCTGAGCCGCGAGGGACGTCGCGGTAACGGGGACCTAAAGGCCCTCAGCCGGAGGAATTGCAATGGCTGATAATAATGGCCCGTTGAGTTCAACGGGTTTAACTGAGGCGGAAGCCAAAGAATACCACTCGATGTTCATGTCCAGCACGATTGCATACGTGGTGGTGGCGATTATCGCTCACTTCCTCGTTTGGAATTGGCGTCCATGGTTTCCAGGGGTGAATGGCTATTCGCTCAACGATCACATCTTGCCAGCTGTTTCGCAGCTGACATCGATGTTCTCGTAAGGAGGATCGTATCATGTGGCGTATTTGGCTGATGTTCGATCCACGCAGGACCTTGATTGCCTTAGCGGTATTTCTAGCTGTTCTTGCATTCACCATCCACTTCATCCTTCTCTCGACGAACCGGTTCAACTGGATCGAAGGACCAAAGAAGGCAGCTGCTTTGGATGTGACGATCAGCGAGATGATCAGCTAACGCTGATGGTCTTAGCTAACTTGTGGACGGAGTATTCCCTAGCGGTCTGCTCCGTCCACTAACCACCTTACTTTTACTAACTGCTCTGGCTGAGATGGAGAAACCCGGATGGCAATGCTCAGTTTCGAAAAAAAGTATCGCGTCCGTGGCGGTACCTTGATCGGTGGTGACCTCTTCGATTTTTGGATGGGTCCGTTTTATGTGGGCTTTTTCGGCGTTCTGACGATCTTCTTCGCAGCGCTTGGAACCGCTTTGATTATCTATTCGGCCTCGCAAGGGCCGACATGGAATGTCTTTCAAATCAACATCGCACCGCCTGATCTTAAATATGGTTTAGGTATAGCGCCGCTGAAAGAAGGCGGCTTCTGGCAAGTTATTACGGTTTGCGCCATTGGCTCTTTCGTTTCATGGGCGCTTCGCGAAGTGGAAATTTGCCGCAAGCTCGGCATCGGTTATCATGTTCCATTCGCATTCAGCTTTGCGATTGGTGCTTATGTAACGCTCGTTGTTGTTCGCCCGATTTTGCTGGGTGCATGGGGACATGGATTTCCATACGGGATTATCAGCCATCTCGATTGGGTTTCGAATGTCGGGTATCAATACCTCCATTTCCACTACAACCCTGCGCATATGATTGCCGTGTCGCTGTTTTTTACAACGACCATGGCGCTTGGCTTGCACGGCTCTCTCGTTCTGTCGGCAACGAACCCGCAAAAGGGTGAACCAGTTAAAACGGCCGAGCATGAAAACAGCTTTTTCCGTGACACGATTGGCTACTCAATCGGTACGCTTGGTATTCACCGTCTCGGCCTGTTTCTGGCGCTTGGTGCGGTGTTCTTCAGCGCCGTTTGCATTGTCATCAGTGGACCGCTTTGGACCAAAGGTTGGCCTGAGTGGTGGAACTGGTGGCTTGACCTCCCGATCTGGTCCTAAGCGAGGACAATGACAATGATCGAATATCAAAATATTTTTACCCGTACGCAGATCCATGGACCTGCCGATATGGGGGTTCCACTTCCTAATGGGGGCAATCGGGAACGGGTTGGAAAGCCCATCTTTGTTCACCTGTTTGGTCTGTTGGGTGACGCGCAAGTTGGCCCGATCTATCTCGGTTGGCTTGGTATCTTATCCATTCTTTGCGGTGTGATCGCGTTTGAGATTATTGGTCTCAATATGTGGGCCTCTGTTAATTGGAGCCCTATCCAATTCCTGCGGCAGCTTTTCTGGCTGGCGCTTGAGCCGCCACCTGCAAAATATGGCCTTCACTTCCCGCCAATGGCGGAAGGTGGATGGTGGCTTTTGGCCGGTTTCTTCTTAACCGCCAGCATCATTTTATGGTGGGTTCGTACCTATCGCCGGGCCATCGCGCTTGGCATGGGAACACATGTGGCTTGGGCTTTCGCTGCTGCGATTTGGCTCTATCTGGTTCTGGGCTTTATTCGTCCATTGCTGATGGGTAATTTTGGTGAGGCGGTTCCTTTTGGCATCTTCCCGCATCTCGATTGGACAGCGGCATTCTCGATCCGCTACGGCAATCTTTTCTATAATCCGTTCCATATGCTCTCGATTGCCTTCCTCTATGGTTCAGCTCTCTTGTTCGCGATGCATGCGGCGACCATTCTGGCCGTGTCGCGGCTGGGCGGTGAGCGGGAAATCGAACAGATTGTTGACCGTGGTACGGCTTCCGAGCGTGCGGCATTGTTCTGGCGTTGGACGATGGGCTTTAACGCAACGATGGAATCCATCCATCGCTGGGCTTGGTGGTTTGCGGTGCTCTGCCCATTGGCAGGTGGCATTGGCATTCTTCTAACCGGGACCGTCGTCGACAACTGGTATCTTTGGGGTATCAAGCACGGCTTCGCACCTGAATATGCGTATGACATGTGGGCGCCGGTCCTCGATCCTGCCCTAGCAGCCAAGTAAGCGGAGGACCCGATCATGAACATGAAATATGGTCTCGCCTTTATCGCCGTTGCAGCCGGGGCTTTGCTCGCCATGGCCACACTGATGCACTGGGAGCGTCCGCCTATGGCATCGACGCAATTAGGGCCTCGCGGCGTGGGCATGGTGTGGACACAGAACCCACGCACCGAAGCGATTGTTAAGTCGAAAAACATCGCGCCAGAGTCTGATCCTCCAGCGCAACTTTCCGGCATCAAGGTCAAAGACAGCCCTGATTACCAAAACGTCAAAGTTCTTGGTGATCTCGATGTTGAAGAGTTCAACCGTCTGATGGGCGCGATTACGAATTGGGTCGCACCGGATGAAGGGTGCACCTATTGCCATAACCCTGAGAACATGGCGGATGACGGCCTCTATACCAAGGTCGTCGCACGTCGCATGTTGCAGATGACGCGTCAGATCAACACGATGTGGACGCCGCATGTGCAGCAAACAGGCGTGACCTGCTACACCTGCCATCGTGGCAATCCTGTGCCTGCCAATATCTGGTTCAAGAATGATGGTCCTCCGCATGCTGCTGGCATGTCGGCAAGCCGTCAGGGTGAGGGTTTGGCCTCGAAATCGGTTGGCATGACATCGCTGCCTTATGATCCGTTCACCACGCTTTTAGCGAAGGGTGCACAGATCCGCGTTGATGGCACGGAAGCGCTGCCAACGGGCAAGCCGGGTGCAAGCATTCACGACACGGAAGTCACCTATGGGCTTATGATCCATATGTCGGAAGCCTTGGGCGTGAACTGCACCTTCTGTCACAACTCGCGGCAATTCGCGAGTTGGTCGGAAAGCCGTCCGCAACGCGTGCCCGCTTGGCACGGGCTTCGGATGGTGACCGATCTCAACGAAACCTTCATGGCATCGCTGCAAGGCACCTTCCCGAAGAATCGGTTAGGCCCGTCGGGCGATGTTGCTAAAGTTAACTGCGCAACCTGCCACCAGGGCGTCAACAAGCCCCTCTACGGTGTGAGCATGGCGAAGGATTATCCTGAATTGCGCGTCGCGAATCCCTGAGCGGTTGTTCCACCCAGGCAACTTAACGCCGGAGCGCAAGTTCCGGCGTTTTTTTATGTCCAACGAAAAAGCGATTAGCCGCGTAAGGGCGCGTTCCGCAATTCGGCGAGCGAGGTGGAACCTGTCACGAAGCACGCGATCTTAAGCGCGCGTTCGAAGGTCTCGACATGCGCAATCACCGCCTCGGTGCTTTGGGTTGCCGCAGGCAGCAAGGCCGCGGCCTGACCGACCAATCCTGCCCCAAGGCGGATGGCTTTTGCCGCATCCAGCCCATGGCGAATGCCGCCTGAGGCGATCAAAGGAAGGGTTGGATGGGCTGAGTGGATCTCGGCCAGGCATTGCGCCGTAGGAATTCCCCAATCACGGAAGATTTCGCCGAGCGATTGGTCTTTGGTCTCGGCCGATCGCTTGCCTTCCACCGCAGCCCAACTGGTGCCGCCCGCGCCCGCGACATCGACCGCCGCTACCCCGCATTCGATGAGCCGCTTAGCGACCGCTGCCGATATGCCGCTGCCCACTTCCTTGACGATGACGGGCACGCCGATGCGCGGCACAAGCTGTTCAATCGCCTGCGCGACGCCTTTGAAATTGATATCGCCGCCCTTTTGCAAGGCTTCTTGCAAGGGGTTGAGATGCAGGATGAGGGCATTAGCTTCAATCGCGTCAATCGCACGGCGTGCATCGTCGATCCCCATGCCGTTGACGAGCTGAACGGCGCCTAGATTACCGAAAATCGGGATATCGGGCGCCAAACGGCGCAAATCGCGCCCTAACCCATGCGTCTCGTCGGTCGTGAGCGCGATCCGTTGGGAACCGACGCCCATCGCAAAGCCGCAATGCTGCGCGGCCTCGGCCAGCGCGCGGTTGATGGTGACGGATTCGACCGGCCCGCCCGTCATCGAGGAAGCGAGGAAGGGGATACGCAGCGAGAAGCTGAGAAACTGGGATGAAAGATCGATCTGATCAAAATCGACTTCGGGCAAGGCATTGTGCTCGAAGGATAAAGCGTCAAAACCGGCCGGCATCGTATGGGACGCCGTACCGGAAAGAACGATATCTAGATGATCGCGCTTACGCCGCTCAATATCAGTCATGAGCGCGATCTTAATAGAGCAATCCGGCAATAGCCAGCTTGGCTGACGCTTATGGCTTGGATTTTAGATAAGCGATAACGTCGGCCACTTCCTGTGGATTCTTGAGGCCGGCGAAGGCCATCTTCGTGCCTGGTACATAGGCTTTCGGGTCTGGAAGATAGGCTGCGAGCGTTGCCTCGTCCCAAACTTGTCCTTCTGCACCCTTGGCTGCCATCGCGTCCGAATATTTGTAATCGGCGATGGAGGCGGTCTTCCGGCCAACGACGCCCTTCAGCGTTGGGCCGATCTTGTTCACGCCCTGCTCGTTCTCGTGGCATGCTTTGCACTTGACGAATACGGTCGCACCAGCTGCTGCGTCGCCATCGGCAAAAGCAGGGGTTGCAAGGAGCATTGCTGCGGCGATCGATGAAAAAATAAAGTTCTTGGACATTATGACTGATCCCTCCTGGAGTCAGCCGCATTTGCGCTGACGACAATCTACGTCTGGCTCCCCTGATTTGGATTTGCCTTGAGACCACGAATTTTTAAGGCAAGCTCACAAAGATGCGCAAGGAGGCTGAGACCAAGAAATACAGCAATCTGGCCAAGGCTCGATCCGGTAAGTGCCGTATGTAAGGCCAAAACGAGGCAGGCTCCGGCCAAAAGTGCCGCTAAAAACCCCGGAATCGACGAAATTTGCCCAGCGCGACGCAAATAAAGCGTCACGATTATGGCCTCAACCGCCATGACCACGAGAACACCATTCGTGATCATGCCGCTCTTTATGAATTCATCCATGCTGTTCCCGGCCTATCAGCGGGCCTGTTCGACGATAAGTTTCAGTCGACGGCCTTGCGTGGCTTGACCAGCGTGGGAATGCCCAAAAGGCCCGATAAGGTCCAGCTCGACTTGGTAACTGTTGGTATGTGCAGCACAGAGGAGAGTGGCGCCGCAACCCGGCTTAATTGGCTGACACCGTCCGTTGGGAACGTCGTATCATCCTTTTTAAGCAATACATTAATACCGAGATACGTTGAAAACGGGGTGGACGTTCGGGTCAGCTTTGGCCAACCTTGGACCTGCGCGTCCCATCCCCTTTGCTTGATCAAAGACGGCACCCGAAAAAAGGCCGAGAACGGCGTTGAAACACGGGTGAGCTCTGGCATCCGGAAAAATTCCGAGAAGGGTCGGGCGGATTTCGTTAGCAAGGGCAGATTGTACCAAGATGAAAAGCTTTGTTTGGTACGAAGGAGTTTTGGCATCCCGAACAAGGATGTCTCAGAAGAAGGCTGCCGCCAGATCGACGGGATACCAATCCAATCGGAAAACGGCGTTGATGATTTAACCACCGACGGCATGTTCCAGAAGGTCGCAAAAGGGGTTGGATCTTTTGATAAAAGGGGAATGTCAAAAAACCGAGAAAACGGCGTCCCGTCGAGAAAGCTGCGCGACTCATATTTCTTGCTCGCGGCACTCGCTTTTTCAGGCGAGAACTTATCCATGATGATCGCCGCATTGCGCGACTCGCCCCAAGGCGCGTGAACGGCAACGAGCGAATAGCCCTGATTGATAAACGCGATAAAGCCTGCTGTGTCGCTCGCAGGGATGCCTGCTTTTGCAAGCCGTTCTTCGAGCGTTACACCGGGTTCAGAAGCTTGATTCTCGGCATTTGAGATCAAGAAGACGAAATTTTTATCGAACTTCTTTTTATGCAACCGATTCACCGTGCTAACGGCGTCACCATAGGCTCTGTAGATCCGCGTATTAAGTGTGCTCATGACGTTTACGCCTGTCGGTTAGGTTGGATTTGAGCGACACAAGGATCGCCCATGGTGGTAATTGCGCCTCTGAATGCCGCTGGAATTTGCGACAGAAAGGTCATTCTGACAACCCGATGACGACGCTCGGTGCGCGCAATCAGGGAACGAGAAGATGGCATTGCCCGAAAGGCGGTTTGGAGGTTATCGTGCCTCAAAACCTCTGTTCCGTCCTTTTGGCTGGGTGCTGATATGCCAATCTTTCCGATTATCGTCCTTCCCTTCGCCACTATGCTCCTCGGCTTTATACTTGTCTTGCTCCTCATACGTGGCAAACGAAAGTCGGTTCTCATCGGAGTGCATGTTTTATTGGGATTGGCCACCCTGGAGATGGTCGTCATCATGCTGAAGGGGTGGCCGATTGGTGATGCCGTACCTGCAGGTGAGTTTGGCGATGTAGCGGCGGGCATCTTGGCGCTTGCAGCCTTTTTTGGATTGTTGAGGCCTGTTTTCGGACGTGGGTCGACGTTTAAATCCAATGCCATGCTGCTGGCCCATGGGAGCGCTGGACTTGCAGGTGTTGTGTTGTGCATCGCCTGGCTCTCCAAATCCTTAGGGTGAGCCCAACTGGCTCTGTGCCTTTGATTGGCGGTCGGGTCGAATAAGCGGCGCCATAGCAATGAGCGTCCACATCAGTAAAATTATTTCCAGTGCGTAAACGCACATATATCCGGTTGCGGGACCAAACTCGCCGCGTAGCGGCATAGTAGCAACGATATCTCTTAAAATGCCGCCGATCGCGATTGCTAATCCGGCAGCAACCGCCTGCGATGCGCCCCAAGCACCGAGCGCTAATCCAACCTGATTGCGGGGCGCAAGATTCATGGTGGCCGTTAACGTCCCATGCCCGAATAGCCCCGCGCCAAATCCTACCATCAAGGTCCCCATCGCGAAAAAGAAAGGTTCGTCGGCAGGTGAGGCGGCAATCACCAAGATAAAGGCCGGAATACCCGTTAGCGCGCCATAGCTTGCCATTCTAAAAGGATCTGCCCCACGGCTTAAGACTCGGGAAGCAAGCGCAAGGCCAATCAAGCCACCTGCTGCGAGGGTTGCGGTGAGACTGGTTGTGGCACCAACACTGAGATGGAGAATCTGCCCGCCATAAGGCTCGAGCAGCACATCCGCCATGCTAAATCCCATCGTGCCGAGGCCTACAGATAAAAGACGTCGGACGGCATGACCGCCTTGGGCAAACGACTCCCAGGATTCACGAAACGAAGGCTGTTGTTTAGCCGGATTTCGTCGGGCGGCGTTTCGCCCTTCTTGTTTCCATGAGGCCATCGTATTGAAAACGAGGGTGATGATGGCACATCCTTGAATAACTTGAATGAGCCGAAGCGGGCTAAAATTCGCCAAGAGTGCACCGAAGGTAACGGCACTGATGATCATGCCAACAAGCAGCATGACATACATTAAGCCGACGACTTTCGGCTGCGATTCACTCGGTGCCAAATCCGTTGCCAGTGCAAGCCCAATGGTTTGCACCGTGTGTAATCCCGCGCCCACAAGCAAAAACGCTACGCCTGCCCCAAACTGCCCGACCCAGATCGGATAGCGCGCGGATTCACCGCCGCCGGAAAGTACGAGCAATGCAAAAGGCATGATGGCCAGACCACCAAATTGAATCATTGTGCCGCGGAAAATAAACGGCACTCTCCGCCATCCCAAAGCCGATTGATGAATGTCTGATTTAAACCCAATGAGAGCACGAAATGGCGCGAAAAGCAGAGGTAGCGATATCATCACACCGACAAGAGATGCCGGAACATCCAATTCAACAATCATAACGCGGTTTAACGTGCCGACGAGCAACACGAGCGCCATACCAACGGTAACTTGGAAAAGGGATAGTCTTAATAAACGGCTCAGCGGTAAATCGGGCGTTGCCACATCTGCAAAGGGCAGGAAGCGAGGGCCAAAACTCGCCCACGTCTGAACCAGTTTCAGGCTGACGCGGTTCATCATGTGAGCCAGTCCTTTTCCGCCCTATGGGTAAGGGTGCAAACCCGCCCAACACGTTTTTCATAATCCATGCGTGATCGTCCGCGTGGACGATGCATTCATTTTATAAAATATCTCGGGATGAAAGGGTCGGAACCGTGCGATCCCGACCCATTACTCATCGAAGATCCTGAATTAGGAATTCACGATCTCTACGCCTTTAAGAGCCAAACCAGCCGGAACGGTGGTTTGAATCTCCATCGAGACCTTCTTGTGGCCGCCTTCTAAGAAAGCTGGGAACCACGTTGTGTGGGTCAAGATGGCGTAGTGCACAATCAACGAAGTCACAGCCACGGCGCCCAGAAATACTGGAATACCAACGGTTGGCTTAACTACCGTCCACATTCTTCCTTGGTTCATGTCCGTTCTCCCTCAGTGAAGCCAGGGTGAATAAACATAAGCAAGGAAATGCGCGAACAGCGCGATAGCACCGAAAACACGGGCGCCATCAATGATATGCTTGTGCAGTTCCTCAGATTCCGCGTGTGTTAGGCCGGTTGGCCAGACGCGGTGTGCATCATCGCTCATATCGCTACCTCCATGGAGTAATGCGATCATTCTCGTGCTGAACCCGCACGCGGGTTGCGACAAAGGTGCCTCCCGAGCAAAAGCCCGGACGACCCCATTCCCGCTGTCGTACGACGACAAGTGTAATGATATTATGACAGTTTAGATTGTCAATTTGTTTTGACGTATCTCAAGTTAAGCTTTCGCTAGAATAGAATTAACCCATTGTTTTTGATTGATAATATGAGATGTGGTTGATTTTTAGGCTTAGGGAGATTTAGGGGTGGAGGTGTATCGCGCGCCCAAAGGGTGAGATAAGCTGCTCCCCTTCAGAAAGCGGGATCGAGCATTTTCTTTTGGTGGGGGTGGTGTTTAAAAGAATGACCGTCTCGAATGCCGATAACGTATTATTCAGCCATCAGGCGGTCCCGGATCGATTGGCTTCCGGGAATATGCTGCATAACCAGATCCACGACTTTGGCGCGGCTTTGTTCGGTTTTGGTCGCTAACGCCCATAATTCGAACCGGGCCGGTTTTTCAAACGTCATGATCGACCCATATCCGCTTTGTGAGAGAGCCTTTTGGAGCGTCTTTCTCGTAAATGCGGTGCGATGGGCCATATAGACATTGCCATTTTGAATGGAGGCATTGTGGCCAAAGACCATATCCAGCGGCGTAATGGGTCCCATACCCGACATATAGGCCACCGAATCGAGGCCGTTATTAGCAATATAGGCTGCAACAGATGCAATATCGGGACAGGTGATGACGACAAACCCGTCATTGTTCAACACACGATGAAATTCCCTGAGCGCAAGGGGAGCCTCATGGGGATAAAGATGCTCTATATTATGCGATGAAAAAACGGCATCCAACGAGGCCGTCTCGATCGGGCTTAAATCGGTGATCGAGGCGATAACGTCCGGGTTAACGGAAGCGTCAATGTCCAGCCTAATTTCGTCCCACCCATCGCCGGCAAAGCCAGGGGTTCGGGGACCCTTTTTAGCCGGACCACAGCCGACATGCAGAAATCGCTTTATCATCTAACGTCACACTGATGGCCAAATTCCGCACATACATTTCGAGCGTTTTGACTTAAATGACGTAACGTCAGTTAAATTGACGTTAAAGCGAGCGGCTAAGCGGCAGGGCTTTGAAACCTCAGCCGTTTTGCTGATCGGAGCGACCAAAGGGTTGGTTGAGGAGAACAACCTGTCGGTTAAGCAGTGCGGCGATAAAGACCCACACCAGATAGGGTGCAATGTAAAGCGCAGCCTGCGTTGAAAAGGGAAGTACGACTAGGATCATGGCGAGGATCGATAGCCACAAAAAGACGACTTCCACCAACGCCCAATCGGGACGGCGGAGTTTGAAAAAGAACAAATTCCATCCGATATTCAAAACGGCATTGGCGATGAAAGAAATTAGGATCCATTGCCGTGCCGCATCATCGGGTGCTGCTTCCCAAGCGATTGCAGCCGCAATGGTGGCGAGCGCCAAAATGACTGTCCAAATCGGACCGAATGCCCAATCCGGCGGCTTCCACCAGGGATTGCGCAGGCTGCGATACCAAGGGCCGACTTCGGTCAAGAATCCACCGACGCCACCAACGATGATGGCACCGGCTGCTGCGACTTTAAGAGCAAGAAGATAGGTATCCGAATAATCCATCATGCGACGCGTGTGATGCCAAGCAGATGCGCCATATCTTTAATAAAGATTTTGACATGGGCAAGGGGATCTTTCCGAACGAGTTTTTTCTCGGTGTAGGATTCCCATGTCAGACGCTGCACATCTTTGTCATCGCACATTTTCACAAACCGCTCGCGCATGGCGTCGCTACCATACCAGAAGCGTTGCATGATGCCTAAAATGAAAAAGACCGTTCCATGGTCTTTCATAAACCGTTTGCGTGCGGTTCCGAGAGCTTTGGCGTCTCCGGTTTTAAGGCAGAGATCAACGGCGTCAGCTGCAAGACGACCACCGAGCATGGCGTAATAAATGCCTTCGCCAGATGCGGGCGCAACAACGCCGGCTGCATCTCCTGCCAATAGAACATCGCGACCATTATCCCATTTTTTAAGTGGCTTTAAAGGGATGGGGGCGCCTTCTTTGCGGATGGTCTCGACCTTATCAAGGCCAGTTATTTTCCTTAAATCGGCAACCGAGCCTTTCAACGAAAAGCCTTTATTGGCGCTGCCCGTTCCAATGCTCATCGTATCGCCATGCGGAAAGACCCATGAATAAAAATCGGGCGACAGCGTACCGCGATAATACACATCGCAACGCGCGGGTGAAAAATCGGCGGTGCCAGGTTCAGGCGATTTGACGATTTCATGATAGGCGAAAACATACGGCATTTTATCGCCGCCGCGCACCGTATCACGCGCCACCTTTGACAATGCGCCATCCGCTCCGATCACGAGGCGTGCACGTACCCGTTCCTCAATCCCTTCGGCATCTTTATAGGTGATGATTGCGATCCCATCGGCGTCACGCTCAAACTTTTCATAGGTACCAACGCGACGCTCCGCGCCCGATTGATGCGCGCGGTTGCGAAGCCATTCGTCAAACACATCGCGGTCAACCATGCCGACATAGCTGCCTTCAACGGGCATATCGACGCGTCGATCTTTGGGTGAAACGATCATCGCGCAATTGATCTTGGCGACAACCAATTCATCGGGAATTTCGAAATCACGAATTGCACGAGGCGGAATGGCGCCTCCGCACGGCTTGATGCGCCCGGCACGATCCAGCATCAGGACGCGATGTCCTATCCGCGCTAAATCATTCGCAGCGGTTGCGCCCGACGGACCACCGCCGACAACTATGACATCGTAAAGACTTCGATCAAGCATAGGCTATCCTCCGCTTATACCCATTTGGGCTTTTTGTTGATGGTGAAAGGCAACGCTATCGTCGCGCGCTTCGCTTGTCTGGCCGATCTGGGCAGCTAAAAATGCAGCGCTTAAAAAGAGAATGCCTTCGACGGCAAAGACAATCGAATAGGCGCCAACGGGGGAGCCTAACCAAAGGCGCATGAGATCCGAAAGACCGGAGCCCGCAAACCCGCCAATACCGAAAGCGACTCCTTGCGCTGCGCCGAATAATCCCATGCGAAGGCCTTCGCGCGCTTCGCCACCGCTGGCGGCTAGATTAAACATCGAGCCGATGGCCGCTACCGCATAAATGCCGTTGGCAAGACCAAGCGCAAAGATCGACGGAACAAGCGGCCAGGCCGGACCAATGCGCGATGCGGCAACCAAGCCCATCAAAGCGAGTGCCGATCCCGCGCACCCCACGATGATCCAATTGCGAAGCGCCATGATACGCGATTTGCTAAACAGCGTCGCAAGCGTGCCAACCAGAATCATTCCAGCCAAAGCGCCGCCATGTTGGGCGCCACCCAATAAAGCGGTCTCCGACGGGCTCATACCGAAGACGAGTGCACCGAAAGGTTCGAGTACCAGTTCCTGCGCGCTATAGGCGAGCATCGAAACGAAAATAAAAATCGCAAAGCGCCGCGCCGTTTGATCTTGCCACACTTCGGCTAAAGCAACCTTAAAGTCAGGCTTGTCATCGGTCTGCTTTTTTGCCGCTTCGATGAGGGCTGTCGTTTCAAGCCGAAAAAGGGAAAGCGAGGAAAGCGCAAATCCACCGAGACAAACGATAGCAGCGATTAATATTAACCGATCCGCTGAAAACGGATTCAAAAACTTGCCGACAAACCCTGCCGTCATCACAAAGCCGGCGATCATCATAATCCAGACAATGGTTGCCGCTGCCGCGCGTCGTTCTTTTTTAACGCTTTTAGCCAATAGCACGAGAAGGGATGTGCCTGCCGCACCCACTCCGGCGCCAATCAAGGTAAAGGCTAAAGCGGCAACCAAAAGACCGAGCGAAGTATCATAGGCCATGACGTCGATTGAAAGCGCGGAAATAAAACCGCCTAACGCCAATACGGCCATGCCGCCAATAATCCATGGCGTTCGACGACCACCAACATCGGAACCATGTCCCCAACGCGGGCGCATGATTTGTAAGAGATAATGCCATGTCACCAAAATGCCCGGCACAAGCGCTGGCAGAGCGAATTCAACCACCATCAAACGATTGATGGTTGACGTGCTTAAGACAACCATAGCCCCGATCGATGTTTGCACGAGCCCGAGGCGAACGATGCCAAACCAGCTAAGGCCATTTTCGTTCATTATAGCGCTCCTGCCACAGTTCGCACGGCAAAGGCGCTGACGAGCATGCCGATCACATAGAGGGTCGTGCCCGTTGCATTATAAAACGCCGCTTCTTTCTTTGGATCTTTGAGCAATCGACGCATCAAGAAAAGCTGTGCGCCCAAAAGGGCTACGATGCCGATCGCATGAAAAGGTTTATCCCAACGGATCAAGAGACCGATCACCGCGAGTTGCGGAGCCGCCATAACCAAGCAAGCGAGCCGCGCTGCATTTTTGACGCCGAGTTGAACGGGAAGCGAAAGCAATCCCATTTCGCGATCGCCATCCACGGATTTAAAATCGTTCAGCGTCATGATGCCATGCGCACCAAGGCTGTAGAGAAGGGCTAGCGCTAAAATTGGCTGCGAAGGGACGCCATGAACCATAATGGCCGCGCCCGTAAACCAAGGCAGCCCCTCATAGCAAAGCGCGACCGCGCTATTGCCCCACCAGCCATTTTTCTTGAGCCGAAGCGGAGGAGCACTATAGGCCCAAGCGGCGGCAACGCCGAAGACCGCTGCAAAGAAAACGGTAGGCCCAATGGCTGCCGCAACCAGCAAGGAAAGACCTGACCAGATAATACCGATATTGAGTCCCCAGCGACCGGGGATGCGTCCCGAAGGAATGGGGCGATTGGGCTCATTCAGGGCATCGACATGCCGATCATACCAATCATTTACCGCTTGGCTGGTGCCGCACACGAGGGGGCCTGATAAAAGAACGCCCAAAAAGAGCATTCCGAGATTGTCCAAGACGGGCGCGCCGGAAGAAACGATCCCACAGCCAAAGGCCCACATGGGTGCAAACCAGGTAATCGGCTTCAGCAATTCGATAACTGAAGCGACAGCTGGAATGTTAACCGTTGGACGGTGGGTCATTGAAGTCGTCATGCACCGAAACTAGGCATGACGAAAATTGATGTCAATCTAGATTTACACTTTTAAAAACAAAGTGTCAGTCTTTCTCACCAAAGCCTTTGTCTTCAATGCCGTGTCTATGCAGCTTGACATAGAGGCTTTGCCGCGACAATCCGAGCATATCGGCCGAGCTTGCCCGATTATTGTCGTTGAGCTGCAAGGCGGCTTCGATGCAGAGGCGCTCAATAATGTCCGTCGTCTCGCGGACAAGGTCTTTTAGCGGTACTTTTCCGACCAATTTAGTCATTTCATCGACGGAGCGGAGCAGGCTTCGCTTGCTTTGATCTTCCGTCACTTGGCGCCGGGCCACGCGCCGGAGCGTAAACCCAATCGTTGGTGGGTCGGTATCTTTTGCTGCAAAGCCGGAAACTTCTACGTCTTCAACGGTGCCAAACTGGCCGCGCATCACGGTTGCGAATTGCCGAACCATGCCGTTTTCGATGACATTGGAGTAGAGAAGTCCGGTGTCGACGCCGACGCGTCCCAACCAGCGGTCAATCGGTTCGCCACGGGCTTGCTCTTCGGTGCCTAATTGGGCGCTTTCGAGGAAGGCGGCGTTGGCGGATAGGATTTTCCGGTCGAAATCGGTCAAGACAAACCCGTCCGGCATGCCTTGGAAAACCTGAATCGCTGCCGATTGATGGCGCGAAACGACCGTTCCGCCGGTGCCAACTGCCAATGGAAACAGCCTGACGAGGTAATAAATGGCATTGTCTTCGCGGAAAACCGTAGCACTCGCAACGGCTTGCTGTTCGCCTTCTAAAGACAGGGCGACTTCGTCCATACGCCCCGACGAGCGGAGGGTCACCACCATATCCTCGATTTTTCCGATATCCGAACCTGAGAAATTATCTGAGAAGACCGACCCAATCAGGCGTTTTAGCGGGCGATTTAACAGGGTAGCCGCCGACGGATTGGCTTCAACAACGCGGCCTGAGCGGCCGTCCACCAGTAAAATTGCCTCGGTCGAGACCTGCATCAAAAGCCGATAGCGGGTTTCCGCGTGTCTTAAGCGGGCATATTCTTGCTCAATGGATAATTCCGCCGCCACCAGCCGCTGCTGCATGTCCGCGACCGTCCGCATGTCGCGGCCAACGGCCACCGCATACCCATCATCGCCCACTTTCACCAAAATATAACGGACGGGGAAATCGGTACCAGATGGGGTAGTATGGTTGACTTGGCGCCAGCGTGCGGCTTGTCCGGATCCTAGATCCTGAAGCATTTCCTTGATTTTTTGGCGACTTTCGATGGTAACGGTATCAAGCCACGACTTGCCGACCCAATCTTTGAAGATCTCCGACGAGTACTCAGAGGAATAAAGTGCTTTATCGGAAATAATACCTTCCGAATTAACAACAAAAACAATATCAGCGGCGGCCGATAAAAGCTTTGCAGCAGCATAGGGATCGATATTCGCAAATAAAATACCAAGGTCTAATGCAGGTTTTTCGCCTGATCCTTGCTGTTTTACGCGCATGGGTTCTTTGTTTGTCACTGTAATACTTTACTTTAATTCAAGAATGAATGTTAAGGCTTCGCGACAGCGCATTGACCGTGTCCAATACATCCCGCGCATCGCTCGATATCGAATCCGAATCGATTAACGTTGCTAGCTCGGGTTTATCCCTAAATACCGCGCCCCCTACAATAATTTGTATGGAACGGTTCGAAGAATGATGCCGAATTAGCTTAATAATAGAGTGTAACGGTTCTAAGAGGCGCTCGCCGCTGATGGATAGTCCGATAACTTCATAAGGAGAATCGCTGACCATCTGGATAATATCGTCGACGCTTGCCCGCAGATTGCTGGTGACTTCCCAGCCATCCCGCATGAGCATTTCTTCGATCACTCTAAGCCCAAAAGTATGTTGCTCACCGGGAACGGGAACAAGCAAGATATGGCCTCGAATCTTCGATTTTGGTACCATTCCGGCATCAAATTGCCGGCATTGCCGCAAAATCTGCTGAATTCTCGTCATTCCAAGCGTGACATCAACGAAACTGCAGCTGTCCGATATCCATAATTGATCCATATAGCGTGCGGCAGGTACCATCAGATCGAGCAGGATGGACTCCAAGGAGATATTCCACTCAAAAAGACGCTCAACAAACCGGAATGCCTCACGGTTATCATGCGACATGACCAATTTGGCGAAGCTTTCCACAATTTCTGTGCCGATTCCGATCTCAGAAATGGCTGCTTCGCGTGCCGGAAGGCCGCTTACGCCTAAATTGACCCTCAAACGAGGGATAATGACATTTTCAATCGTTCCGGCTAATTCGTGCAAATGCCCGTCAAAAGGGGAGCGTCTTGCATTCGCCGCGCTCTCAAACCGTTCTGAAGGGTAAACGCTCCCGTAATCGGCGCTTTGAGGATCGCTGGCCGTTGCCGTGCTTTCTCCACGATCGGATGTCGTCAAAGCCTGCCTCCCCCCTTTATTCTTGTAATCCCGACCACCCTCTTGCCCAAAACCCCGTCAGATTGAAGGGATTCCAAACCTTTTCGACACAAAAAGTGTCGCCTTTTCGTGACACAAGCCTTAGCGCCAATGACTTTATTGGGGCCAGTACGCCTATTTATAATTGCTAGATCATATTTGTCACTTATTAATTACGTCAAGATTGCTTGACACTTTATGTCTGCAAAGGTTAGCCTCTGGTTCAGGGTTGGCTTTTCCATTTCCGGTTCACGGAAGAGGAGCTGCCCGGGAGGGATCGATGAGCGCAGGTGGCCGTCAGCCAAGTCAACGTCCGGGGCTTTATACCGAAGCCGAGCGGAAAAGACGTGACGAAACCGTCTGGACACTTGTCCAAGGCATTTTGGCGCCGTTACAATTCCTCGTCTTTTTAATCAGTCTTGGCCTTGTCATCCGTACATTGATGACGGGCGAGGGCGCTGCAATGGCCCATATTTCGATCCTAATTAAAACGCTTGTTCTTTACACCATCATGGTAACAGGCGCGATTTGGGAAAAAGTTGTCTTCGGTCAATATCTGTTTGCTCCCGCCTTTTTCTGGGAAGATGTGGTGAGCTTTGTCGTGATCGCCTTGCACACGATTTATCTCGCGGGCCTCACTTTAGGCTTTATGACCGATCTCCAACTTTTCGCGATTACCTTGGCCGCTTACGCCACTTACGTCGTCAATGCAGCACAATTTCTTCTCAAGCTTCGTGCCGCACGCCTTCAGATGGATGCAGAAGCCTTTAGCGCCATGGAGGTTGTACAATGAACCTGCCCTTCCGTGTGCCAGCTTCCGAGCCAAGTGCAAAAGGATGCGTTGATCAACCTGTTATTCGTGAGCGCGGCCAACGCGAAGTCTTCTGCGGATTAACGGGAATCGTTTGGCTGCATCGTAAAATCCAGAACGCCTTCTTTCTCGTTGTTGGATCGCGGACATGCGCGCATCTTATTCAATCGGCAGCTGGTGTAATGATTTTCGCCGAGCCGCGTTTTGCAACCGCCATTATTGATGAGCGTGATCTTGCAGGCCTTGCCGATATTGATGACGAGCTTGATCGCGTTGTGAACCGCTTGCTCGATCGCCGTCCTGATATTGAGATGTTGTTTCTTGTAGGCTCTTGCCCTTCAGAAGTGATCAAGCTCGATCTTAAGCGGGCAGCGCAACGTCTTTCAAAAATTCATTTGCCGCGGGTTCGTGTGCTCAACTATTCCGGCTCTGGTATTGAAACAACTTTCACACAAGGCGAAGATGCCTGTCTTGCCGCTTTGGTTGCCGATGCACTACCCGAAACGAAGCCTACATCGCTTGTCGTTGTTGGCGCGCTGTCGGATGTAGTTGAAGACCAGTTCAATCGCATCTTTGCGCAGATGGGTCTTGAAAATGTTGGTTTTCTCCCCGCTCGCCATGCGGGCTCGATGCCAGCGATAGGACCCGAGACGCGTTATCTTCTAGCGCAGCCTTTCCTAAACGATACAGCACGCGCGCTTGATGAATTGGGTGCTCAACATATTCCGGCACCGTTTCCACTTGGTGCCAATGGTACAACCGCTTGGCTTAAAGCGGCTGCCGATTATTTTGGTGTGTCTGACGAACGCTTTACTCTTGCAACAGAAGCAGGTCATAAGCGGGCAGAAAAAGCGCTCGCGGCGCATCGTGAAACACTCACGGGAAAATCGATTTTCTTCTTCCCGGATTCGCAACTTGAACTGCCTTTAGCACGCTTTCTCCATGAAGAGCTGGGTATGCAATTGGTTGAGGTTGGAACGCCTTATCTCCATCGTCAGCATCTGCGTCAGGAACTTGAGCGCTTACCAGCAGGTACGGTCTTGAGCGAAGGACAGGATGTCGATCGTCAGCTCGATCGTTGTCGTGAGTCTAAGCCTGATTTGGTCGTGTGTGGGTTGGGCCTTGCCAATCCTTTAGAGGCTGAAGGCTTTTCAACGAAATGGTCCATTGAGCTCGTCTTCACTCCTATTCAGGGCTATGACCAAGCAGGCGATCTCGCAGGCTTGTTTGCCCGCCCTTTGAACCGGCAAGCCCGGTTGGGAGGGCTTTGAGATGCAGCTAACCCTTTGGACATATGAAGGCCCTCCTCATGTCGGCGCTATGCGCATCGCAACAGCGATGAAGGGCTTACATTACGTACTGCATGCTCCCCAGGGCGATACCTATGCCGATCTTCTCTTCACGATGATCGAACGCCGCAATGTTCGTCCGCCGGTGACTTATACGACGTTTCAAGCGCGCGATTTAGGCGGTGATACAGCAGAACTTTTTAAGAACGCCTGTTTTGAAGCCTATGAACGCTTCAAGCCTGAAGCGATGATTGTTGGCGCGTCCTGCACAGCCGAACTCATTCAAGATGATCCGGGCGGATTAGCGCAAGCGCTTGCCCTCCCAATTCCAGTCGTACCGCTCGAACTCCCTTCGTATCAGAAGAAGGAAAATTGGGGTGCGTCTGAAACCTTTTATCGGATCGTTCGCGCGCTTTGCCCGGCGAATGCAAACCCAACGCATCGTAATCCGAAAAGCTGCAATATTTTGGGCCCAACGGCGCTCGGCTTCCGCCATCGTGACGATTTAAACGAGATCCGGCGCTTGCTGGAGCGCATGGGTGTTACCGTCAATGTGATTGCGCCTTTTGATGCGCGCCCTTCGGATATTGCGCGGCTCGGTGATGCAGCGTTCAACGTGATTCTCTATCCAGAAATCGCTGAAAATGCTGGGCGCTGGTTGGAGAAAAATTGCGCACAGCCAATGACGACCATCGTTCCAATCGGCATTGGTGCAACGCGTGATTTCATTGCGGAAGTCGGTCGTCTTTCTGGTATTGATACCTCTGATATTTTGGCTGAGGAAACGAGCCGCCTGCCATGGTACTCGAAATCTGTCGACTCAACTTACCTGACCGGTAAACGCGTCTTTATCTTTGGTGACGCCACCCATGTTTTGGCAGCCGAGCGGATGGCACGGACCGAATTCGGTTTCGATGTTGTCGGCATCGGCACCTATTCGCGCGAATATGCCCGTCAGGTGCGCGAAGCCGCCGCACGGCTCGGTATCGAAGCGTTGATTACGGATGATTATCTCGATGTCGAGACGCGCATTTCCGAGCTGCATCCGGAATTGATTTTAGGCACCCAAATGGAGCGCCATATCGCCAAGCGCCTTGGCTTGCCGTGTGCGGTAATTTCAGCGCCCGTCCATGTGCAGGATTTTCCGGCGCGCTATTCGCCGCAAATGGGCTTTGAAGGCGCGAATGTCATTTTTGATACCTGGGTTCATCCTTTGATGATGGGCCTTGAAGAGCATCTTATCCATATGTTCCGGGACGATGCCGAGTTTCATGATAGCGCATCATCGCATCACGGCCATTCGACACATAAAGCACCTACGCCTGATGCCGTTGCCGAGCCGCTTCCTGTTGCTGCTCTGCAAGAGGTGGATGCCCTTCCTCTCGAAGCAGGCTGGGCACCAGAAGCCGAAAAAGAACTTAAGAAAATTCCCTTCTTTGTGCGCGGCAAAGCCAAACGCAACACCGAACGCTATGCCCATGAATTGGGGCTGGCGATGATCACGATTGAAACCCTCTATGATGCAAAAGCCCATTTTAGCCGATAGGCCACAACCGAACACAACAAGGACGGAGACCACGGCATGACCATTCTTCTCGACCGTATGCCCAAGCAGACAACGCGCCGCGGTGATGGCGATGGCAGTGTTCAGGTTCATCTTGATCCTAATGTAACCATCGGCACCACCGCCAAAGTTTTCTCCGTTTATGGCAAAGGCGGCATTGGTAAATCGACGACGTCATCCAATTTGTCTGCGGCGTTTTCCAAGCTCGGCAAGCGCGTGTTGCAGATCGGCTGCGATCCCAAGCATGATTCAACCTTTACGCTCACCAAGAAACTCGTTCCGACGGTGATTGATGTGTTGGAATCGGTTGACTTCCACTCCGAAGAACTTCGTACCGAAGATTTTGTGTTTGAAGGCTATAACGGCGTGATGTGCGTTGAAGCCGGTGGACCACCTGCGGGCACGGGATGCGGCGGTTATGTGGTCGGCCAAACCGTCAAGCTTCTCAAAGAGCATCATTTGCTGGAAGAAACCGATATCGTCATTTTCGACGTGTTGGGTGACGTCGTGTGCGGTGGCTTTGCCTCGCCGCTTCAGCATGCTGACCGCGCCTTAATTGTCACGGCGAATGATTTCGATTCGATCTTCGCGATGAACCGCATCGTTGCGGCGATTAATGCCAAGGCGAAAAACTATGGCGTTCGCGTGGGAGGTGTTATTGCCAACCGCTCCAAAGATACCGATCAGATTGATCGCTTCAACGATGCCACGGGCTTACAGCGTGTCGCGCATTTCCCTGATCTTGATGCCATTCGTCTCAGTCGTTTGAAAAAATCGACGCTGTTTGAAATGCCAGAATCGCCAGAGGTTTTGGCCGTACAAAAAGAATATCTCCGATTGGCCGCCTCTCTCTTGGTGGATAGCGAGCCGCTTGAAGCGCGCTCGATGAAGGACCGCGATATTTTCGACTTCTTGGGATTTGACTGATGTCTTCGACCTATATCGAACGTCGCAGCAAGATTGAGACCTATTTCGACCGCACGGCGGCCGCTGCCTGGTCGCGATTGACATCGGACGCGCCGGTGAGTGGCATCCGTGCCACGGTGCGTGCGGGACGCGACCGGATGCGGAATACGCTGCTGTCGTTTTTGCCAGAGGATCTGACGGGGTGCCGCTTGCTGGATGCCGGATGCGGCACGGGCGCTTTGGCCGTTGAAGCTGCCATGCGTGGCGCGGATGTGACGGCGATTGATCTCTCCCCCACCTTGATCGAGCTTGCCAAAGAGCGTCTTCCGGAAACGCTCGGCAAAGGCAAGATTACTTTTATTGCCGGCGACATGATTGATGACAGGCTTGGCATGTTTGATCACGTTGTCGCCATGGATTCAGTCATCCATTACACCTATCCCGATATGGTCAATATGCTCGCACGCTTTACGGCCATGAGTCGTTCTGGCGTTCATTTTACCTATGCGCCATGGACGCCTCTTTTGGGTGCGATGCAGACAGTGGGCAAACTTTTCCCGCGCGGCAATCGCTCGCCCTGGATTGTGCCCCATCGTACAAATCGGATCGCCATCACCGTTCATCGTGATCAACGATTTGAAGGGTGGGAACTCGGTCGCGACCATCACGTGACGAGCGGCTTTTATCACTCCAAAGCGCAGGAGTTGAAAAAGCAATGAACGCCTTCGACCGTATCAACGGAAAAATCGCCAGTGGTTGGCAAAAGGTAGGAACGCAATTCCTCCCCTTTGCTGATGCGGCGACGAAGGAATTGCCTTTAAGCAAATTATTGCGTTTGGCTTTGTTCCAGATTTCCGTCGGTATGGCGACAGTATTGCTCACGGGCACATTGAACCGGATCATGATTGTTGAATTGAACGTGTCCGCCTGGCTCGTCGGTCTCATGGTTTCGCTACCGGTTGTGTTCGCCCCCTTCCGCGCTTTAATCGGCTATAAATCCGACACCTATAAATCGGTCCTCGGCTGGAAGCGCGTGCCCTATATCTGGTTCGGTAGCATGATGCAGTTCGGCGGATTTGCGATCATGCCTTTTGCTCTCTTGATCCTTTCGGGCGATACGACAGGGCCAATGCTTTATGGTCAATTGGGTGCGGGACTTGCCTTTTTATTGGTTGGGGCTGGTCTTAATACAACGCAAACCGCAGGTTTGGCGCTTGCCAATGACCTCGCCCCTGAAGCGGTTCGCCCACGGGTGGTTGCGCTACTCTTCACCATGTTATTGATCGGGATGGTTGGCAGCGCCGTTGCCTATAGTTTCATTTTGAAAACCTTCAATGAAATTCGTTTGATCCAGCTTATTCAAGGCGTTGCTCTGCTCACTATGATCTTTAACGGCATTGCACTTTGGAAAATGGAGCCAAGGCGCAGCCGTGCCGAAGCTGAGTCAGCAGAAAAGCCAGTTGATTTTCGGGATGCATGGTCGAAGCTTGGCCGCTTACCCGGCTTTACCCGCCTGATGGTTGTGGTTGGTTTAGGAACTGCCGCCTTCAATATGCAAGATATTCTGCTTGAGCCATTTGCCGGACAGGTTTTTGGCCTTGCCGTCGGACAAACGACCATGCTCATGGCGGTTTTGGCGGGCGGAATGTTGATCGGCTTCATGCTTTCGGAGCAACTTCTCAATCAACGGATTGCACCATTAAAGGTTTCGTCGATCGGCCTCTTAATGGGCGTGATGGCATTTGGTGTCGTTGTCTTCTCGCCGCTTGCTGGCTCGATTGGCTTGTTTAGAAGCGGCACCTTCGGTGTTGGCATTGGCGCAGGTCTTTTTGCTGTCGGTACGCTGACCCAAACCATGGGACTCGCCAGTAACGGCATGAGCGGCTTATTGCTCGGCACATGGGGCGGCGTTCAAGCCACTTGCGCGGGTGTAAGTATCGCCTTTAGCGGTGCCGCACGGGATCTGATTTCCCGCGCAGCCTTATCTGGCACGTTCGGAGCAGAATTTGTTGGCACATCCACCGGCTATATCGCCGTTTTCGTTCTCGAAATCATTTTACTTTTTGTGACACTCATCATCGTTAGCCCGTTACTGGGTTCAGATAATAGCCGCGCGATGCGGCGAACCGGATCTAATCCCAAATGGGATGAAGGACGGGTGGAAGGATATAGGGAGGCCTAATATGCACGCGGCAATCACAAGTTATTTCGACGTTGCGCAAATCACTCTGTACCTATTTTTAGGTTTTTTCGCAGGTGTGGTTTATTATCTACACCGCGAAGACAAGCGTGAAGGGTATCCGCTTGAATCCGAGCGCACGGGCGTTGTCGTTCAGGGTTTCCCTGCGATCCCTACGCCAAAGACATTCTTGTTGGCCGATGGTTCCGAAGTTGAGGCACCCCGCGAACAACCACATGATTCCCGTCCAATTAAAGCATCGCCTATAGCCAAATTTCTTGGTGCTCCTTTAAAGCCCGATGGCGATCCGATGGTTGATGGTGTTGGTCCGGCAGCCTATGCCGAACGTGCCGACATTCCGGACGTCACGCTTCACGGAACGCCAAAGATTGTACCCCTGCGGATCGTGCCGGATTGGCATATTGATCACAATGATCCCGATCCACGTGGCATGTCCGTCGTAGGCGCGGATGGTAAAGTAGGCGGAACGGTGAAAGATGTCTGGCTTGACCGTTCTGAAGCGATCATCCGCTACTTCGAGATTGAAGTTGAAGGCGCACGTAACGTACTCTTGCCAACGACTATGACGCGTATCAGCGACTCGCAACGGTTGGTTAAAGTGAGGTCGATCCTCGGCTCGCAATTCGCCAAAGTTCCCGGCCATAAAAATACAGATTTTGTTACGCGTCTCGAGGAAGACAAGATCTGCGCCTATTACGCAGGTGGCCATCTTTATGCGACACCAGAACGTTCGGAACCCTTGATATGAGCCATGATGATTTCGACTTTGATCCCGTAAGGGGTCTGCCGGAAGTTTTGCCAGCGGGCGAGCGGATGCTTTGGCAGGGCTCGCCCCGGTGGCAGGATATGGCGCTGCATGCGTTTCATGTCCGCAAGGTCGCGGTGTATTTTGCCGTCATTACGCTCGCCGTCGTTGTACTTCGTCTTGCAGATGACTCGAGCCTGCTTGAGGCCCTCAAGCCTGTACTTTGGTATCTGCCGCTTACGCTTGTTGCCGTTGGCCTGCTCTCGGGCCTCGCCTGGGCAAGTGCCAAGACGACGATTTATACGATCACAACCAAGCGCATTGTTCTGCGGATTGGTATTGCGCTTCCAATGTCCTTGAACGTACCCTTTAGCTTGATTGAGAATGCCGGATTGAGGACCTACGCCTCGGGCGCAGGCGATATTCCCGTCGAGTTAAAGGGCGATGATCGCGTGGCATGGCTGATCTTGTGGCCGCATGCGCGTCCATTCCATCTAAAGAACCCACAACCGATGCTGCGTGCCGTTCCACAAGCGGCAACCATTGCCAGGCTTTTGGCGGATGCCCTGCAAGGCAAAGCCACGGTCTCTATTCCATCGGAACGCAAAGTAGTCCGTTTCGCTTCCAATATTCTGACGGCGTGAGGATCGTATGACACAGAAGATCGACATTCACTTTCCCCGAGCACCGCTTTTTGGAGCAGGGATTTTGATTGTGGCGACAATCGCCTCTGTCGGTCTCGCCCGAATGTCCCCTGCCCCTGCACTGACCGATCTCGTGAAGACTGAAGTAGCGGAAAGCCGGAGCCTGCGCTTTGAAGATGCGGCTGATGGGAGCGTACATATTTATGACGCGCAAACCGAGGAAACGGTCGCCATTGCAGCGCCTGGTACAAACGGCTTCTTGCGCGGCATGATGCGCGGCATGATGCGGACCCGTAAACAATATGGCGCCTCTTTAACAGCACCCATGCTGTTGGAGCGTCTCTCGAACGGCATGGTTTTGCTGATCGATGAGGAAGATAAAATTACGCTCGATTTGGATGCCTACGGTCATACCAATGCTGACGTCTTTAAAGCCTTTCTCAAAAGCCAATCCAATCTTTCGAACCAAGGAGGGCAGGGATGATGCTCAATCCATTTATGAAAGAAATCCGTGAGGATGTGATGTGCACGGTGCATGTGGTCAACACATTCGAGAGCCTTGCGGCGCATGTCGAGTTGGATGGTGATGTGACCGTACGCCCCGGCGATGAAGTCCTTGTCCATGGCAAAGAAATTCGCGTGCCTTATGGCGAGACCCGGATTGAACGCCGGCAGGCGACGATCCGTCGTGCGGGTTGGTTTGAACAACAATGGGTAAAGTTGACCGGTGACCTTGAGTTTATGGAACTTCTTGAATTCAGCTTCTCGGGAGAAGAGCTATGACGATTGAACGCTTGGGAATTTCTTCGCGCGACACCAACCTCATGGCCCAAGAAAGCACGGTTCTAAGCCCGCGCTTTTATACGACTGATTTTGATGCGCTTGATCGTATCGATGTCACACCCGTTCGCGAAGAATGGGATAAGCTGATTGGCGAAATGCGATCAGACCCTAATAAGACACACTTTAAGCGTTCGGAAGAGTGGGATGACGTATCGCTCGCCGATCTTCCTGAAGGGCTTCGTAAGGAGTTCGTTGATTTTCTCGTATCCTCGCTGACGTCTGAATTTTCGGGCTGCATCCTCTATTCCGAAATGCGCAAGCGCGGGACCAATCCCGATATATGCGAGCTCTTTAAATTCATGGCACGCGATGAGTCGCGTCATGCCGGATTTATCAATGATACGCTCAAGGATTTCGATATTGGTATCGACCTTGGCTTCTTAACGAAGGCAAAGAAATATACCTATTTCCAGCCTAAATTCATTTTCTACGCGACCTATCTGTCAGAAAAGATTGGCTATGCGCGGTACATTACCATCTTCCGCCAATTGCAGGCCAATCCGGATCGCCGTTTCCATCCAATTTTCAAATGGTTTGAAAAATGGTGCAATGACGAATTCCGCCATGGTGAAGCCTTTGCGCTTTTGATGCGCGCCAATCCGCATCTGCTGGAAGGCGTCAATAAATACTGGGTGAAATTCTTCCTCTTGGCCGTTTTTGCTACAATGTATGTGCGCGATCATCAGCGCCCCTATTTCCATGAGGCCTTAGGGATAAGCATCAAGGATTACGACGATAAAGTGTTCCGCATCACGACGGAAATTTCACGACAAACTTTCCCGCTTGAACTCGATCTCGATCACCCCGCTTTCTATGCAGGGCTTGATCGCTTGCTTGAGATCAGCGAGCGGGCAGCGAAGATCCAAGCCAAAGGCGGCATCGCGGCAAAGCTCAATAAAATTACAACAGCTGCGGCTGCAGGCCTCACCTTCATTCGCCTCTATATGATCCCGGCTAAGAAAAAAGGTCTCAATGCCGATATTCGTCTTGCACCTACCTGGTAGATAAAACGGAATAACGATGATGCAATACGCCGTTCCCGTCTTAGCTGCTCTCTTCATCTGGTGGTTCACCACCGGTACGATTTTCTATTTGGATAATCTGCCGGCACGAACCTTCAAATGGAGCATGTTGGGCGCGACCGGTTTATTGCTCATCGCTCTCGTTGTGGTCCGCGATACGGCCAACACGAATGATACGCTGTCGGTTTATATGGCTTTTACGGCGGGCCTATTGGCTTGGGGCTGGCAGGAAATCAGCCTCTATCTCGGCTTTGTCACAGGAATTCGCAAACATCGGTGTGAGGAAGGCTGCTCTGGCCTTAAACATTTTTGGCATGCGATTGAAGCCAATCTCTGGCATGAAATTGCCATCATTGTGGTCGCGATTGCGATCGCAGCGATTACCTATGATGCCGAAAACCAAATGGCGCTTTGGATCTATTTATTGCTTTGGGGCATGAATTTAAGCGCACGGCTCAATGTGTTTTTAGGTGTCCGGAATGTGTCCGAGGAATTCGTACCCGCGCATATGGAAGTGCTCAAGAGCTTTCTCAACAAGCAACCCATGAATTTGCTCTTCCCGCTCTCGGTTACCCTTGCCACTACGGGGACATTTTTTCTGGTTGGCAAAGTATCCGATGCAAGTACCGAAGCTGAAAGCTTAGGTTTTATTTTATTAGCCACGATGATGGCGTTGGCCCTTGTTGAGCATTGGATGCTTGTTCTGCCGCTTCCTTTTGAAAAGCTTTGGAATTGGAGCCTACCGAAACGCTCCAATCGGACGCTTTCACACTTTCGTTCCGATCATCCGGTTGAATTTGCGACGATTAAAACAACTCTAACGCCTAAAACCGATCTTCCTTGCTGTTAAACTGATTATTTCTTGGGATTCTAGCGATGAATTACGAAGCCTTCTTTAAGAACGAACTTGATACGCTCCGCAACGATGGACGCTATCGCGTTTTCGCCAATTTAGAGCGCAAAGCAGGTGGCTTTCCGTCCGCCATTCATCGCTCGGAAAAGGGCGAGAGCGAGATAAGGGTTTGGTGCTCTAATGATTATCTCGGCATGGGTCAAAATCCATCCGTTCTTAAGGCGATGCATGATACGATTGATCTGTGTGGCGCAGGCGCAGGCGGCACACGCAATATATCAGGTACCAATCGGTTCCATGTTGAGCTTGAAAAAGAGCTTGCCGATTTGCATGGCAAAGAAAGCGCGCTGCTGTTCACCTCGGGCTATGTTTCGAACTGGGCAGCGCTTGGAACGCTTGGTGCGTTGATTCCGAACTGCATCATCTTATCGGATGCGGGAAACCATGCCTCGATGATCGAAGGGATCAAGCATAGCCGCGCCGAGCGTCATATTTTTAAGCATAATGATGTAGCCGATTTGGAGCGTATCCTGAAGACGCTTGATCCTGAGCGTCCGAAATTGATCGCCTTTGAATCGGTCTATTCGATGGATGGTGATATTGGCCCAATCAAGGAGATTTGCGATCTCGCCGATCAATATGGTGCGATGACCTATCTCGACGAAGTTCATGCTGTGGGCATGTATGGTCCGCGCGGTGGCGGCATTGCTGAGCGTGAGGGCTTGATGGATCGAATTACGGTCATCGAAGGCACACTTGGTAAAGCTATTGGTGTTGTTGGCGGCTATATCGCGGCATCGGAAGCGCTGTGCGATTTTATTCGCAGCTTTGCCTCTGGCTTTATTTTTACAACCGCACTCCCTCCAGCGGTCGCAGCAGCTGCAGCGGCCTCTATCCGTCATCTCAAGACGTCCAATGATGAACGGACGGGGCAGCGTGATCGGGTACAGCGTTTACGCATGAAGCTTGATGCAGCGGGTGTTCCCTATATGCGCAACGATAGCCATATCGTTCCGGTGATGGTGGGTGACGCTAAAAAATGTAAATGGATCAGCGATTTGCTGATGGACCGTTACGGCATCTATATTCAGCCGATCAACTATCCAACAGTGCCACGCGGAACGGAACGGTTACGCATTACCCCGACACCGCTTCACTCGGATGCGGATATCAATCATCTTGTCGGTGCTTTATCGGAACTTTGGTCACACTGCGCTCTTAATCGGGCGGTCGCTTAAAGAAGCTCAATTCACTGGGCGTTGATCAAGCGCGATCAGCGCAATAAAGGCGAAGAGTATGGGAAACGCTAAAGTGTCAGACATAACCATCCCGATAAAGATGGTTATCGTATCCATGGACACAAACATGGCCAGTGCGACCATGCGTGCGTTTCAAAGCTTGCGTCGGGATTATCCGGGTTTGACGCTCACGCTTCACGGCGCCTCTGAATGGATTGATCGGCCGGAAAAGCTCGAACGGTGTCGTGCGGATATTTTATCGGCTGATATCGTTATCGCGGCCATGTTGTTCATGGAAGACCACTTCAAGCCTGTGATCAATGAGTTGATCGAAAGACGCGATTCAGCTGACGCGATGGTTTGCCTGTTATCCGCAAGTGACGTCATGAAACTGACCCGTATGGGTCATTTCAAGATGGATGGTGAGCCTGGTGGTATTGCGGGGCTGCTAAAGAGATTGCGGGGGGGCTCGAAGGACAAGCCAGCTTCCGCTGGTGCGCAACAGATGAAAATGTTGAAGCGCCTACCGCAAATCTTGCGCTTTATCCCCGGCACGGCGCAGGATGTGCGGGCGTATTTTCTGGCCCTTCAATATTGGCTCGCTGGATCGGACGATAACATCGCCAATCTCGTGCGCATGATCATTGATCGTTATGCTGCAGGGCCTCGCAAGGCCTTGCGCGGAAGGGTCAAGGTAAACCCGCCGATCGAATATCCCGAGACCGGTGTCTATCATCCCAAAATGGCTGGCCGCATGGGAACGGATGCGAGCAAATTGCCACGCGTTGCTGGGCGTCGCGGAACGGTTGGCCTTCTGGGCCTTAGGTCCTACATGCTCGCGGGCAACAGCAAGCATTATGATGGCGTGATCGAAGCACTAGAGGCGCGCGGATTGAATGTTATTGTAGCCTTTGCATCGGGCCTTGATAATCGCCCGGCGGTTGAAACCTATTTCATGAAAGACGGCCGAGCTACGGTTGATGCCGTTGTTTCGCTAACGGGTTTCTCGCTCGTAGGGGGCCCCGCCTATAATGACGCGCAAGCAGCAGATGATCTGTTGGCTAAACTCGATGTGCCTTATATCGCGGCTCACCCTGCTGAAATTCAAACGCTTGAACAATGGGGCGCCTCTGATCGCGGCTTGCTGCCGGTTGAATCGACCATCATGGTGGCTATTCCTGAATTGGATGGCGCAACCGGCCCTATCGTCTTTGGCGGCAGGTCGGATAATTCGGGCCTTGCGTGCAAAGGCTGTCATCGTGGATGTGTTTTCCCAGCAGGAGACAATGAGCGCAATATGCAAAGCTGCATCGAGCGCTCGGAAATGTTAGCCGCGCGCGTTGATCGTTTGGTATCGCTACGTCAAACGCCGATTGCGGAACGAAAAATAGCTCTCGTTATTTTCAATTTCCCACCTAATGCGGGCAATACCGGAACAGCTGCCTATTTATCGGTATTCGAGTCGCTTCATAAAACGCTTATAGCTATGAAGGCCGAGGGTTACACGGTCGAGGTTCCCGCCTCGCCTGAAGTGCTGCGCGAAGCCGTCGTCAACGGTAACCGCGAACGATATGGCGCGGACGCGAATGTGCATTTCCGTATTCCCGTCGATAACCATGTTCGGCGCGAGCGTTGGTTGTCGGAGATTGAAGCACAATGGGGTCCAGCACCTGGCAAGCAGCAAAGCGATGGCGGGTCGATTTTTGTGCTCGGTCTTGAGCTCGGTAATGTCTTTATAGGCATTCAACCGGCCTTTGGATATGAAGGCGATCCGATGCGCCTTTTGTTTGAAAAAGGGTTTTCGCCAACGCATGCCTTTTCGGCGTTTTATCGTTGGCTGCGCGAAGATTTCGGAGCCAATGCAGCGCTTCATTTTGGTACCCATGGCGCCCTTGAATTTATGCCTGGAAAGCAGACGGGACTAACGGCCAAAGATTGGCCGGCCCGTATGATTGGGGACCTCCCGAATTTTTATCTCTACGCCGCCAATAACCCATCCGAAGGCGCGATTGCGAAACGCCGAGGCGCGGCTACCTTGATCAGCTATATGACGCCGCCGATTGCCCATTCGGGCCTCTATCGCGGCTTGCTTGATCTTAAAGGATCGATTGAAAGTTATCGCACCGTATTGGCCGATGGCGCCGAGCCGGATCAGGAATTAATTGCCCTTATTCAAAGCCAAGCCGCCCTTGTTGATTTGGCATCCGCTGAGCCCGCATGGAGCAGCGAGGCAAGTGCTAAAATCGATGAACTTGGTAAAGCCATTCTCGAACTTGAATATACGCTTATTCCGCACGGGCTGCACGTGGTCGGCGAACCTTTATCGCCCGAGCAGCGCATTGAAATGCTTGAAGCGGTGGCTGATGCTTCGCACAGTATTCGCTTCGATCGTTCAATCGTTGAGTCGATTGCAAAAGGAGCATCGCCGGAAGCTTTATCGAGTCAGTTAGATCAGGCGCACCACGCTACGCAATTGGCAGCGTTGAAAACATTATCGGATACCAATCGCTGGCTTTCTGACGATCATGAAATCCCTGCGATGATGCGGGCGCTTGATGCGCGCTTTATCCGCCCTGCACCGGGTGGGGATGTATTGCATAATCCTGCCGTCATGCCGACAGGTCGTAATCTTCATGGGCATGATCCATTCCGGTTGCCAAGCGCTTACGCGATGAAGGATGGCGCGCGGCAGGCCGAGAAGATATTGAACCGTCATATTGAAGACACGCAGAATATGCCCGAGACGGTGGCCATTGTCTTGTGGGGCACGGATAATCTTAAAAATGAAGGTGCTCCAATTGCCCAAGCCTTAGCGCTTATGGGTGCACAGCCTCGGTTTGATGGTTATGGTCGGTTGGTTGGTGCGCAGTTGATCCCGCTTGATCAATTAGGGCGGCCCCGTATTGATGTGATGTGCACTTTATCGGGCATTTTCCGCGATCTCTTACCGTTGCAAATCAAACTCTTGGCAGAGGCCGCTTATTTTGCCGCTATTGCTGATGAGCCCTTGGATAAAAACTTCATTCGCAAACACGCACTTGCTCATCAGGCTGAGCATGGCTGTGATATGGAAACAGCGAGCCTGCGCGTGTTTGGCAATGCCGATGGCGCATACGGGTCGAACGTCAATCATCTCATTGAAAACAGCCGTTGGGATGAGGAAGATGAATTAGCCGAAACCTATACCCGCCGAAAGAGCTTTGCTTATGGCGTGAATGGTAGACCAACACAGCAAACCGCTGTTCTGAATGGTATTTTATCAAAGGTTGACTTCGCCTATCAGAATCTCGATTCGGTAGAGTTGGGCGTCACAACCGTTGATCATTATTTCGATACGCTTGGCGGTATCAGCCGCGCCGTGCGTCGTGCAAAGGGTGGCGAGACGGCTGCCGTTTATATCAGCGATCAAACGCGTGGCGATGGTGTGGTACGCACCTTGTCGGAACAAGTATCGCTTGAAACCCGCACCCGCATGCTCAACCCGAAATGGTACGATGGCATGTTAAGCCATGGCTATGAGGGCGTTCGGCAGATTGAAGAACATATCGCCAATACGGTTGGCTGGTCTGCGACGACTGGTGAAGTTCAGCCATGGGTTTATCAGCAATTGACCCAAACTTTTATGCTTGATCCGGAAATGCGCGAGCGGTTAGCCGCCCTTAACCCGACGGCATCAGCCAATATGGCCAATCGTTTACTCGAAGCGCATCGCCGGAATTATTGGAACCCGGATGACGCTACGCTTGAAGCGCTCAAAAACGCCAGCGAGGACCTTGAGGATATTTTAGAAGGCGTCCGCGAAAGTGCCGCCGCGTGACGGCATGATCCTGAACGCCTGGAGCAGCGTATAGAGGCCATGCAACAGGAAAAGCGCACAATGGTCGTCTGGCTCGGGATATGGGCAATTGCCGCAACACTCATGATTGCGGTTGATATGGTTTGGCTGACATGGCTCGGCCGTGGCTTTTATATGCAGGAAATTGGCGATATTTTATTAGATACGCCCAATCTTCCTGCGGCTCTCGCCTTTTACGGGTTATATAGTGTGGGTGTAGTGGTCATCATCATCGCGCCGGCCATTGAGGCCCAATCCGTGGTGCGCGCTTTGCTCTACGGGCTATTGTTCGGGATTGTTGCCTATGGCACTTATGATTTGACCAATCTCGCCGTTATGAAAGGCTTCACCACAAAGATTGCCTTTATCGATATGGCTTGGGGTGGCGTAGTAACAGGCTTTGTCAGTGCCGCGACGGTTAGAATAGCAACCGCGCTTGGATGGTAGTCTAAAAGACCACGGGATATGCGCTTCTTCTGGATCCTCTCATACTTGACCCGTATCGCCTGAAGCGGGCAAACACGCTTCTTATAAAAGGTATCTTTGGTTCATCATCTGTCGAAAGAGAGGTTCCCATGTCTCGCACCCTGATTGCTCCCTCTGTCCTCTCTGCTGATTTTTCGAAACTGGGCGACGAGGTTGAAGCCGTTGTTAAAGCGGGTGCGGATTGGATTCATCTCGATGTCATGGATGGTCATTTTGTGCCGAACATCACCTTCGGCCCAACTGTGATCAAAGCCATCCGCAACCGCACGGACAAGATTTTCGATTGTCATCTGATGATCGCACCCGCTGATCCCTATCTTGCCGCCTTCGCCGATGCCGGATGCGATTATATTACCGTTCATGCCGAGGCAGGACCGCATCTCGACCGCTCACTGCAAACCATTCGTGCTTTGGGTAAAAAGGCAGGCGTCTCACTTAATCCATCAACGCATGAAAGCGTTATTGAATATGTGCTCGACCGTCTCGATCTTGTGTTGTTGATGACGGTCAATCCCGGGTTCGGCGGACAGGCGTTTATTCCCTCGGTGATCGAGAAGGTTGCGCGTGTGAAGAAGATGATAGGTACACGCGATATCCGGATCGAGATCGACGGCGGGGTGACGCCTGAAACAGCACCATTGCTGACGGCAGCAGGTGCAGATGTGCTGGTAGCAGGGTCAGCCGTGTTTAAGGGCGGACCTTCGGCTTATGCAGCAAACATTACCGCTATTCGTACTGTGGCGGATGCCGCCGCGCGATAAAGGGTAGTGAAGTAATATATCCGTCATTGCGAGCGAACGCGAAGCAACCCAGCTAGTGGAACGTCAAAAAAGTGCGGTGTTGCAACTGCGCTTTTTCTTTCACTATCAGCTGGGTTGCTTCGCGTTCGCTCGCAATGACGGTTATGGTTGTTTCGCTTTTTTCACGGAGAAATGACAAAAAAGCGGGTGGAGACTAGCTCCACCCGCTTTCATTGTTAATTGCTTAAAGAGCTCAAAACAGCCCCTCAACCTCACCTGCATCGTTCAACCGGATGACTTCGGCTGACGGTACCTTTGGCAGGCCGGGCATGGTCATGATCTCGCCGCATATGGCGACGATGAACCCTGCACCTGCAGAGAGGCGTACTTCACGCACGGGGATGGAATGGCCTGTGGGCGCGCCACGCACATTCGGATCCGTCGTAAAGGAGTATTGCGTCTTCGCCATACAGACGGGGAGGTTGCCATAGCCAGCTGCTTCCCAGACTTTCAGCTGATCGCGGATAGACTTGTCGGCGATGACCGCATCGGCGTGATAAATCTTCTTAGCCACTGTTTCGATTTTCTCAAACAGAGGCATCGCGTCCGGATAGAGCGGCTGGAAGTTCGCAACGCCCGATTCCGCAAGCGCTACAACTTTGTGGGCCAGCTCTTCAATACCGGCTGAGCCATGTGCCCAATGCTTGCAAAGAATGGCTTCTGAGCCTTGCGAGGCGACGAAGTCTTTAACGGCTTGGATTTCCGCGTCAGTATCGGAGAAGAAGTGATTGATGGCAACAACAACCGGAACGCCAAAGCCCTTGGTGTTGGCGATGTGACGACCCAAATTGGCGCAGCCCTTTTTAACGGCTTCCACATTCTCGGTGCCAAGATCGGCCTTAGCCACGCCGCCATTCATTTTCATCGCCCGGACGGTGGCGACAATGACAGCGGCTGATGGCTTCAAGCCAGCCTTGCGGCACTTGATGTCGAAGAATTTTTCAGCACCTAAATCAGCGCCGAAGCCCGCTTCCGTCACAACATATTCGCCGAGCTTCAACGCAGCCGTCGTTGCGATGACCGAGTTACACCCATGCGCGATATTGGCGAACGGGCCGCCATGCACGAAAGCCGGATTGTTCTCGAGCGTCTGCACGAGGTTTGGCTGCATGGCGTCCTTCAAGAGAACGGCCATCGCGCTGTCGGCTTTGATGTCGCGGCAATAGATCGGCGTCTTGTCGCGGCGATAGGCCACGACAATATCACCCAAGCGCTTTTGCAGATCCATGAGATCCTTCGAGAGGCAGAGGATCGCCATGACTTCGGAGGCAACCGTAATATCAAAGCCGGTCTGGCGCGGGAAACCGTTGGACACACCACCGAGCGACACGACGATATCGCGCAGCGCGCGATCGTTCATATCCATCACGCGGCGCCATACCACGCGGCGTTCGTCAATGCCGAGGTCATTGCCCCAATAGATGTGGTTATCAATCATAGCCGAGAGCAAATTATGCGCCGAGGTGATGGCGTGGAAATCGCCCGTGAAATGCAGGTTCATTTCTTCCATCGGTACGACTTGCGCATAGCCGCCACCTGCAGCGCCGCCCTTCATGCCGAAATTCGGGCCGAGCGAGGCTTCGCGGATGCAGACAATCGCCTTTTTGCCGATACGGTTAAGGCCATCGCCCAGACCGACCGTCGTGGTCGTTTTACCTTCGCCTGCTGGCGTCGGGTTAATGGCGGTAACAAGAATGAGCTTGCCGTCTTTGCGGCTTTCGAGCGACTTTAAAAAGCTCTGGCTGACTTTCGCTTTGTCGTGGCCATAAGGGAGCAAATCTTCTGCGGGGATACCAAGCTTGGCACCAATCTCCATGATCGGTTTCTTTTTTGCCTCGCGGGCGATTTCGATATCGGTTTTTACGGCCATTGTTTGCTCCCCTTTTTTTCAAGCTTACGCTTGGCTCCATGGCGATGTTTTGCCGCATGATTGGGGATCAATCTATCGAAATATCGTCAGATACTTGTACCCAATAGGCGTAGGCTTGATATTCGCGCGGAAGATATGTCTGATTTACGCCGTGTCCTGGCGAAATTTGGATAATGAGGGTTCTCTGCCGTCGCAGACGAAACAATCAGAATTTGAAGCTTGCCGAAATTTCTTTCGACATTTCCCGTAAGTCGTTTCGAAACATCGCAGCAATCGGGCCTAATCTTTTGCCGTGAAGGGTCACCGTGAACCATTGCGACTGGATCGGAAAGCCTTCGACATCGAGAACAGCAATCGAGCCATCGATCCGATAGGCGGCAACCGCATGATGCGAAAGCACGGCACAGCCGAGCCCGCCTGCCACCGCCTCTTTGATGGCCTCGTTCGAGCCGAGGTTCAATTTAACGCGTGGGCGAATGCCGTGGGCGGCAAAAAACCGTTCCGCCATCATACGCGTGCCGGATCCTTCTTCGCGCAAGATAAAGGCTTCATTGGCCAGCACCGAAAGCGGGATATTGTGCTGCTTCGTCAGCGGGTGGTGAGGCGGCGCAATCACCACCAGCGGATTATTAAGAAACATTTCCGTCTCGACATCGAGATCTGACGGCGGAACCGACATGACGGCAAGATCAACCTTGTTCTCGCGTAAGGCTTGAATAACGCCGTCGCGGTTAAACACATCGAGTTTGATATCAATCTCCGGATAGGTTTCACAAAAGCGGCCGAGCATGCGGGGAATGAAATATTTAGCCGTGCTGACAACGGCTACCCGCAACTCACCGCGGGACAGGCCTTTTGTGCGGTCGGTTACCTGTTGAAAGGCGTTCCATTCTCCCAACATGGCCCGGGCGGTGGCGGCGAGTTCTTTGCCAATATCGGTGAGGTGAATTTTCTTTCCAATCACCTCATAAAGCGGCAGTCCGATCGAAAGCGACAACTCCCGCAACTGCATAGAGGCGGTTGGCTGGGTGATGTGGCACTTCTGCGCGGCCCGCGTCATGCTGCCCTCATCCGCGAGTGCAAGGAACAGGCGTAATTGTCGAAACGTTGCATTCATAGATAAATATCTATCATAATACTCATTAAAATCAATTTTTATCCATGCATTTGATCTGCTAGGCGCTCTTTTCAGCAAAAAGGAGTGCTGCTTATGTCCAATTTCATCGATCCAGCCATTTTATTCTTCATTTTCGGTGTTTTAGCCGGGGCCATCCGCTCCAATCTTGAGATTCCTCAACCGATTTCCCGCTTTTTGGCCCTCTATCTGCTGATGGCGCTCGGCTTGCGGGGCGGCTTTGAACTTGCCCATTCTGGCCTGACCCCGACGGTGGTGAGCGGGTTGGTGGCCGCGCTTCTTCTGGCCGTTTCCGTGCCTTTGATTGGATATTTGCTGTTAAAGCGCGTCGTATCGGGATTTGACGCAGCCGCGATTGCGGCCACTTACGGCTCGGTGAGCGCGGTTACCTTTATCACGGCCACCCGCTATCTGGACGATCATGGCATCGCCTTTGGCGGCCATGGCCTTCATGGAATCCCCTGCAATTGTGATGGCCATCTTGTTTGCCAATCATCTGAGGAAGGGCAAAAAGGTCGATGCGAAACTGGCTTCGCCGCTCCATGTCATCAAAGAATCCCTGACGGACGGCGCGCAAATCTTGTTGATGGGATCGGTGGTCGTCGGGTTAATCTCCGGTGATGCCGGCAAAGTCGCGATGCAGCCTTTTGCAGGCGATTTATTCAAAGGCATGTTAGCCTTCTTCCTGCTCGATATGGGCTTGATGACGGCCAGAAATTTCCCTTCGTTCCGTACCCTATCGCCCTGGTTGATGGCCTATGCGGTTTTAGGCCCGATCGTCCATGCCGCGCTCGCGCTCGCGCTTTCGCTCTTGTTGCATCTCTCGGCGGGTGATGCCGGCTTGTTGATGGTGCTGGCCGCGAGTGCTTCCTATATTGCGGTTCCAGCGGCTTTGCGCTTTGCGCTGCCCGAGGCCAATGCCTCGCTCTATTTTGGCCTATCGTTGGGGATTACGTTCCCGATCAATATCTTGATCGCCATCCCGATCTATATCGGAATTGCGCAACGCGTATTGGCTTGACAGAGTCGTCATTTGATTGCCCTATCCGAGCCTCATTGTTAAGGGCACCAAGGACGATCCAATGGCGATACCCCATTCTCTTGCGAGAAAACTTCAGCTCCCTGCCATTGCGGCCCCACTGTTCTTGGCGTCAGGCCCGGACCTTGTCGTTGAAACCTGTCGGGCTGGGATGGTCGGCACATTTCCTGCGCTTAATCAGCGAACAACCGATGGGTTCGAGGAATGGCTCCATGAGATTGAGAAGCGTTTATCCGCAGAGCCAAAGGCGGCACCCTTCGGTGTCAATCTGATCGTCCATAAAACCAATACGCGGCTCGCTCAGGATCTTGATTGCGTCGTCAAGCATCGCGTGCCGATCGTCATTACATCGCTTGGAGCTGTTCGCGATGTGGTTGATGCCGTCCATTCCTATGGCGGCTTGGTCTTCCATGACATTATCAGCCGCCGCCACGCGGAGAAGGCAAGCGAGGCAGGCGTCGATGGGCTCATTGCCGTCTGTGCAGGTGCGGGCGGGCATGCGGGCAATCTCAACCCCTTTGCGTTGCTCCACGAAGTGAAATCCGTTTTTTCCGGCACGGTGATTTTATCAGGCTCACTCAGTACGGGTCGTGATATTGCCGCCGCGCGTTTAATGAGCGCCGATTTGGCCTATCTTGGCACGCGCTTTCTCGCGACCAAAGAGGCGATGATCGAGAAAGCCTATCAACAGATGATTCTTGATTCACGCGCTGCCGATATCATCTACACGCCCAATATATCTGGCGTGAATGCGAATTTCATGCGCGAAAGCATTAAGGCCGCTGGGCTTGATCCCGATCAACTCCCGCCGCATGGCAAGCTCGATATGGGATCGGAAGCCAAGGTTTGGAAAACGATCTGGTCGGCAGGGCAGGGCGTTGGTGCAATTTCCGAAGTACTTAGCGTGGCCGAGTTATGCGATCAATTCTTGAACGATTATCGCAAGGCTATGCATGAAGCTGCACAAGACCCATTTGTTTGAAGGCCGCTCAATCACGAGCACAATAAAACCTTCAAACAAAGAGTGTCCATTATCCTCGCTTTTCTCAGTGTAATTTCAGCTTGGGACGAACCACTTGATTAACGTGTCCAATAAGGATCAGCAGCAAGCCTTTAAACCAGCCGTGAATACCAATGAGATGCATGCGATATAGAGAAATATAGGCAACGCGGGCGATATATCCTTCAATCGCCATGCGGCCACCTACGAGATTACCCATCAAGCTTCCAACGGTCGAAAAACGGCTGAGCGAGATGAGCGAACCTCGGTCTTGATAGACGAAATCCTCTAATGGCTTCTTTTCAATCAAGCCGATCAGATTCCGAAATACTGTTTTCGACATTTGTGCTGCCGATTGCGCACGCGGCGGAACGGGCTTGCCCGTATCGGGCATCATACAATTGCAACAATCACCCATCGCAAAGACGTGATCATCAATGGTGGTTTGCAAGGTCTGGCGAACCTTGATTTGATTGTTGGGGGTCATTTCCAAACCATCAAGCCCGCCAGCAATCGCCGGACCGCGAACACCCGCCGCCCATAAGATCAGGTCAGCTTTCACAGCCTCACCCGATCGGGTAACGAGCTGACCAGCTTCCGCACGGGTGACTTGGGTATTGGTACGCACATCAACGCCTAGCGCTTCCAGTTCGGCCTTTGCTGAAGCCGCGAGTTTTTCAGGCAAGGCCGGTAATATGCGTGGGCCAGCTTCAATGAGCGTGACACGCAAACGGCTTTCATCGAACACTTCCAGCCCATAATGACGTAAAGCTGAAGCGGAATTATATAATTCAGCCGCCAATTCGACACCCGTTGCACCGCCACCTACAATGGCAATATCAACCGTTGCGGTTGATGTCGGATCAACACTTAAGGTTCGCGATACACGCAGGCAGTGATTCAGCAGTTTTGTCCTGAAACGATCGGCTTGCATGCGATCTTCAAGAAACAAACAATGTTCTTTGACACCAGGCGTTCCAAAATCATTGGAAACCGCACCAAACGCTAGAACGAGATAATCATAACGGATGCGATGTCGTGCAATGATTTCTTTGCCCGCCTCATCTGAAATCGGCGCGATAACAACTTGCCTATTGGCGCGATCAATCGTCTCTAAGCTACCATAAAAAAAGCGATATCCCCATCGATGACCATGGCTCCGATAACCAACTTCATCAAGATTGGCATCAAGCGATCCGGCTGCGACCTCATGCAATAAGGGCTTCCAAATATGCGTTTGGTTGCGCTCAACGAGAATAATGTCATAGTCATCCCGCCCATATTTATCGCCGAGACGCCGGACCAATTCCAATCCACCGGCCCCGCCACCGACAACAACAATCTGGGTTTTCATCGCTTGGAGGCCTCTCATCGATTTTGCTTAGGGTGGATTAATAAAATATCTAGCAAAGTTAGGTGTACTATTAGCTTGCCATAGAAAGCGCCTCATTGGCATGACGGCTCATAATCTCTTTGAGTGCATTGAGCAAGCGATCGACATTCTCTGCTCTTGCTCCTTCACCCATCAGACCTATGCGCCATATTTTTCCCGCAAGCGGACCAAGACCCGCTCCGATCTCGATATTAAAATCGTTAAGCAGAGAGGCCCTTAGCTGAGCATCATGAGCGGTTGAAGGAATTTTGATCGCGTTCAATTGCGGCAGGCGATATGGCTCGTCAACCAGAAGCTCAAGGCCTAGAGCGGTAATTCCGCTGAGCAATTGCAGATGCGCTGCCCGATGACGCTCAAACGACGCCTCAAGACCTTCCAAATGCAATCTGCGCAACGATTCATGCAACGCATACAGGCTATTAACAGGTGCTGTGTGGTGATAGGCGCGAGCTTTGTCGCCACCCCAATAGGCCATCACTTGGGTGATATCTAAGAACCACGAGAGAACGGGTGTTTTACGCTGTTTGACATGTTCGACAGCGCGTGGACTAAACGAGACAGGCGATAGGCCTGGTGGGCAGCTCAGGCATTTTTGGCTACCCGAATAGACGGCGTCGATACCCCACTCATCAAGCTTGATCGGTATACCCGCAAGCGATGTTACCGCATCCATAATGGTTAAGGCACCATGTTTGCGCGCTATTGCGGCAATCGCGCTCGCATCCGATTGAACGCCTGTTGATGTTTCGGCATGAACGAAGCCTACAAATTTAATGTCCCTATGATGCACTAAAGCATCTTCGATGGATTGAGGATCAACCGGCGTACCCCAGACAAAATCAAGCGGGATGACCTGCGCGCCACCACGTAGCGCCACTTCACACATGCGGGTGCCGAATACCCCATTACGCGCAATCAAAATTTTATCGCCCGGTTCAATCAAGTTCAGCAGGCAAGCATCCATACCAAGGCTTCCTGGCCCGGCCACCGCGAAGGTGGCTTCATTGCTTGTGGCAAAGGCCATTTGAAGCATTGTCTTAATTTCAGACATGAGGCCGATGAAAGACGGATCAAGATGTCCGATGGTTTGTCCGGCCATGGCCATAAGGACTTCGGACGCGACCGGAGAAGGTCCCGGACCGAGTAAAAGGCGAGTTGGCGGCAAAAAGGATTCACGGAAGGTACGATTCATGATGATTTCCCCGAATTATAATTTTTTATGAAAGAAATTATGCCGGGCGGCTGAATTAAACGCGGCCAATCCGGGAATGCAACTCTGTTAAACACTAAACGGACGAAGGTTCGAATTGGATTACTCGGAAAGGGATGAATTCAGAAAATTATGCTCATGCCGATGATCTTAGCCAAAACAGGCAATAATCTGTTTAGCTTGCCTTCCCCTCTCGGAGGACTGGGCTATCGCCAATAAGCGGCATTAATGCAACGATCATTCATTCGTTGCTTATGGTATTTGCTTTCCACCGGTCGAACGGTGAGCTTATAATCTATTTCCTTACGATTAAATATTGTGGGCAATAGGTTCTTCCGCTCAATATGCCCATAATTTTTGCGTCTAATCCACCATCATTAAAGTGAATAGATTTTGGCTTCCAGTTTTCAATTTCTTTCATATAGTCTGGCACAAACGATATATCAGCGAGTGCTAGAACACCGTCCGATTTAAGAACACGCCAAATCTCCTGCAACGCATCACGTCTGTCTTGTCGTTCATCGATATTGTGAATGACCCAATGGGATACAACAATATCAAATGACTGGTCGGCAAATGGTATTTGCCTTGCATCACCTGTTCTAATTTGAACTCTATCCGCAACACCTGCGATTTCTGCATTTTCTATTGCGGCATCTGGTGAATTTTTGGATTGGTCTTCACTTTTCCAAATATCAATTCCAAAAGATTTTCCTGATTTTAGTCTTTTAGCTGCCCCAATTACCAATAGTCCCCTACCACAACCAACATCCAAAACGGTCTCATCGCCATTCCATTTTCGGACATTATCAATCTGGTTCATCAGAATTTCACAGGTACGAAGTTTACCTATCCGGCTTGACCAAACCATATAGGAACCCATCCCAAGTCCATAGGCGGTAGCCATCACAGCGACGATCTCTAATGCCAATAGGAGATAACCGGCTAAAAAAACCGATGATAGGATGGATACAAGCATCCCAAATATACCGATGCCAAACATGCCGTAGCAAATAGCTGGAGCATCAAGACCATAGTTGATTTTAGCTCGTGTCATTGGCAGGTCTACAAAATGTTCATCCGTAGGTCGAAAGTACGGGTAAGGCGGTAGGCCGGATGGCATTTATCATTTTCGTGCAGTGCTGATGATTGATTTTTCTTGTGATTACATTAGCCAATCAATGCCTATCGAATTATGCTCTATACAGCCATTAACGACGAGATCGTTAAGCTCACTGTTCAGATTAAAAATGGCATCAAGGCGCTTAAGTTCGCACTTGCCTTGCTGACACCTTGGAAATCCGCAGCGATGATAATAAATTCGAAATGATTGCCGACAAAACTAAACTCGCCGCTATCCTAGCATAACAAAATACGGTCACGGGAAATGTTAGTGTTTTGTTCGCAAATGGCGCGCCAATCAATTAAGTAAATAAACACTTTAGGCTCACCGCGGATTTTAAAAGCGATCGGAATATATAGCAGCGGCTTGTTGACGTTTCTCGTTTTCTAAACTTGGCTCATTCGACGCCAATTTCAGTTTGGCCTGTCGCAAAATATTCAGTGAATTTTCATCCGAATAACGCTTCCCGGTCATCTCCGGCTCGCTTCACTGACGCCAATATAATGGCGGAACTTTAGGGGGGAGGGGGGCTAAGACACAAAAACCCTTATTCATTATAAAAAATCTCGTTCAATTGTTCCCAACCTTTTTGGCCGGGCAGAGGAACTTGCATGGGATCACAAAGTCGGAGCCAATCTACGTTTCTCGGATTTTTGCTTAGTCTTGACATATCGGCATCATAATCATCTCCAACATATTCATAGTAAGCAAATTCATAATAGCGGCCATCTGGCATCTTCTTTAGGAAAATACTAAAATTAGTAATATTCGATTTTGTTAAAAGATCACGAATTCCCGGGCCACTATGAAGGCTCTTGTAATCTTCAACATATTCGCTCTTTAATTCAATTATCATTCCAAATCGACGTTTTTTACGATTCATATAAAAGCTCTTCTAATTTTATCAAAAAATCATATTTCTAATTTATAATAGCGATTGATTTAAGTTTATCTTCGTTAATATTTATTCCTAATCCAACAGCATCTCCCAGTATTGCGACGCCGTCTGAAATAACGTGAACACTTTGGACAATTGAACTATCAAATTCAAAATCATTCGCTATATGAACGGGATAGGGGTCATGTAATGCTGCCGCAAGATGCAAGTGTGCCGCCATTCCTATAGGAGTTAATGTGCTCACTAAAGGATGAACCCCAATTGCTGCAGCTTCGCAAATATGGGCAATACTCATAGCTTGCTTAAAACCACCAACATTTTCTAAGCTTAGCGCGATACGATCTGCCGCCTTAAGCAATTCAACTTGCATCATCGATTTAACTGAAACAATTGAAGTGCTTAATTGAACCGGAATTGGTAGTGTTTCCCTCAAGCTAGCATGTCCAGTTAAGTCGTTTTTTAAGAATGGTTGTTGAAGCGTCAAATTCGAGTGGAAACGTTTCCTAAAAATATCGGAAAACATTCTGCATACTAGTGAAGGGTTTTCCATCGACTGTTGTGCATCAGCACAAACGTAAATATCATTGCCTACCGCATCCAGAATATCGATTAATAACTTAGTGTTTGCAGCTGTAGTAACTGCCAATGATTTTGAATCCGCATATGACTCTAACCTAATTATTATACCTCGATAACCAGACGCAATTTCTCTTTTCGCGTTATCAACAATTGTTTCTACATTAGCTCCGTCAATTTGAATCATTAATTCTATTCGTTTACGATATGCGCCACCTAAAACTTGATGTACAGAACAGTTACGATGTTTCCCAATAATATCAAAAATGGCCATATCAATTGCTGCCCTTGCAGTGGGGCAATTGTTTGGGAAACGATCGTCAACTTTATCGAGTATCTGATGCAATAAGTTAATATTGCAAGCTTCTTGGCCAACTATACTATCTTTATAATTTTTTAGCGTGACTAGAATTCCAGCTAAACCTTGTTCACCTCGACCAGAAATAGAAGCAGCTTCACCAAAGCCTGTTAATCCATTTTCAGCTCGAATGATAATGATTATTGCCTCCCGGTTATCGAAAGCGCTTTTATTTTTAACTAATTTTACATCAATTAGAAAAAAATCTATATTTTTAATTTTCATAACTTTAAGCTTTCCAAATTTTACTATAGATTTGATTATATGTTATAAAACTTAAACCTCTGCGATAAATAGACTGAGTGACATCTATAAAATTATGATTTTGTTGTCGTTGTAAAACTCCGATAGATATATTTATATTCGACGTATAATTATTAGCACAAAAGATATAGTTATTGTATTTTTTAATAAACATCGTGAGCTATACTTTCAGGTTTTATAAACTTTGTTTTAGTGACTCTTTTTTTGGTGCTGCACATGAATCGCGAATAATTAGCTCTGTACGCAACAGGATATCTTTTCTGATTTTTTCGTTGTCTAAGTTAGCTTCAATGATGGCAATCACAGTATCACTGGCTAGACTACCCATTAGAAATCTTTGTTCTTTAAGTGTTGTTATTCCGGGTTGAAAAAAATCAACCCAATCAGGATCATCAAATCCAATTAAACTTAAATCTAATGGAATATTGATGTTATGATGCTTTAGGCATTGTAAAGCAGATCCCATCATTATTTCACTGCAGACAATGATAGCTGTGGGCAGAACTTTCCCTGTAATCAGTTTTTGAGTTGCATCATAAGCTTTCTGCTTATCATAATTGCCATATGCGATAAGCTCTTCATTGAAATAAAGATTAGTTAATTCATGACCTTGGCGATAACCGCCTAACCTATTTTGGCCGGTCTCAATTAATTGCGATCCGGCAACAATACCAATTCTTTCGTGCCCAATGGAGTTTAAGTAAACTACAGCATCACATGCTGCTTGTCTGTCATCCGACCTAATACTTGGTATATTTCGATTGTTGATTTTGCAATTAATTAAAACAATTGGAAACCCAGTTTCAGCTACGTCAGAAAAAAGACTAATGTTTTCTGTAAGAGGCGAAACGATAATGCCGTCAACTCCCCGCTTACGTAATTCGCTCAAATATTCTTTTTCTCGGGCAGGACTGTCTGCTGTATTACAAATAAATACATTATAACCAGCAAGGTGGGCTGCCTCTTCAACGCCCTGTACAAAAACAGTCCAGTGATAACTGGCAATCTCACTGACCATTACGCCGATTGTTTGTGTACGCTTTAATCGCAGTGACCGCGCAATACCATTTACTCTGTAATTTAATTGTTTTGCAGCCTTCAAAACAGACTTTCTGGTTTTTTCACTATAAGACCCATAGCTGCCAAGTACTCGACTAGCCATGCCTACCGAAACATTTGCCGCTGCAGCTACATCTTTTAGCGTTATGGACTTAGTTCGCTGTTTCATAAGTTCCAAATGTTTTTTTGATTACTGAGCCTGCGCGTCTTTTTTTAAAGGTTTAAATAATTAAGCCGTTTGCAAACTTAGTATTTGAAATTCGCCCCGTCAACGTATAACGTTCTACTTCATATATAACTCGTTTCAAAAAACGAAGTGCCTGCTATTTTAATTTTTCATTGGATTATCCATTATGATAATTACGGGTATTGACCTAATTCCCTTAAGTCTGACCATGGGCCAAGTGGGATCTGCTCTGGGCTTTGATTCCTCGTCAGTCGAAAATAAGGGTGCGTCTGCTGAAACCCTTGCTGCTCAGCGTTACGCTCCTCCGGAAACAGTATTTGTTCGAATTCTTACGGATGAGAAATTTGAAGGTTTTGGTGATGGAGCTACGTTACCGCATTACTTGGGCCATGGAATCGGGAGTATGCTCGATTGGCTTAAGAGGTTTCGAAAGGTTTTGATAGGTTGTAACCCGCTAAATATAGCCGATATTCATCGGCAAATGGAATCCGTAGCAAGCATAGGTGTCCCGGGATGCCGTCCAGCTCAAGCGGCAATTGACATGGCTATCTACGATCTTGTTGCTAAAGTCCATGGCTGTCCTGTTTACGAACTACTTGGCGGGGCACTTCGTCAAGAAGTCGAATTACAAACTCAAATGCACGGTCATTCCGTCGAGCAACTTTTAAGCGTTTGCGAGTACTATATGAATAAGGGCTTCACTGGTTTGAAGCTAAAAATTGGAGGTAAAATTAGGCGGGAAGGTTTTTCTAAATCTTCTATTGATGAAGAAGCTGAAAAAATAATTGGTGTCGTATCGCGCTTACCGGGCTCTATTCAGGTTGACGTAGACGCAAATCAAGCTCTGGCTAGCCCTAAAATTACAATTGGTATTTTTGAGCGTGTTTTAAGGGAAGCGTTTCATCCTAATTTGGCAATTGAACAACCTCTTCATCATTTAGATATAGCAGGTCATGCTTTTATAAGGCGTCGCTTGCCATTTCCCATGGTTTTAGATGAGGCCGTTACCTCGCCAGAAGCAATGATACAAATTGTTAGGCTTCAAGCAGCAGATAGAGTCGTTTTAAAGCCTAATCGCGTAGGTGGATTATGGCAGGCCCAAAAAATAGTCAGCATCTGTGAAGCGAACGGTATTGGAATAAGCTTAGACACAATGCCTTTTACTCTTTTAGGTGATACGATGCTGTGCCATTTAGGATCGACGATTAAGGTCCACTACCCTCTCGATGGAGAAGGTCATACATTTTTCTCATCATCTCCGTTTGTTGGCGGGGTAACGCTAAAAAACGGCCATGGAATTTTATCAAAGCAGCCGGGATTTGGCGTTGAAATTGACGAGGATCAGCTTTCAAAAATGGCTGACGCCTCAGTCTAAAATATGATATTTTTCAGGGCAGCATTAAATACCAGGATGGTTACCTATGAAGAGAAGTTATGAATCTGAGAAAAATCAGATTTCTTTTGCATTGTCTTGAGTTTAATTGGGACGAAGAACCGAATTGACAAATTGTTGTGTTCTTTTTTCTTTTGGATTTTTTAATAATTCAGAAGGTGGTCCGTCTTCAATGATAGTTCCACCATCCATAAAAATCATACGATCTCCAACGTGATCAGCAAAACCCATTTCATGGGTGACAACGAGCATCGTTCGACCATCTCTCGCTAGCTCCTCCATAATTGCCAATACATCACCGACTGTTTCCGGGTCTAAGGCTGAAGTTGGTTCATCAAACATCATCAATGATGGGTTCATCGCTAAAGCACGAGCTATTGCAACACGCTGCTGTTCTCCTCCAGAAAGTTGACTTGGATAGGCGCTCGCTCGGTGTTCAAGCCTGACCTTTCGAAACATATCCATTGCCCGTTCATCAGCAAGTTTTCGTGATTCTCCGAGCACTTTCATCGGGGCAAGAGTAACATTTTCTAGCGCAGTTAAATGTGGATAAAGATTAAAGTTTTGAAAAATCATACCAATGCGTTTTCGAAGCGAAACAATATTTTTGGAATGCGCATTAACGATGTCGCCCTCAAAGACTATGCGACCTGATTGTATATCCTCAAGACCATTTACACACCGCAAGAAAGTTGATTTTCCAGTGCCACTTGGTCCAACTATTACGACCACTTGGCCGGCCTGTACATTAAAGCTGATATTATTAAATATAATTTTTTTGCCAAAGCTCTTAGTGACAGAATCGACACGAAGTATTGGATCAGTCTGGATGACTGATAGCCCCGGTTCAGTTGACAAAATTATTCCTCTCTTCGAGCATTGCGCCAAGCCTTGATATGGCGAAGTTGATGATCACATAAATAGTGGCGATAACTACCAAAATTAATAAACTTCCTGAGTGCCCTCGAACTGATTCACGAATTAAAAGTCCAGTCTTCGTTAATTCAACATATCCTATTACTGACGCAAGAGATGACGCTTTTAATGTCGAAACATATACGCCAACGGCGGGCGGTATCATCACTCGAATTGCTTGCGGCCATACAATGAATAACTCAACTTGCCAGGCTTTCATGCCAGTGGATAAAGCAGCTTCTCTTTGTCCCTTTGCTATACTTTGTAAGCCGCCTCTTACTACTTCAGACATCATAGCACTACCTTCTAAGGCCAAAGCAATTGTAGCTGCTACAAAAGTTGATAAATTTATCCCAGTTAACAAAGTTAACCCGTAGTATACGAAAAATAAGGTAACAAGCACCGGAATAGATCTAAAAAATTCTGCATAAACACCGGTTAGAAATCGAATAGACCAGCGTTTTGACGTTCGGCCCAACCCAATTAAAGCACCAATCAAGGCAGCCAGGAGTAATGCTACCCAACTTATCCATAATGTTATTCCAAGACCTCGTATCAGAAGAAAACTATAATCAATGAGGATCACCATGGCCCTCCTGCAGCTGCCGTTTTGAAAATAATTTTTCCAAGTGCATTACGAACCAAATTTACAGTTTGACACAGTACGAAGTAGACTAAGCCTCCTACAAAAAAGACCTCAAAATAACGAAAATTAATCGATCCTGTATTAAACATCCATGCCGTTACTTCCTCAATCGTCGCAATCATCATTATTGAAGATCCCATTATGACGCCAATTATTTGATTGCCCAATGAAGCATAAGATATTCGAAATACTTGAGGTAAAATAATGAAACGGTATAATTGAGTGTTTGTCATGCCTTGAGCCCGTGCGGCTTCGAATTGGCCTTTCGAAACAGCCATAAAGCCCGACCTAAATATTTCCGTCATAAATGCCGTACTGTTCATGGTAAGAGCCGTTAGTCCAGAAATATATCCAGATAGCACTATACCGAATGATGGAAGTCCAAAAAATATAAGATAGAGGAGAACCACCATCGGCATATTTCTTACAACTTCAACATAAAATACTCCGCATAATCTCAGATATTTATAATTGCTGAGGCGAACGAGCGCCATTAAAACACCAAAAATAATACTTAAAAAAGTTGCTGTTACACTAATTTGTAAAGTATTCCAGATAGCCCACTGTAGACTATCGAGATAAGGAAAAATAAAAAAAAGGTTAAAATTATACATTTTAGTGGGTCCGAATGTTAGATCAAGTGATCTAAAAAACTGTGGGCGGCCAGAAGGCCGCCCACAGTTTTTTTACTTTTACTCAGTATACTTCAAAGATCTTTGGACGCTCTGCGTTGAACCATTTCTTATATAACGCATCATTTTTACCCGACAGATTGAAGTCCCTAACCCAAGAATTAATTAGCAGCCACCACTGGAAATCACCTTTAGGTACGCCGATGGCGATGTCTTCCCGTGAATACCGGCCAGGTAACTCTTTATATTTTCCGGGATTACCTGCATAAAATCCAGCCGCGGCAATATTGTCAATTGCGGTTGCGTCAATGCGACCCGAGTCCAAAGCTTCCATCGTATCAGCCATACCGGCGAATTTAACGATTGATGCTTTAGGTGCGGCTGCAGGCACAAGCGTTTCTTGTGAACCGCCGCGTCCGAAACCTATTTTCATGCTCTCTTTATTTAGGTCATCTAAAGTCTTAATTTCAGTTCGTTTTGCCAGCGTAAAAAAAACCATCCCGACCACAACGTATGGATCAGTAAACGAAACGGACTGAGAGCGTTTAAAATTAGCCGTAAAATCTTGTATTACAATATCGGCTTTTCCAGTTTGCAGAGCAGTGATACGCCCTGGTCCGTCAACTATCGAAAATTCGGGTTTGACGCCCAACTCGGCGGCAATCATTTTACCCATATCGATATCGAAACCTTGTAGCTCTCCATTGGCGCCCAAAGTTGAATATGGCGGAACATCGGAAGCGGTGGCTATATGTATGACACCGCGATCTGTTACCTCTTTCAAAATATCGCGTTGTTCGGCAAATGCTGCTGACGTTGCAATTACAAGCGCCGACGCCGCGATCATTGAAGATAATTTTAGAATATAATTTTTCATTTTTAACCGTCCTCCCCACTGTAAAGGCTAAAGCTTTATTCCCAAGAAAAATTCATAACTATGATTCTTGAGACAGCATTTTTATAAAAAGTATAACGTTATACTTTCAGAAAATGTTATACGTATTTTTTTAAATTACAATAACTTTTTGGATTTTGCGAATTTTACAATCCGTCTAAGCTCTGCTTTTCACTCTACTGATAAGCTTGTATTCGCTGTCGTCATATATTCAATTAGCTTTTATAAATTTTCTCTGGCCCCTAGCCTGAGCAAGTAGCTAAACTCCAGGTCCTCTCCCCCCGCTTGTTCAAAATTGATCCGCAAGGAACTGACCGAGTCGATCAGGCATAAACTTCTTCTAGTCTGATGCCTATCTGATGTCTGAAATCTCGTCATTAGATAATATCCTCCCCAAAGAAGATTGGTGAATGTCTTCTAACGTCTTGAAATAAAATGTTTATTTACTTAATTTATTGGCGCACCCGAGAAGCCCAGTTCTACCGCAATTGATACTGCTATTGATGCAATATCAATAACTTACAGCAGACCTATATGGCGTCAATGGGTGGTGTTTTGTTCTACCCAAGTGATGGAATGAAACGGACCCCCTACCTATTAGTAGTTTCGTTTCAATTGGCTTCGCCTGAACCTATCTCTCCAATAATCCGATAGGTGGATGCTCGGCTAATTCCCAACTGCTGGGCAATGGCACTTGCACCAAGACCTTGACCA